>JBMOJP010000004.1:0-53367 GCA_049315725.1 Chthoniobacterales bacterium | reverse complement strand
TTCTCCCCCTGCAGCCAGCCCATGCCAACGGCCAGGTCCGCCTCCGGTGTTTCGAGCAAAAGGTGATAATGGTTGGACATCAAAGCAAATTCCCACGCGCCATGACGTGATACATCGCCCCGGCAAATTCGATGCGAATCCGTCTCGGCATCCTTGAAAACTACTACCAACCAGAACGCAACCGCAAGATTTTATGCCTGACCCCTTAGCCTCCCCGCGGGTAGGACTTTCCGCCTGCGGCGGCCAGTGTTGGACCGGGGGCCGTCGGCCTCGGGTTGGTCCCGTCGGGCAACCGTGTCCTTCAAGGGGACAGGGCATGTCGTGGAGGGGACATGCTCGAAGATCAGCGCGGGTTAAACAAAGTCGCAACCCTTGTCGGTGGGATGTGTTCCGAGGCGGCATCGGCTTCCAGCCGATGATCGGAGGGGTTCATCGGCAGGATGCCGATGCCACGTTCCCGGCGACAGAAAATCTGAAACGGCTCTAACAGGCGCGGAGGAGGACCACCGCAGACCAAGGTCAGAACTCGATCATCGCACACCCGGCGAACAGGGCGGGCAGAAGGATCGCCAGGGCGCGTAACAGAAACGTCTTCACCATTGCATTCTCCTGGCCACCGAGCGCTGCGGACCGCCGGGCACGTGCTCGACAAGATTTCCGAACGGTCCGCGGCCGCGGGCTTTTTGGTAGGTGAAGGTCGATCCACCCGGACGGCGCGAGGCGTCAACCAAGCGGTATTGGTCGATGGTCAGGCCCCAGGGAATTTTCACGGCGGTCTTGGCCGGAGCCGCGGTCGTAACCGGCACGACCGGGACGACTTCTTGAGCCAAGGCTGGCGCGACCGCGAGGAGGAGGGCGAGGAGGGAGTAGCGCATAGGTGAGCATTCCCGCGAACCGGCCGCGAAGGCAAGCCAGATTCGGCGGTCAGGGCAGGTTGGTGAAACCCATCAGGTAGCGGTCACATTCGCGAGCCGCGGCGCGCCCCTCGTTGATGGCCCAGACGACCAGGCTCTGGCCCCGGCGCATGTCGCCCGCAGCAAACACGCCGGGCACGCTGGTGGCGAACTTGCCGTAATCGGCCTTCACGTTGGAACGCGGGTCGGTCTCGAGTTGGAGCGATTCGACCAGCGGTTTTTCCGGTCCGAGGAACCCCATGGCGAGGAGGACGAGCTGCGCGGGGATGACTTTCTCCGTGCCGGGCAGATCCTTGGGCGAGTAACGCCCCTGGGCATCGAGAGCCCACTCGATCTGGACCGTGTGGATTTCGTTGACCCGGCATTGTTTGTCGCCGGTGAATTTTTTCGCGGTGGTGCAATAGACGCGCGGGTCGGCCCCAAAGAGGGCGGCGGCCTCCTCCTGGCCGTAGTCCATGCGGTAGATTTTCGGCCATTCGGGCCAGGGATTGTCGGCCGCCCGGCTGTCGGGTGGCCTGGGCAAAATCTCCAACTGGGTGACGCTGCGGCAGCCTTGCCGGATGGAAGTGCCGACACAATCGGTCCCCGTGTCCCCACCGCCGATGACCACGACATCGCGGCCTTTCGCGCTGAGGTCGGCCGGAACGGCGCTGCCATCGAGGAGGCATTTGGTGTTGGTGGTGAGAAATTGCATCGCGGGGAAAATTCCGGCGAGATCGCGGCCCTCGACCGGAAGATCGCGGGCTTGGGTGGCGCCGCAGCAGAGGACGACGGCATCGAAATCCTCGCGGAGTTTTTCCGCCGGATAGCTGCGCCCCACATCGGCATGGGTAACAAACTCGATTCCTTCGGCCGCCAGAATATTCACCCGGCGCCGCACGATGTCCTCCTTGTCCAACTTCATGTTGGGGATGCCGTAGGTGAGGAGGCCGCCGATCCGGTCGGCCCGCTCAAGGACCGTGACGAGGTGTCCGGCCTTGTTCAGCTGGTCGGCGCAAGCCAGACCGGCCGGGCCGGAGCCGACGACCGCAACCTTCTTGCCTGAGCGGGTCTTCGGCGGCTGCGGCATGACCCAGCCCTCCGCGAAACCTTTTTCGATGATGGAAAACTCGATGTTTTTGATCGTGACGGGCGGTTCGATGATGCCGAGGACGCAGCCCCCCTCGCACGGGGCGGGGCAGACGCGGCCGGTGAACTCGGGAAAATTGTTCGTCTTGTGCAGCCGGTCGAGCGCCTCACGCCAGAGCCCGCGGTAAACGAGATCATTGAACTCGGGGATGAGATTGTTGATCGGGCACCCGCTGGTCGCACCCTTGATGATCATGCCGGTCTGGCAGAACGGTGTGCCGCAATCCATGCAGCGGGCGCCCTGGTCGCGCAGCTTGGCCTCGGGTGTGTGGTCGTGAAACTCCTCCCAGTCGCGAATACGCTCCTGCGGGGAACGATCCCGCGGCAACTCGCGGGTGAACTCCATGAATCCGGTCGGTTTTCCCATGATATTTCCTAGTTTCCGCCCACCCGGGCGAGGTCGCGGGCGTTTTCCTCGAAGGCGGCCATGACCGCTTCCTCGCCGCTCAGCCCAGAGGCAATGACGCGATCCATGGCCATGAGCACACGCTTGTAGTCCTTGGGCAGCACTTTGACAAAGTCCCGCACCGAACGATCCCAAGCCTCAAGCACCGCGCGGGCGTGCTGGCTGCCGGTCAATTCCGCATGCCGCTCGATCATGACTTTGACCTCCGCGATTTCCTCCGCATTTTCCAGCCGGTCAAGGTCCACCATGTCCAGATTGCAACGGGTGTGGAAGTTGCCCGCCGGGTCGAGGACATAGGCGATCCCGCCGGACATACCCGCGGCAAAGTTGCGTCCGGTCGGGCCGAGCACGACCACGCGTCCGCCCGTCATATATTCGCAACCGTGGTCGCCCACCGCCTCAACCACGGCGCGGGCGCCGCTGTTGCGCACGCAGAAGCGCTCGCCGGCCATGCCGCGGATGTAAACCTCGCCATCGGTCGCGCCATAGAGGGCGACATTGCCAATGATGATGTTTTCCTCGGCGGCGAAGGTGGCGGCGGCCGGAGGATAGACAATGATTTTGCCACCGCTCAGCCCCTTGCCCACGTAGTCGTTGGCATCGCCCTCGAGCCGGAGGGTCAGCCCGCGGGGGGCGAAGGCGCCGAAGCTTTGTCCGGCCGAGCCGGTGAATTCGAGTGAGATGGTATCCTCGGGCAATCCTTCGAGCCCGTAGGCCTTGGAGATTTCGTAGCCGAGAATGGTGCCGGTCACGCGATTGACGTTCCTGATCGGCAGGCTGGCCTGGACCTTCTTGCCCTGCTCGATGGCCGGCTGGCAGAGTTTCAGCAGCGTGGTGATATCGAGGGACTTTTCGATGCCGTGATCCTGCTTCATCGTGCAATACCGGCCAACCTCGTCCCCGACCTCGGGCGTGTAAAGGATGCGCGAATAGTCGAGGCCCGCGGCCTTCCAATGGTCCACCGCCTTGCGCATGGCCAGGCGGTCGACGCGTCCGACCATTTCGTCCAGCGTGCGGAATCCCAGCTTGGCCATCAGTTCGCGCACCTCGGTCGCAATGAAGCGCATGAAGTTGACCACGTGGTCCGCGTTGCCGGTGAACTTTTTCCGCAGCTCCGGATCCTGGGTGGCCACGCCAACCGGGCAGGTGTTGAGGTGGCAGGCGCGCATCATGATGCAACCCATGACCACGAGCGGCGCGGTGGCAAAGCCGAACTCCTCCGCGCCCAGCATCGCGCCGATGACCACGTCGCGGCCGGTTTTGAGTTGTCCGTCCACCTCGACAACGATGCGGCTGCGCAGATTGTTGAGCAGCAGCGTTTGATGAGTCTCGGCCAGGCCGAGTTCCCACGGCATGCCGGCGTGCTGCACGCTGGAGAGTGGCGAGGCTCCGGTGCCTCCGTCGTAACCGCTGATGAGCACGACATCGGCATGGGCCTTGGCCACGCCGGCGGCCACGGTGCCGACACCGACTTCGCTGACCAGTTTGACCGAAACGCGTGCATGGCGGTTGGAATTTTTCAGGTCGTGGATCAGCTCGGCCAGATCCTCGATCGAATAAATGTCATGGTGCGGCGGGGGCGAGATGAGGCCGACGCCGGGGGTGGAGTGGCGCACCTTGGCGATGGGCGGATACACCTTGGTGCCGGGAAGCTGTCCGCCTTCGCCCGGCTTGGCGCCCTGGACGATTTTGATCTGCAGCTCCTTGGCCTGCGAGAGGTAGTAGCTGGTCACGCCGAAACGGCCGGAAGCGACCTGCTTGATCGCGCTGTTCTTCGAATCCCCGTTGGGCATCACGGTGTAGCGCCCGGGATCCTCCCCGCCCTCCCCTGTGTTGCTCTTGCCACCGATGCGGTTCATGGCGACGGCGAGTGTTTCGTGGGCTTCGAGACTGATCGAGCCGTAGGACATCGCGCCGGTCTTGAAGCGCTTCATGATGGATTCGACGGACTGAACTTCGTCGATCGGAATACCGCCATTCTCGTCAAACTCGAGGTCGATGAGACCGCGCAAGGTGGCCAGCTTCTTCGACTGGTCGTTGACCGAGGCCGTGTATTGGCGGAAAACATCCATGCTCCCCGTGCGGCAGGCGTGCTGCAGGAGGTGAATAGTCGTCGGATTGAAGGCGTGGTGCTCGCCGTCGTGCCTCCACTTGTAAACGCCGCCCGCATCGAGCACATCGTCGCGGTAGTCGCGGCCGGGCCAGGCGCGTTGATGGCGCATGGCTGCTTCGCGGGCGATGCCGGAGAGGTCCATGCCCTCGATGCGCGAGGCCGTCCATTTGAAATACGTGTCGACGACCTCGCTGTTCAGTCCGACCGCCTCGAAAATCTGCGCCCCGCGGTAGCTTTGGATGGTGGAAATGCCCATTTTGGACATCGTCTTGACGATGCCCTTGACTGCGGCCTTCACGTATTGCTTGACCGCCTTCTGCGGGTCGATGCCAGTGAGGCTCTGGCGTTGGATAATGTCCTCGATCGACTCGAAGACGAGATACGGGTTGATCGCGCCGACGCCGTAGCCGGTGAGGAGCGCGAAGTGATGGACTTCGCGGGGCTCGCCGGACTCGAGGACGAGACCGACCTGCGTGCGGCGACCGTTGGCCACGAGGTGGTGGTGGAGCCCGGAGACAGCCAGCAGGGCGGGAATGGGTGCACGCTGCTCGTTGAGGCCGCGGTCTGAGAGAATGAGGATGTTCACGCCGTCCGCGATGTGCCGGTCGGCCGCATCGAAGAGGTCATTGAGCGCCTCCTCCAGCGCGGGTCCGCCGCCGCTCACGTTGTAGAGGATGGGCAGGGTGGCGGATTTGAAGCCGGGTTGGTTGACGGCGCGCAATTTTTCCAGCTCCTCGTTCGTGATGACCGGCGAAACGAGCTGGATCTGGCGGCAGCTTTGCGGCGTGGGCTCAAGCAGGTTGCCCTCCGAGCCGAGCGTGGTGATGGTCGAGGTGACGATTTCCTCGCGGATCGAGTCGATCGGCGGGTTGGTCACTTGGGCGAACAGTTGCTTGAAGTAATTGTAGAGAAGCTGCGGCTTGTCCGAGAGCGTGGCCAGCGGCGAGTCGTTGCCCATCGAGCCGATCGGCTCGACGGCGGTGCGGGCCATCGGCGCGATGATGAGATTGAGGTCCTCTTGGGTGTAGCCGAAGGCGAACTGCCGGGTAGTCACCGTCGCATGGTCGGGATGCGCCGGTTCGTTGCCGTCCGGCAGGTCCTCCAGCTTGACGAGGTTTTCCTTGAGCCATTGCCCGTAGGGCTCGGCCTTGGCCAGGCTTTCTTTGATTTCCTCGTCGGCGATGATGCGACCCTCCTTGGTGTCCACAAGGAAGATGCGGCCGGGTTGCAGTCGTCCCTTCGACTCGACGCGCTCGGGCGCGATGTCGAGGACACCGACCTCGGAGGCCATGATGACGAGGTCATCCTTGGTCACGTAGTAGCGGCACGGGCGCAGGCCGTTGCGATCGAGCACGGCACCGATCTGCGTGCCGTCGGTGAAGGCCACCGCGGCCGGACCATCCCACGGCTCCATCAGACAAGAGTGGTATTCGTAAAAATCCCGACGATCGGCCGGCATCGATTCATGCTTGGCCCAAGGCTCGGGGATCATCATGACCGCGGCGTGAGCCAGCGGACGACCGGAGAGAACGAGGAACTCGAAGCAGTTGTCGAACATGGCCGAGTCGCTGCCGTCCTGGTGAATGACCGGCTTGAGCGTCTCGATGTCGTCGCCAAACAGCTCCGAGGCCAGCTGCGCCTCGCGGGCATTCATCCAGTTGACGTTGCCGCGCAGGGTGTTGATTTCGCCGTTGTGCGCGACGTAGCGGTAGGGATGCGCCCGCTCCCAGCTCGGGAAGGTGTTCGTGCTGAACCGCGAGTGGACGAGGGCCAGCGCACTCTCCATCCGGGGGTCGGACAAATCGGGATAATACTCCGCGACCTGCGCCGTGGTCAGCATGCCCTTGTAGACGAGCGTGCGGGAGGAGAAGCTCGGCAGATAAAAGAAGCTGCCGCCGGGCGCGCCGGCGTAGCGGATCTCGTTGAAGAGCCGATGGCGAATGACGTAGAGCTTCCGCTCGAAGGCCAGCTCGTCCTTGATCGCCGGATGGCGCCCGACGAAAGCCATGCGCACCTCGGGTTCCTCCGACTTGGCCGTTTCGCCGAGGGTGGTGTTGTTGGTCGGCACGGTGCGCCAGCCGAGAAATTTCTGGCCCTCGGCCCGGACCACCTGCTCGAAGCGCTGGGCGATTTTTTCGCGCAACTGCTGGTCCGGCGGAAGAAAGACCATGGCCACGCCGTATTCCCCGGGGGCGGGAAGCTCGATGTTCTCCTCCTCCGCCACCGCGGCGAGGAACTTGTGCGGCAACTGAATGAGGATGCCCGCGCCGTCCCCGGTGTTCTCCTCGAAACCGCAGGCTCCGCGGTGCTCGAGGTTGACCAGAATTTGCAGGCCCTGCTGGACAATCTCGTGGGATTTGCGCCCTTTGCGGTGCACGACGAAGCCCACCCCGCACGATTCGTGTTCAAATTGCGGGTCGTAGAGGCCTTGGCGCTCGGGCATTTTCATGGGCGTGGTCAGTGTGGGTCCGGCGAACGTGCGAAATTAGGGAATGGAACGGCGGGCGCAAAGAAAAATTGCCCCGCAGATCACATAAAGAGCAACGTCCGTGCCAAAGCTGGCGGTTGCGACGGATTTTGCGGCGGCTAGACGCCCCTCCCCTGCACGATCGCGCCAGATTAACCCTTGTGACGCTTTTTGGGTGCGGGGCGCTTGGCCGCGCGTTTGGCGGAAAACTTGCCGGGCGACTTGGTTGGGCGTCCGCTCGCGCGGGAACGGGTGCGTTTTTCGGATTCGGGCCGGGCGCGCAATTCGAGCACGAGCGGGAGGCCCGGATACTCGCGGATGCGGCGCAGTTGGGCAGCGAGATAGGTCTCGTAGGTCGGGGTGAGCAGGCCGGGCGAATTGACAAAGAGGAGGAACTTGACCGGCGCGAACGGACGCGGATTCGTCTCCTCGAGTTGCGTGGCGTAGAAAACTTTCAGCCGCCGCACGCCCCGGGCCGGCGCGGGGTGCAGGATCATGGCGTCGCGGATCACGCGGTTCAGTTCGCCCGTGCCCAAACGACGGGTGGCGTGTTGGCGAACTTTTTCCAGGACCGTGCCGAGGCGCCGCAGGTTCTCGCCGGTCTTGGCCGAGAGCAGGACCATGGGCGCGTGGGGCAGGAAAAATAGCTCGGCCTGCCAGGCGGCCAGAGCCTCCTTGAGGCCCTCGCGGGTCTGCGCTTCCGGCGGAAGCAGATCCGCCTTGTTGACCACCACGATGACCGCCTTGCGGGCCTGTTGGATGAGCCCGGCAATCCGCTTGTCCTGCGCGGTCACCCCCGCCGAGGCGTCGATGACGAGGACGCAAACATCGGCCATGCGGATGGCTTCCTCCGACCGCATGACGCTGAAGACCTCGACCGAGGTGTTGTGCCGCGAGCGGTGCCGAATGCCCGCGGTGTCGAGTAACAAGTAGGCGCTCCCGCCGAGTTCGCACGGAATTTCCAGCGAGTCGCGGGTCGTGCCGGCAATAGTGCTGACGATGGCCCGCGCGCGGCCGAGGAGGGCATTGGTCAGCGATGATTTGCCGACGTTCGGACGGCCAATGATGACCAGACGGGGCGGGATGACCTGCTCGGGCAACTCGGCCTCGGGCGCGGTGGCACCGAAGGCCTCCTGCACCGCGTCGAGGAGATCGTTCATGCCGCGGCCATGCACCGCACTGACCCCGACAACGCGGGCAAAGCCCAGCTTGGCGAACTCGCTTTCGCGGTCGTCGTGCTTGGGATGGTCGAGTTTGTTGACCACGAGGACGACCGGACGCGAGGCGCGGCGCAGCTTGGCCGCCAACTCGGCATCGAGCGGCAGCAAGCCGTCCTGGCCATCGAGAACAAAAAGCACCACGTCCGCCCCCTCGATCGCCTCATCGGCCGCGCGATGCGTGGCCTCGGCAAAGTCCGGATCGGGCGACGCGCCGATACCGCCGGTGTCCACGATGCTGAAAGGCGCCCGCCCCAAATTGCACACCGCCTCGATGCGGTCGCGGGTCACGCCGGGTTGGTCGTGGACAATGGAAATGCGCCGCCCGGCCAGACGGTTGAAGAGCGCGGACTTTCCCACATTGGGACGCCCGACGAGAACGGCCTTCTTCATGTCGCGCGCTCCGCCCCACCGAGTGAATTCGTTCCGCGCCAGACGTAACCGATTCCGCTCACCAGGGTGAAAAATCCGGCCCCCCACACGACCCAGCGCTCTTCGGGAATCTGGAGCAGCACCCAGCCCACCGCGGCCATCTGCAGGGCCGTCGCGGTCTTGCCGAGCAGACTCGGCCGAATCTCGACATCCCCGGTGAAAAACTTGAGCAACCCGCAGCCGACAAGAATGACCACGTCCCGGGCG
Organism: Chthoniobacterales bacterium; assembly: GCA_049315725.1. Taxonomy (GTDB): domain Bacteria; phylum Verrucomicrobiota; class Verrucomicrobiia; order Chthoniobacterales; family JACTMZ01; genus JACTMZ01. Next base: position 44,483 of record JBMOJP010000004.1, on the reverse strand, counting down.
ACGACAAGGATGGGAAACCAAAGCGGCAGGCCCACGGCCCAGGGATAGAGGCTCAACGTGATGATGGCCGTGAGAAGGAGCCCCTTGTCGGCGATGGGATCAAGCACCACGCCCAGCGCGCTGCGCTGGTTGAAGCGCCGCGCGATCCAGCCATCGAGCCCGTCGCTGACGGCGGCCACCACAAAGGTGCCCACCGCACACCAGTGCAGCCATGGCTCCGGCGCACCCGCGCGCACGCTGACCGAGTAATAGACGGAGAAAACCACGAAGACCGGAATGAGAAGAATCCGGATGATAGTAATCTGGTTGGCCAAGGTCATGAAGGTTGAGGGTGCCGCCGCGCCGGGTTCCACGCAATAGATTCTTCCTGCATTTCGGCGGCGAGACGCGCACAATGCGTCTTCGGCGAATGAATCCTCCCCTGCTCCGCTGCCGCGACCTGCATTGCCGCCGCCCCCTCTGGCGCGCCGGCGCCTCGCAGGTGCGCCAGGTCAACGCAGACTTCTCCGCCGGCCTCTTCCATGCAATCTGCGGACCGGCCGACTGCGGCAACAACCTTCTGCTGCACCTCCTCGGCCTGCTTGAGCAACCGGACAGTGGCGAGGTGTGGTGTGAGGACGTCAACGCCACACAACTCGATCAATCCGCCCGTGACACCCTGCGGCAGCGGACCTTCGGTTTTCTCTTTCCGGCCAACGCCCTGCTCCCTTCGCTGAGCGTCCTCGAAAACATTGCCTTCCCGCTGCTCAAATCGGGCGCACAGACTCAATCCGAGCAGACGGGGCAGACGATTTTCGCCCTGGAATTCTGCGGGCTGGAAGACGAGGCCGAAAGCCCCGTCTCGGCTCTTCCCCCGGAAAAGCAGGCCTTGGTTTGCTTTGCCCGGGCCATCATTCACCGGCCGCGCGCGCTGCTGGCCGAGTCGCCGGCGGCCGAGGAAATCCTCGTCCCGCTGGCCCGCCGGGCGATGGGAGAATTGGGGCTGACCGTCGTCTGGAGCGCACGGCCCGACGGTCCGGCCGCGCAAACCGCGGACCACGTGCTGGCCATGAGCGACGGGTTCCTGACGGTGCCGGCTACATGAACCACCTGCTGCCGCCCGCGCATCTCGATGCCGCCTCCGAGGTGCGGGCCAGCAGATCGAGCTTCGCTCCGGCTTTCCGCCTCCTCCCCTCCGCACGGCGGCACGATCTCGAGATTCTCTACGCCTTCTGCCGCCGGGTGGACGACCTGGCGGACGACGCCATTCCCGGCCCTGGGGCCTTGCGACTGGAAGCTCTGGCCGCCTGGCGTGATGGCTTCCGCGATCCGGGACGTGCGGGCCTGCCGGACAATCTGCGCGAGATGGTGCAACGCCGCAGACTCGACCCGGCGATTTTCCTCGAACTCCTCGAAGGCGTGGCGACCGATCTCTCGACCCCGGTGCGCATGCCCACGCGGGCGGACCTCGACCTTTACTGTCACCGCGTGGCCGGGACCGTCGGCCTGCTCTGCCTGCCGATTTTCGGCGCGAACCCGCAGCGGGCGGCCGCCTATGCCGAGACCCTCGGACGCGCCCTGCAATACACCAACATCCTGCGCGACACGGCGTCTGATTGGCAGCGCGGGCGCCTTTACTATGCCCTCGACGAACTGGCCGCAGACGGGATCGACGCGGATGATTTTTTCCGGCGGGACCAAAAACGGCAGGCTTTTCTGCAAAGGTTCGCGGCCGAAAACGCGCGACTCTACGCCGAAGCCGCGCGACTTCAACCGGCGGATGATCGGCGTGCACTGCGCCCGGCGCGCTTGATGGGCGCCGTTTACGCGCAATTGCTGGGCAAAATGCTTGGCGACGGTTTGCGCGTTGTGGAGGTGCGTTACCGTCTGTCCACTGCGGAGAAAATCACCGCCCTGGCGGCGGCCCTCCTTAGACGTCAGTAGCCGGCCTTTTTAAGCTGCGTCACGATCCCCTTAGTGTTGTCCGCCAGCGTGCCGAGGCGAAAAAACACCTGACCCGAAGGACCCTTGCCGACCGTGCGGGAGAGGGCAACCTGACGGAGAATTTCCTGCGGCGGCCAGCCCTGCTCGCTCATGCGGTAGGCCGCAATGCCCGGGTAGATGGGCACGCCCCGAGGATTCGCTTCGGAGCCACGCCACCACTTGAGCAGTTCGCTGAACGACTGGGCCGAGCCGTCCTTCCAATAAAGCTGCGGCACCAGATAATCCACCGAAGCGCTGCGCATCCACTGCACAGGATCGGCGAAGATCTCGTTGAGTTGATCAAGGCCCGCCTCGACCGTGGACGGCTTTCCTTTCGTGTAGATGCCGAACGGACTGATGCCGAAAACCGCGCCCGGCCGGGCGGCCTTGACGGCCTGATGCACCCGCGCCACGAGGCGGTTGACGTTGTCGCGGCGCCAGTCGCCGAGTTCGAGTTTGCCCCCCCCGTCCCGGTAACGCTGGTAGGTCTTGCCATCGGGGAAGTTCACTTTTCCGCCCTTCGGAGGATAGGGATAAAAATAATCGTCGAGGTGAATCCCGGCCACGGCGTAGCGGCGGGCGATGTCGGTCACAACTTTGACGACATGGTCCTGCACCTCGGGCGAACCCGGGTCCATGCAGACGACGGAACCGACCTTGTAGGCGTAGGCGCTGAAGCGCCGGGCCATGTGGTTGGAGGCCAGCGAGGCTCCGGCCTTGATCGAAGCGCGGTAGGGATTGAGCCAGGCGTGCACACGGATGCCCCGCCGGCCCGCCTCGGCCAGACACAACTCCAGCGGATCATAGCCCGGATCCTTCCCCTGTGTGCCGGTCAGGAAGCGGCTCCAGGGCTCGAGCGAAGAACGATAGAAGGCATCCCCTTCCGGCCTGACCTGGAAAAAAACATCGGTCAGCCCGAGCGATTTGGCCGCATCAAGCAACCGGACCAATTCGGCTTTCTGCTCCGCGGGGGAGGAACCCTCCGACGGCCAGTCAAGGTTGTAAACGGTCGAGATCCACGCCCCGCGGAACTCGGCCTGCGCGCCGAGCGCCGCCGCGAGGAGGAGGCAACAAACCCTAAGCCACAATTTCAGTGCCGACGCCTTCATTGGTGAAAATTTCCAGCAGCAAAGCATGGGCCAGCCTCCCGTCAATCATATGCGTCTTGCCCACGCCTTTTTCCAAGGCGGCCACCGCGCCCTGGACCTTCGGAATCATGCCGCCCTCGAGCACTTTTTGCCGGATGAGCGTTTCCACCTGCGCCGCGCGGACCGTCGCCACCAGCGACCCGGGGTCCTCACGATCCCGCATGATTCCGGGCACGTCGCTGAGAAAAATCAGCTTGGTCGCCCGCAGCGCGCCGGCGATGGCCGCGGCGGCTTCGTCCGCGTTGACGTTGAGCGTCTGGCCATCCGCTCCGCGCCCGAGCGGCGACACCACCGGCACGCGCTCCTCCTGCAGGACGCGCTCCAATTCGGTCGTGTCCACGCCGGTGACCCGGCCGACGAATCCAAGGTCCTCCGTGCCACCCTCGCCATCGTCGACCGGCGGCAATTTTTCCGCCTTGAGCACATCGCGTCCCGAGAACCCGCGGGCGCGGCCGCCGAATTCGCCGATGGCCGAGACCAAGCGCGGGTTGACCTCGTGGTCGAGCACGTCCTCGACGATGCGGATGGAGGATACATCGGTCACGCGCAACCCGTGGACGAAGCGTGCAGCCAAGCCGGCTGCGCGCATGCGGGCGCTGATCGCCTTGCCGCCGCCGTGCACCAGCACCGGATTGATTCCGACCGCCTCGAGAAAGACCACATCACGGAGCAAGCGCTCAACCGCGTCGTCGCTTTCCATTGCGCTCCCCCCGTATTTGATCACGAAGGTGCAGCCGCGGAAGGTTTGCAAAAACGGAAGCGCCTCGACCAGCACGGCCGCGCGGAGGGTGGCGTCGGGCAGACTCATGGCTTATTCACTGAGGTTGAGCTCGACGTATTTTTCGGTCAGGTCGGTCGTGTAGACCTTGTAGGAGGCTTTGCCCTGCTGCAGGTCCAGCGTGACGGTGAATCTCTTGTTGGAGACGGCGGCGACCAGCTTCTCCTTCGGAGTGGGCGCCACGGTCCCGCCCCGCACCGCCGCCAGGCCATCATAGTAAATGTCGACGAGTTCCTCACGAATGCGCACGCCGCAGTAGCCGGCGGCGTCAAGGATGCGGCCCCAATTCGGATCGTTCCCGGCCCAGGCGCACTTGACCAGGGTGGAATTCGCCACCGCCTCGGCCACCTTGCGCGCGGCCTGCAGACTCGAGGCCCCGCGCACCTGCACGGTGACGAACTTCGAGACCCCCTCGCCGTCCTCGACGATCATGTGCGCGAGTTTGAGGCAGACCTCGCTCAGGGCCTCGAGGAAAAGCGTGTGGTCGGGCGCGCCGGCCTTGATGGCGGCGCCGCCCGCTGCTCCGTTGGCCAGGGCGAGGACGGTGTCGTTCGTGCTCATGTCGCCGTCCACCGTGATGCGGTTGAAGGTTTTCTCCACCGCGGCATGCAGGGCGTTGTGCAGCGCACCCTTGGCGATTTTTGCATCGGTGGTGAGAACGCAGAGCATCGTTGCCATGTTGGGATTGATCATTCCGGCACCTTTGGCCATGCCGCCGACGCGGAATGTTCCACCGGCCGCGCGAACTTCCAGCGCGTATTGCTTGGGGAAGGTGTCGCTGGTCATGATGGCTTTTGCGGCCAGAAGCCCGCTTTTGGCAGAGAGGCGGGCGGCCAGGTCGGGGAGTTTGGCCGCCATTTTTTCCACCGGCAAAGGCACACCGATCCGCCCGGTCGAACAGACCAGCACCCGCCGCACCCCGCAATCGAGAGCGTCGGCCATCTGGCCGGCGAGAGACTTGGCCGCCGCAATGCCGCACGGCCCGGTGCAGGCGTTGGCGTTGCCGCTGTTGAGCAGCACGGCACAGGCGTGCGCGGCGCGCAGGTGCGCGCGGGAAACCCGCACCGGCGCGGCTTTGACCCGGTTGGTCGTAAAAACTCCTGCGGCGGTGGCCGGAATCTCCGAAGCCACCAGGGCCATGTCGTCGCGGCCCTTGTTCGAGGCTTTGATCCCGGCAAAAACCGCCGCTGCACGGAACCCGCTCGCGGCCGTCACGCCGCCCTTGATCGATTTGATCCCGCTCATAAAAGTCCCGTTCCTTCGTCCCAGCCCTGCGAAAGATTGAAAGCCTGCACGGCTTGTCCAGCCGCGCCCTTGGTCAGGTTGTCCAGCGCGCTGAAGAGCAGCAGCCGCCGGGTGCGCGCATCTTCCCGCACAGCCAGATCGATGAAGTTGGTCTTCATCACATGTTTCGATTCCGGCAGATGCGCCACGCGCCGGACGAAAGGGCGGTTGGCATAGTCCGCCGCCCACGCAGCCTCAACTTCCCGCGCGCCTGCGCCGCCAACCGGGCGGACCACGATGGTCGAAATCATTCCCCGCGTCACCGGCACCAGATGCGGGGTGAAACTAACCGTGACCGGGCCGCCCGCAGCTGCGGCCAGCTCCTGCTCGATCTCGGAAAGATGCCGGTGTTTGGGCGCGCCGTAAGCCCGCAGGCTTTCATTGCACTCGGCGAAAAGAAGCGGAACCTCCGCCTTGCGTCCGGCCCCGCTGACCCCGCTCAAGCTGTTGATCACGATCGAATCTGGCTCGATCAGCTTCCGCCGCAACAGGGACACCAGCGGCACGAGAATGCTCGTGGGATAGCATCCCGGGCAGGCCAACAGCCCCGCCCCGGCCAACACGGCATCGCCGCAAATCTCCGGCAGGGCATAAACCGATTCCGCGAGCAAGTCCGGTGCCGGATGGCTGCCTCCGTAAAATTCGGCGAAAACTTCGGGCGACTTGAGCCGGAAATCCGCGCTGAGGTCCACGACTTGAATACCCGCCCGCCGCAGCGGCGCGGCAAACTCCGCGGCCAGCCCGTGCGGCAACGCGAGGAAAACCGTGGTCGCACCGGATTGCAGCAGAACGCCGGCTGAGGGCTCGACAAACTTCATTCCGGCCAACCGCGATCCCGCCATTTGCGGAAAGACCTCCGGCACGGTCTGTCCGGCCGACTGGCGCGACGTCACCGCGACCACGTCCACCCGTGGATGCCTCGCCAGGAGGGCGAGCAGTTCCTCTCCCGAGTAACCGCTCGCGCCGACAATGGCGACCTTGACCAATTCCATAAGTTTCTTTTATAGCGTCCCGCTCCGCGAGGAAACGCGCAAAAATCGCGACCGCACCAATCAGAGCCGATCGTAAGGCACGTCGAAGGTGTTGCCCTCGGAGAGTCGGCCGGATTTGAACCCCTGGAGAAACCATCGCCGGCGCTGTTCGGCCCTGCCGTGGGTGAAGGAGTCCGGCACCACGTAACCGCGCGTGGCCGACTGCAAACGGTCATCGCCCACGGTCTCGGCCGCATTGATCGCATCGTCGATGTCCCCTTCCTCCAGAATGTCCCACCGCTGTTGCGCGTGGTGCGCCCACACCCCGGCGAGAAAATCGGCCTGGAGCTCCAGACGCACGGACATCTGGTTGTATTCCGCCTCCGAGGTGCGTCCCATCGCGCCATGCACTTTGTCGGTCAACCCGAGCAAATGTTGCACATGGTGCCCGACCTCGTGCGCAATCACGTAAGCGGCGGCGAAATCCCCGGTCATGCCGAACCGCCGGCGCATTTCATCGAAAAACGAGAAGTCCAGATAGATGGTCTGATCGGTCGGCAGATAAAACGGCCCCGTCGCACCCTGCGCCAATCCCCCGGGCATCGGCGTCCGACCAGAGTAGAGCACGAGACGCGGCGGGGTGTAGGATTTTCCCGATTTGGCGAAGGCCTCGGTCCAGACGTCCTCGGTATCGGCCAGCACGGTGGAGACAAACTTGCGAACGCCATCGTCGGCCGCGGGTGCCGTCTGCGTCTGCGTCGGCCCCGCTCCCGTATCCACGCCCAGGTCGTCCATCAACCGGATCGGGTCCGCCCCGGTGAACAACGCGACGGCCAGAATGATGAGCAAACCCGCGCCGCCGACCACGGTGCGGCCGGTCGGGCTCATCCCCCGGCGATCCTCCACATTGGTGCTTTCGCGGCGACCGGACCATTTCATCCCCACCAGTTACCCGAGGTCGGAGCAGGGCACAAGCCCGCGGCATGGACATCGTTGCGGCTTCCCCTCGCTGACCGAATGCGCCAAGATCAAAATTCTATGAACTTCTTCGAAACCCTCGTTAACTCGATCCAAGATCCCCAAGCCGGCACGCAAAAATCCGACCTTGAAGGCCTCCTCGCTGCCCTGACCGGCGGAGCCCAATCGGCGGCACCCGCAGTGTCCGCGGGCGCCAGCGAGAGCCTGGCCGGCACGATCGGCGGCTTGCTCAAGCCCGCCCTGCGCGAGGCCGGCCAGACTGGCGGCATCGAGGGCATCGACGCCCTGCTCGGCTCACTCACGCAAAACGCCGGCTCGCCCCAACACCTCGAGCGCACCCTCGGTCCCGATCGCATGAACCAGATGGTCACTCAAGCGCAACAGAAAAGCGGGCTACCCGTTGACACCATCCTCAGCATGCTCCCGGTCATTCTGCCCGCCGTCGTTTCGCTCCTGCGATCCGGATCCCGCAGCGGCGCCGCCCCGTCAGCCCAGCAGGGCGCGGCCATCACCAACCCCGGAGCCAACCCGCTTTTGCAAAACTTCCTCGACTCCGACAACGACGGCGACGTCGACATGCAGGACCTTGTGCGACTGGGGTCGAAATTCCTCCAGTAGACAGCATGCAGTCTGGTCACGGTTGCCCGAAATACTCAATGTGAGCCGCGAGCTTTGGGGTGGCGTCAGCTTTGGGGTCAGGTCCAAGTGCGCTTGAGGCGGGCGACTGTTTTATCAAGTGCGGCAGACCACGAAGGAACGGACAAAACCTAGAGCCCGGCGAAATCCGCGTCGCCTACGGTTACGTCGTGGCGGAGGTTCGAGCCGTCGATCTCGGTTACGCTGCCGCCGGCGGCGCGGGTCACGGTCATGGCGGCGGGCACGTTGCGGCCGCGGTCGTCCTTGGCGGTCTGGGTTGTCTCGATCCGCCGCACCAACTTCCCGGATTTGTCGAACTTCTCGATACGCAGGGGGATCATTTTGCGGGGGTCGATCCAACTGACGACTTTGCCGTAGGGGCTGCTGTCTCCTGCGCCGGGCCGGGACTCGACGAGGACGCAGTCGGCGTTGCCGATTTTCTCGCGTCCGCCCAGCGCTTGCTGTTTCCAGCGGAAAAAGTTCTCCACCGCATCGTGCGCCGCGAGGTCGCTGCCGAGGATGGGTTCGAGCAATTGTGCGGCGGTCAGGCGCTGGCGTTTTTCGGGGGGAACGAAGGTCGCGGCCTCGACGGGGCCGTTGCCGCGCTGGCGCAGGACGAGGCGCTCGCCCTTGCGCTCGGTCGGCCAGAGCACCTCATAAGCGACCTCGGACTGGTCAGCCGTGCGGCGGGCCTTGATTTGGAGTTGGAGCACGGTGGGAGCCGCGCCGCCGGCGGGCTCGACCTTGAACTTCACCCGCGCGACCGAGCTGCCGTCCTGCACGGCGGCAGCCAGTTGACCCGCCAGCTCCGTGGCGAACATCGAGATTTCCTCGGCTGACGCCGGCAGGGAAAGCAGGAGGAGAAAAAGGAAGGTGCGGAGGGAGGAAAATCTTCTCATGAGGGGATCTGCCGCCACTGAAAAGCGCGAACGCACGACGGTCAACCTTGAAGCGCGATGCTGGGGGAAAGGCGGGAACTGCGCCACGCGGGGTAGAAGCCGCTGACCACACCGACAGCCAGAGCGATGAGGATGGCGCGGAAGGCGAGAGGCCATCCGAGGTCGGGCTCAAGAAATCCTCGCACCATCGGCGTGAGCTCCAGGGCAGCCAGCGTGAGGGCCCCGAGGGCCACCCCGATGACCCCGCCCAGCAGGCCTAGGGCGGCGGACTCGCAGAGGATGAGGACCATGATACGCGAGCGCTTCCAGCCGAGGGCCAGGAGGACACCGATCTCGTGTTTCCGCTCGAAGACACTCATCAGCATGGTGTTCATCACGCCAAGAACCCCGACGATGAGGGCGAGCAGCGAAGTGCTCCAACTCATGGCCTGGGCCATTTGGAATCCCTGGCTGGTCCCGACCACGTCTCCAGCCTTGACGGCGCGCAATCCGGGAAAGGCCTGCTCGATCCGGCGGCAGAGATCGGCGATTTGCGCCTCGTCGGCGCCCGGCGGCACGCGGACATTGATGAAATTGACCCGGTTCTGGTAGCCGCTGACCTCCTGAAAACGCGGGAGAGCCATGTTGATGGCGCCATTTTCCACCACGGACTGTCCATCCACGATGCCGACGACTTCAAACTCGCCGGTTTCGATCTGGATTTTGTCGCCGGGCTTTTTGCCCAGCATCTCGGCAGCCAGCTGACCCAGCACCACGGCGGGTTCGTTGGCGTCGCGGGGCAGCCGTCCCTCCAGAACTTTCAAGCTGTCCCAGGTGAACGAATCCCATTGGCGGCCGTAAACGACCATCATGGGCGCGTCCTCCACGCTCAACATCTGCATGAGCGTGGCATTGGCCTCGGCCACCCCGGGCAGCGCCGCTACGCCCTCGCGCACCGATTCCTCGAAGGCCTTGGGCATGATCCCGCCCTGCATGTTGCTCACGACCACGTCGATGCCGATCACGTCGAGTTGCCGCGTGACACCTTTCTCGTAGCCGGCGGACATCCCCACGAGCGCAACGAAAGCCGCGATGCCGATGGCGATGCCGAGGCCGGTGAGTCCGGTCCGCACCGGACGCCGCCAGAGACCGCGAAAGATGACCTCGAGAAATGTCATGCGTTGACGGCTGCGGCGTCGGACAGGATTTGGCCGTCTTTCATGCGAATGAGGCGCGAGGCGTGGCTGGCCACCTCGGGGTCGTGGGTCACGAGGACAAGCGTGGCCTCGTGCTCTTGTTGAAGACGTTTGAGAAGTTCCATGATGAGGCCCGCATTCTTGCTATCAAGATTCCCCGTGGGCTCGTCCGCGAGAAGAATGGACGGGCGATTGGCCAGACTGCGGGCAATGGCGGCGCGCTGCCGCTCCCCGCCGGAGAGTTTGACCGGCAGATGACCGAGGCGATGGGACAGACCGACGGCGGTCAGCAACTCCACCGCGCGGGCTTGGCGCTCGGTGCGTTTCCACGGCAGGCCGAACATGGGGATCTGCACGTTCTCCTCCACGGTGAAGGTCGGCAGGAGGTGGAACGACTGGAAGATGAAGCCGACTTCGCGGGCGCGGTAGGTGGCGGGATCGGCGACCCTCGAAAGCGCCGTGCCGCCGTAACACAACTCACCCCCGGTCGGGGTGTCGAGCAGGCCGAGCATGTTGAGCAGCGTGGTCTTGCCGCAGCCGCTGGGGCCGACAATCGAAACGAACTCACCCCGCTTGATGCGAAAATTGACCCCGCGCAGAGCGGGCACGCGACCGTCGTCGTATTCCTTGGCCAGCCCGACGGCCTCGAAAAGCGTGCGGTCATCTGCGGCCACGGCGTGGTCCGACATGATCAGGTGGCGCGGGGCGCCGACGCGGTCGCCCATTGTCCGCCGACCCGCGGGTCGGCCAGGCATTTGAGCAGATCGGCAAAGGCCGCGCGATAGGTTGGGAATGGCACGGTGTCGCCGTCATCCTCGGGCATGAGCCAGTCCACATGATCGGACAACTGTTCGTGCGGCAGGGAACTCTTGATGTGATGCACGCCATGCAACGGCTGGTGCAGGAGGGAAATGGAGACGATGCGGCCGGGCAAGGTGTCACCGACGATGCTGCGGGTCGCGCTCCGGCCGGTGTTGCCGCTCAAGCCGACATGCTCGATGTATTTGCGCCAGCTTTGTAGATTGCCCGCGATGAAGGCCGGGATGAAGTAGAGGACGAGAAACCAAGTCCACACTTGAAAGTAGGCCACGAGCCCCAGCACGGTGCCCCAGAAGAGAATCATTCCCGCCGTCTCCACCCAGATGCGGCGTCGCACAGCGCGGTTGGTCACCGGCGAAGGACGCTGGAGAAAGACGCGCCAGAAAAGGTAGGGCGTGTAAAAGAAACCGAAGTTCAATTCGAGGAAGGCCGCCACGCGCCGCCACCAAAGAGGCTCCTGCGGGTCAACGAAGGGCCAGAGCTCCACGTCCTTCTCAGTCGCAAGGTTCACGTGGTGTTTCTGATGCAACGCCCGGTAGAGCATGAATGGCGTCACGCTGATCATGCCGACAACAATTCCGTCAATTTCATTCAAGAGCTTGCTCTTGCGGAGGTTGCCATGGGCGGCCTCATGGAAGGCGATGAGCATGGCGTGCATGAGGTGACTCGAGAGCAGGACCAGCGGAATCAAAGGCCAGATCCACCCTTGATAAAGGCACAGCGCCATCACGCCCATCGTGGTGTAGAACAACCCGGCCACGAGTGAGAAAGCTGCGTGGTGCGCCCAAGGCTCGAAGCCCGCAGGGGCCTCAGGTTTCACGGTCAAAGTGGTTTCGTTCATCAGTTCGTGGTCGGAGCTGGTCGCGTTCCGGCTTCGACCAAGACCTCTCGGAAAATCCGGTCCAAATCGCGAACTTCCAACGCGGTCATGACCGTCGGCCGGTGGAGCCAAATCAACTCCAACATGCGGCCATCCTCCGTTAGCTCGCAGGCGATGTCAAAGCGCGAGGTGCCACTCGTCAGCGTGCGGAGCTTGGTCGAAATGCCGGGGATCTTAATGCTGGGCCACGGATGATTCTGCACGGCGAACCGCACGTCGAAAATCGCGTGCCGTCGGCGTGGCGCCCCGCGCTCGACGGCGGCCGCCAATTCGACGAATGGCATGGCGTGGGCGAAATCATCCACCGCCTGCCGGTGAACCTCCTCCAGCATCTGCTCGAACGAAAGCGCCGGATCAAGCCGGGCCCGCAGCGGAACGATGCCGGAAAAATAGCCCATGACCTCTTTGCTGGCCGCCTTGGCCCGGCCGGCCACGGGTGTGCCCAACACCACGTCATCCGCACCTTTCCAGCGGAAGAGGGCCAGACGGAAAGCCGTGGCGAGCACGCTGAAAAGCGTCGTCTCCGACCGCTTGGCCAGGGCGCGCAGAGGCTCGGCCAGCTCGGCGGGCAGCGAGGTCGTCCATTTTTCCATGGGCGCGAGGGCTGTCTCCGCGGGAGCGTCAAAGAGCAGCTTCGTGCCGGACAAACGGTCCTGCCAATAGGCCGCGTGCGGTTCGAGTCGAGCTGGTTGCCAGCGCACACGCTCGGCCGCGCCCCAGGCTGAATACGTCAGGGCGAGCGGGGGCAGGGAATCCCGGATACCACGCAGTCGCGACATGTCCTTGCCCGCCTTGCGCCAGACAATGACGCACGCGGTGCAAAAATCCTCCACAAAGCTGGTCACCGTCCACCCGTCGGCAATGGCATGGTGGATGCCCAGGCCCAGAGCGTGATGGTCCGGCCCACGTCGCAGCATTTCCAGGCGGTAAAGTGGTCCGCGCACCAGATCGAAGGGACGACGAAAGCTCTCGTGCAAAACCTCAAGAATGTTCGCGTCGTCCGCTTCGCCGGAAGCGAGTTCGCGATAGGTCAGGACGGGTTCCGCGTGGGCCCGGATCATTTGCACCGGCCGATCCTTGCCCGGCAAGAATGACGTGCGCATGACCTCCTGCCGCTCGATGACGAGGCGGAGGGCGTCGCGGCACATGGCAAATGACAAGGGCCCGCGGATGTCGAGGAACGAGCCTATCGTATGGGAAGGGTCGGTCGGGGGAACGAAGGAAGTTTCCCACAATTCGCGCTGGGGAAAGGTCAGCGGCTGCAGGCGCACCTGACCGCTTGCCACCATCTCCTGCAATCGTGTGCGGACATCGGTTTCCATCCGGGCCAAATCAGGAGGCGCCCGCGGGGATGTTGATCCTCGACGCGCTGCTGGGAGGGCCCAATTCATCAAGGTCGTCCACGCCCAGGGCCTCCAGATCAAGTTCGGCCAACGAAACCTCCTCCTCGGCCCCGGCGGCCGCCTGGGCCGGAGACGTACCGGGCCGCTGCTCGCCGCCAAGGTGCCCGTGGATGAGGGTGGCAATCTGCCCGATGGTCCGCGCCCGCATCAGACTGGTGGGGGGCAGGGTCACACCGATGGAACCCTCGATGAGATTTTCGATTTCCACGCCCATGAGCGAGTCGAGGCCGAGGTCGGTCAAGGGTTGGTCCGGTCGCAGGGACTCGGGCTTGACCCGGAGCACCGAGCCGACGACTTCCTGCAGGGCGCGGACGATGACCGACTCGCGCTCCTCCGGGGGCGCCGCGTCGATGCGCCCGCGCCAGTCACCCGCCTTGCTTGAGGTCTCCTCGGTCTCGACAGCGGAGGCAAACACGCGCTCGTGAAACGGGCTGTCCTGCAGGCTGCGAAAGGCCTGCCGCCATTTGCCCCAATCGACCCGCAAAGCCGCCACTTGAGCCACCCGGGCGTCGAGGAAGGATTCGAGCAGGGACACGACCTCCTTCGGTTCGAGCGCAAGGGTGCCCTGACGCGCCAAATACTCGGCGACCTTTTCGTTGCGGGCCACATAACCATCGCCGCCGAGGACACCCCAGTTGACGGCGAGGGCGGGCAAGCCGAGGGCCTGCCGATGATGGGCCAGGCTGTCGAGGAAGGCATTGGCGGCGGCATAGTTTCCCTGGCCGGGATTGCCGAAAATACTCGAGGCGGAGGAAAACAGGACGAAGGCGTCGAGGTTCATGCCGCGCGTGTGCTCATGCAGCAACCACGCACCGAGGGCCTTGGGGCGCATGACCGCGGACATTCTCGCGGGAGTCAGGTCGGCCAGCGACGCATCGTCGATGACCATGGCGAGGTGGAACACGCCCTTGAGCGGACGACCACAAGCGCGGATGGCAGCAAAGAGTTTCTCCAAGTCGACCGATGATCCGGCATCGGCCCGAAGACTCAAAGTTTCCGCGCCGGCGGTCTGCAGTTCGGCGATAAATTCCGCCGCACCAGGCGTGGCCTCGCCCTGCCGCCCGGCCAGGACAAGGTGCCGCGCCCCACGGTCGGACAGCCAGCGGGCCAAGACTTTGCCAAATCCGCCGAAGCCGCCGGTGATGAGGTAGGTTGCGGCAGGATCAACGTTGAAAGATGGTCGCGGCACCGTCCCGGTTGCCACCATGAAAGCGTCGGTGAAAGCGAGCAGGACTTTCCCGGTGTGCTTGCCGGCCGCCATCAGACGGAAAGCCGCATCCGCCCGGCAAGCCGGGAAGGACCGGTAAGGCAGGGGTTGGAGCGCGCCCCGAGCCATCAGGCCGGCCACCTCGGCGAGGAGCCCGCGGGTCAATTCCGCATCACCGGCGAAAACAGCGTCCATCGCGACCACATGGAAGGACGCGTTGCGGCGGAGGTGCCAGAGCGGCAGTTTGGAATTCTGGTAGATGTCGCGCTTGCCGATCTCGATGAAACGTCCGAACTCGGCCAGGCACGAAAGCCCCATGGGAATGGCCTCACCGGCCAGCGCGTTGACCACCGCGTCGACCCCGCGACCACCGGTCAACTCGAGGACCCGCTCGGCAAAGTCGCCGCGCCGTGAGTCGATGACATGCTCGACCCCCAGGGTCTCGAGAAGGGCGCGCTTACCGGGACTTCCGGCCGAGGCGATGACCTCGGCGCCAAGATGCTGCGCGATCTGAATCGCCGCCATGCCGACGCCGCCGGCGCCCGAATGGACGAGGACTTTTTCGCCCGCCCGCAGGCGGGCCACGCTGGCGAGTGCGTGCCAGGCGGTCATGAAAACCACCGGCACCGTGGCCGCTTCCTCCGAAGTCATGCCGGCCGGGACCGGGATCACATCGGCCGCGCGGGCCAGCGTGTGCGTGGCCAACCCGAAGACCGCGAGACCGAAAACATGGTCGCCCACCTTGACATGATCGACGCCAGGACCGACGGCGAGAACTTCCCCGGCAACCTCGTCGCCATACATCCGCGCGTCGGCCGTCTCGGCGGGATAAAGCCCGAGCGCCTTGAGCACGTCGCGGAAATTCAACGCGGCCGCCTGGACCTTGATGAGCACCTCTCCGGGCCCGCAGACGGGCAGCACAAACGGCGTGAACTTGAGGCTGTCGATGCTCCCACGCTCCCGCGACTCGAGACGCAGCGGGATGGATGCATCCAACGGGCGATCCTCGACAGGCAAACCGCGGGTCATGCGCTGGACGTAACGCGCCTCGCCGCGCACGGCGACTTCACGCTCGGGGTCCGTGCGCTGCAACTCGTCCCAGAGCAACCGCCAATCCGCGGCCGAGACCCCCGCCGGCAGATCAATCCCGCGGCAGGTCGCGCCGGGATGCTCCGTCAGGAAGACCCGGAAAAGACCGATGGTTGCTCCGGCGCCAACCTCAACCCCCACCGGATCACGCCCCGCCGGTTGAGCCCCGGAAGTCACAAGATCAAAACGAAATTTCCCCGTGGGGGCAAAAACATCCAAAGCATGCGCGAGATGAAGCAGGGCATCGGTTCCGATGAGGCCATCGGATGAGGCATCCGGCTCCGCCTCATCCATCGCCCACAAATGCACAAACCTCTGCGGCGGCGCGTCCGCCGACCATTCGCCGGCCAAATGCATCCAACTCTCCGCCCGGCGCGGATTGATCACGCGCACATCCCCGTCCGGCACAGCGTCCTCTGCCCCGGCGCGCACCACACGGCAGCGCGCCCCCCGCCGCCGCACTTCGTTGGCCAGGGCATCACCGAGGCCACGACGGTCGGCAAAAATCACCCAGGAGGTCTCTTCCAGCGCAGCCGATTCTTCGAGGATGGCGGCCGCCTCGGACCATGCTTTGCGGGCGAGCAGACCGATCTGCCCCTCGCCGCCGCCCGGACGAGAGAGCCCGGGGAGACTGAGCGTCTGCGCAAACCCGCACTTCTGCAGGATTTCCTCCCACTTGGCCCGCGGCAGCAGCGGGTGCTCGGGCCGCAGGTCGCGGTCGGTCAGGCTCCACCAACCGCTGGTCAGCCCGAAAATCGAGTCGGTCCACAACCGCGGGGTGGCCACGTCCATAAACATGAGCGTTCCGCCGGGGGCGAGGAGCCGATGCAGGTTGGTGAGACAGGCCCGCACATCGGCCACGGCATGCACGACGTTCGTGCCGACAATGAAGTCGAAACTTCCCTCGACCAGCCCCTGATCCTCCGGGTTCCGGCCCAGATCGTAAGCGCGGTATTCCACCTCGGGATAAGCCGCGAGTTTCTGCTGGGCGGGAGGGAAGAAGCCGCTGGAAACATCGGTGAAAACGTATTGATGGACGCCGCGCTCAAGCAGTGGCAGGAGCTGGGCCGCCAGGCCACCGGTGCCCGCGCCGACCTCAAGGATGCGCAATCCGCGGCCCTCGGGCCGCGCGGAGGCGGCTTGGCGCACCGCCGTGCCGATAGCCGTCACCCAGTGCGAGGCATAAAGGCCGTCACCGTAAAATTGCTCCAAATGATCCGACCCCATGCCGCTGAAGAGCACCTGAATGGCGTCTTTCTCCCCGCGGATGATCGCTTCGAATTCCGCGCCGGTCGCGGCACAGAGCATGACCTCGCAAAGATGCCCGGGATAATGACGGATAAAATCCTGCAGGATTGTGGAAGCGCCCTCGGCCGCACCGGCGAAAGCGGGCGTGACGCGCCATCCGTCACCCTCGGCCCGCAAAAGTTCATGCTCCGTCAGGCCAGACATGAGACGCCGAAAAATGGGCTGCATGGCTGGGGGCACCCCGAGCGATGCTGGCGAAAAGACTGCGCCTCCGACTGCTCCGACGCCCATGCGGCGCAGGCCGGCGGCGATCTGGGCGGCGGCCACGTCATCTTCCTCGCGCATGACATTTTCCAAGCGTTCACGGCCACGAAGATCGAGCACCTGACCGAGCGCCCGGGCCGCCGCGGCGCGCAAATCCTCCAGCGGCAGCGGCTCGAGGTCCGGACGAGGCCCTGGGGCCGGCTGCCGCTCCCACGCCGCATGATAAACCAAATCCCTCCCCTCGCCCGTTGAAGATCCCGCCCGGCGCAAGGAGCCAAGGGCGACGGCCCGAAAACCATCCACGAGCAGGCAGGGCTCGCCCTGCTCGTCATACAATCCGATGCGCCCCTCGGTCAGCTCCTCGTTGCAATGGGTGACGGCCGATTGCACCCGGCTGCGGGCTCCGGGGGACCGGAGGAAAACGATGCGACCGAACCGCACGGGGAGCTTCAACTTCTGGCCCCGTGCCTCCACCGTGCGGGCCCCGGCGGAGAAGACGTGCAGCGCGCCATCGAGGATCACGGGATGGACCGCATACTCCGCGGCGCGGCGCGCGGCGTCGGCCGAGAGGGCGACCAGGCCCGACGCCTCACCGGCCCGGGCGAAAATTTCGTGGGCCACGCGGAACTCCGGACCGTAATTCAGCCCGCGGTCGCGCTTGTGCTGGTAATGCTCCTCGAGATCCATCGGATCGAGCCGACCCTCGGGCGGCAGCCAGCGTGTGGTCTCGAACGTCGTTTCCACGCGCTCGCCCCGCATCGAGCCGACCACGTGGACCGACCAGCTCGAGGAGGGCTCGAGCAGACTCTTGATCGTGAAAGTGCGCTCGGTCGCCTCCCAGGTCAGTTCGAGCAGAAGATGACTGGTTGATTCCGGCAGGATGAGCGGCTTGCGAATCTCAAAGTCCTCAATGGCGAACGGACGCTTCTCGAAAATCTCGAGACCCGCCTCAAGCGCCATTTCGATGAAGGCCGCCGCGGGGAAAACGACATGGTTGTCCACACAGTGGTCGCGCAGGTAGGCCAGATGCCGGGCGTCGAGGCGGGCCACCCAGGTGGGCACGGACCGGGCCAGACGAAAATCAAGGATTCCCTTGCCCCCGGCGCTCAGGCGGCTGTGGCGCATCTCGTTGGACTCGTGCCACCAGCGGGCCTTGTTCCAAGGGTAGGTCGGCAGCCTGAGTTGATGACGCGAAGGGGTCAGGGAGGTAAAATCCACGGCTACGCCCAACCGATGCAGGTCGAGCACCGCGTCCATGGCCGCCTCCTGTTCCCGCTCGCGGCGCGTGGAGGAAACGACCGGAGCCTTGATTCCCACCGACCCGAGGCATTCCTGCAACGAAATGGCGAGGGCCGGATGCGCGCTGATCTCCAGCCAGACATCCACGCCGTGCGCGGCCATGGCGTTGACGGCGGAAACGAAACGCACCGGCTGCCGGATGCCGCTGCCCCAGTAGGCCGCGGTGCAATCCGCCCCGGGGCAGAGCGCGCCGGTCACCGTGCTGAAGAACGGCACGTCTCCAGCCTGCGGTTCCAGACCAGCCAGCGCCGCCGTCAGCTCGTCGGCGGCCGGCTGCATCATGGCGTGATGGAACGGATGCTGCACGCGCACGAAGCGGTTGAAAATCTGGCGCGACTCCAACTCGGCCGCCATTTTTTCCAGCGAGGGCTTGAGCCCGGCGATGGTGAGCGAAGTCGGTCCGTTGAACGCCGCAATGCTGGCCGCCGGGTCGTGGCGTTCGATCAAGGCCCGCGCCCCCTCCTCGTCCAACCCCACTGCCAGCATCGCCCCGGTGTGACGGGCGCAGCCGGACATGGCCTGGGCGCGGATAACAATGATGCGCGCCGCTTCTTCGAGGGTTAGAATTCCCGCCACACAAGCCGCCGCCACCTCGCCGACGCTGTGCCCGGTGATGGCCGAGGGAGTGACGCCCCACGCTTTCCACAAAGCAGACAGCGCGATCTGCATGGCAAAGATGGCCGGCTGCCCGACTTCGGTTTCGGCCACCCGCGTGGTCGCCTCATCGCGGCCCAATTCTTCGAGTAAATTAAAGCGCGCGTAAGGCGCCATGGCGGCGGCGCAGCGCTCCATGGCCTGACGAAAGACCGGTTCGGTCCGCATCAGCTCGCGCCCCATCCCCCACCACTGCGGTCCCTGCCCGCTCATGACAAATCCGACGCGCGGAGAATGCTCCGGATGCGGAGCGAAAGATGTGTTCAGGCCCGGACAGGCCCCCGCGCCCGCGAACATGGCCAGGCTCTCGGCCAAGCCCCGGGCCGAGGCGGACGCCGCGGTCAGGCGGTAAGGATGATGATTCCGGCGGGCCCCGAGAGTGTAAACGAGGTCGGGCAGGAACCGGCCGGTGCCGTTGGACCCGGCCTTCTCCTCCAGCCAGGCCGCGAGGTTTGCCGCGGAGGCCTTGAGCGATTCCTCCGAGCGGGCGGAGAGCACAAAGGGCCAGGTGCGCTCCGCATCCACCACCGGTGTCTTCGCCACCGTAGACGCCGGCGGGGCGGACAGAATCACGTGGGCATTGGCCCCGCCGAAACCGAAGGAATTGACCCCGACAACCCGAGCTCCGCTGGCCACCTCGGGGAAAGCCTCGACCCGCGTCGGCACCCGCAGCCGGCAGGCCTCAAAATCAATGTGCGGGCTTGGTGTCTCGAAATGGATGCTCGGTGGAATCTGGCCGCGGCTGACGATGAGGGCCGCCTTGATGATACCGGCCACGCCGGCCGCGGTTTCGAGGTGGCCGAGGTTGCTCTTGACGGAACCGATGACCAGCGGTCGTTCGGCCGGGCGGCCGTCGCAGAGCGCGTGGCTCAGCGCGTGCGCCTCAATGGGATCGCCCACCGCGGTGCCGGTGCCGTGGGCTTCGACGTAGCCGACATCCGCCGGATCGATGCCGGCGTCGGCACAGGCCTCGCGCACCAGGCGGGTCTGGGCTTCCTCCCCCGGCAGCATGATCCCGTTGGTGTGGCCGTCCTGATTGACGGACGTGCCACGGATCACCGCATAAACACGATCACCATCCGCCAGCGCCCGGGACAGCGGCTTGAGCAGAACCATGCCCGCACCCTCGCCGCGGACAAAACCGTTGGCCGAGGCATCGAAGGCACGGCACCGTCCGTCCGGCGACAACATCGAGGCCTGGGAAAAACCAATGAAGCCGTCCGGCGTGATCATGACCGTCACCCCGCCGGCCAGGGCGGTGGCGCAGCGCCCCTTGCGCAGGTGCTCGCAGGCCACGTGCACGGCGGTGAGAGCCGAGGAACATGCGGTGTCCATCGCGATACTCGGCCCGGTCAGGTTGAGGCAGTAGGAAATGCGGTTGGCCGCGATGCTGTGGGCGTGGCCGGTGGCCGAATGAGGACTGATGCCGCAGCGATCGGTCGCCCCGCCCTGAATGCCCTGATAGTCGGTGTGGGAGATGCCGGCGAAGACGCCGATGTCGGTGCCGTGCTCATGGTCGAGGACCAACCCCGCGTCCTCGATGGCCTCCCACGCGGTCTCGAGCAGCAGCCGTTGCTGCGGATCGATGTAGGGAGCCTCGCGCGGGGAAATACCGAAAAATTGCGGGTCAAAAAGATCAATGCCCTCGATGAACCCACCGTGCTTGGCCATTGATTTGCCCGGAAGCCCCGGCTCGGGATCGTAGAAGCGCCCGATATTCCAGCGATCCGGCGGAATCTCCACCACGGCGTCGCGCCCCTCGAGAAGGAACTTCCAAAAGTCTTCGACGTTGTTCAGCGCACCGGGAAAACGGCACCCCATTCCAATGATCGCGATAGATTCCTCGTGCATTAATCTTCAGGGATGCCCGTCCAGCGGGCCCGACTGCGGATCTGCATCTTGCCACGGAGCAAGAGGCGCAGGCAAGAGTGCGACGGCAAGGCTCAAGGATCCTGGTGCGACTTGATGAAGGCGGAGAACCAGCGTCCGGTCGGCTGGAGGACGCGGTTTTTCGTTTTCGGATCGTAGGAGAAGAGGCCGAACTGACCGTGCCATCCCTCTTTCCATTCGTAGTTGTCCACCAGCGTCCAGGGGAAGTAGCCGCGCACGTCCACCCCGGCGGCCATGGCCCGGCGCATCTGCGCGATGTGCTCGCGCAGATAGCGGATGCGCTTGCGCTCGCTCTGCGTGCCCAGGCCGTTTTCGGTCAGCACGATCGGTTTGCCGTAGCGCTTACTTACCGTGGTCAGGACGTTGAAAAGTCCCTCCGGCACGATCTCCCAGCCGAGCTGGGTGTAGTTGGACGACATCTCGCCATGGCCCCGGCTGAGAAAGCGCAGCAGGCTGGCGTCCTGCGCGTAGTAGTAGTTGACCCCGACGATGTCCATCGTGTCGGCCACCATGTCAAGGTGGTCGAAATTCTGCCGCTGCACCAGATTGTAGACAAACCGGGTCGGGTCAACCAACCCCTTGGCCTTCCGCCAATCGGGCAGCGAATAGATGCCCATGATGACGGCGTCCGGCCGCTCCCGACGGACCACGGCCGCGGCGTCGCGAAACATGTCGGCCGCGATGCGCATGGCCCGTTTGTAGCCGAAGGGGTGAAGCAGCAGCCCCGGCGGCCAGTGTCCGGCGATCCACCCGAGCTGGAGAGCTCCGTTCGGCTCGTTCTGCGGGACGTAAATCCTCACGTAGGGCGCCATGGCCTTGGCCACCCGCTCCACGTGCCGGTGCCATGCCTCCGGCGCACCAGGGTGCAGGAAATTCGAGTGCGCCTTGTCTTTCGGGTTGTAGAGCCAATCCGGGAACGTGAAATGCCAGAGCGTCACCACCGGCTCGATGCCGGCCGCCCGGAGTTGCCGGGCCATGCTGACGTATTGCGCGAGGGCCGCCTCATTGATCACGCCTGGCTTGGGCTCGATCCGCGCCCACTCCACGCCGAAGCGGAAATGGTCCACCCCGAGCTCCTTCAAGGCGGCCAGATCCCGGTCAAACCGGCTCCACGAGAACACCGCGTCATCGCCGCGGATCGGCGCCAGCCCCTCCTTGCCATAGGCATCCCAGTCGGTCTGGAAATACATGGGCGAGCCCGGCGCAACACCCCGGTCCTCGTTCTGGTAGCTGGCCGTGGAGGTGCCCCACCAGAACTTTTCCTTCGGCAAGGGCCTGGTCACCACGGGTTGGGCCGGCGGATGGTAGGGCGGGGGCGGAGTGACGCATCCGCCCAAGCCCAAGGCGGCCAATACCATGACCCGAGCAGCGGCTTGCTTCATGCGCCGAAGCCTATTTACTGGAGACATGTTCGCAAAGCTTCAACTGGCCGGCCTGTTTTTCCTCGCGATCGCGGGGGCGACGACCGCGCAGCAACCGAGGCCCCCGGCGACAGACCGGATCGAGATGAAGGACGGAACCACCCTCCGCGGCCTCATCCTCCGCAACGACGCCAACTCCGTGCTCCTGCAGACCGCCGCAGGCGAACGTGTTATCCCCAAATCGGACATCAGCCGCATCCAGGAGGAGGCGGACAATGAGGTTTACGTCGCGGCCGTCACGGCCAAGGGCAAGCTCCCGTCCTGGCAGGCCATCGTGCACGATTTTCGCGACCATGACGCGGTCTGGCGGGTCCAGTTGGCGCCCTCGGCCAGCTTCACCGAAGGCGCCCTGCGCAACGTGCCCTATCTGTCCTTCAACGTGAACCTCCGCGGCATCCTCAATATCTACGGCAATCCCGACGATCCCGTGGCCATCCAATTCGGCATCTACGGGAAGCGCGGCCGCAGCGACAGATACCACCAGATGGTCCGCGAGTTTCTGGCCGGGCATCTCAACACGCGGGAGGAAATCTCCACCCTCTACTCCCTCTCCCTCCGCGGGGACAAGAAATCCGCCGGAACCCTCGTCTTCGAGATCACCCCGCCGACCGGCTCCGGGGCCAACGGCGGATGGTGGGTTTCCGTCTATGATCCGCGGCGGGTGGAGAAAGCCCGGGTGGACGCGAAGAAATACGCGGCGCTGACCCGGCCGTTCACCGAGATTTTCACCCCCGATGGAAGGTTGCAGGAGGAGGCCTCCGCGCGCTTTGACCAATGGCTGGCCAGTTCGATCATGAAACTGCCCGCAGCCATTCCGAAAATTCGCGGATTCTACCGCGACGAGACGGGCATCTTCCACGTCATGCGCATCGGCGGGGCGACCGGCTCATAGGTTGTCATCGAAAAGGCGCGCCGCGCTCTCCGCGGCCCGTTGCCAGAACGGCCGCTGGGCCCACTGCTCCGGCCGGATCTCCCGCGCCCCGTGCAGGTCGTGGCTGAACATCGCCCGCATCTTCGCGCCGACCTCCGCGTCGGCCACGATCAGGTTGAGCTCGTAATTCCGCGTCATCGACA
Source organism: Chthoniobacterales bacterium (assembly GCA_049315725.1). Classification (GTDB taxonomy): domain Bacteria; phylum Verrucomicrobiota; class Verrucomicrobiia; order Chthoniobacterales; family JACTMZ01; genus JACTMZ01. The sequence continues at coordinate 21,404 of JBMOJP010000004.1, read as the reverse complement.
ACGTGTCCAGATTGCTCGATCCGACCAGCACAATCTCGCCATCCGCCACCGCCGTCTTGGCATGGACCATCATCCCGCGCCACTCGTAGATGCGCGCCCCGGCGTCGAGCAGGCGGCTGTAGCGCCGGCGGGCCGAGGCCGCGGCGAACGGATGATTGTTGCTGCCCGGGAGGAGAAATCGCACGGACACGCCACGCCGCGCCGCCGCCTCGAACGCCGCGACCACCGGCTCGGGCGTCACAAGGTAGGCGTCCGTGATTTCCAGACTCTCCCGCGCGTGAGCAGCCAGCCAGATGTAGAGCCCCGCCACATGGTGCGCCCCCGGCTGGTCGGCGGCGACGAGGCCGCACGGTGCCGGGGGTGGCATGATGTCCGCCGCGGCCGGCACCGGCACCTCGACCTCCCCGGCCCGCCGCCACATGGCCTCGAAGGCCGTGCCGACATCGCCGGCCAGCGGACCGCGAACGAGCAGCGCTGTGTCCCGCCAATCCCGCCCGCCCTGGGCCCGCGGGGCCCAATTGTCGCTGATACACAGCCCGCCCACCACCGCCGTGTCCCCATCCACGATCAGACTCTTGCGGTGGTCGCGATGACGCAGCCGCACCCAGGTTAAGGGGCTGAGCAGTGAGACCGGACGGAAAGCGCGCGCCGGAACGCCCTCGGCGGCGAGGCATTTGGCGGCTGAACCGCCCTTGACCATCATCGTCCCCACCGGATCGTAAAGCACCCGCGTCTCCACCCCGCGCCGCACCGCGTCGCCCAGGGCGCGGGCAAAACGCCGCCCGGTCGCATCCCCGGCGAAAATGGAATTCTCGAAGCAAACCGAATGCCGGGCCGCCCCGATGAGGTCAAGCATGGCAGGAAACGCCTCGTCCCCATCGCGCAGCAGCCGCGCCTCCCGCACCGGGCGCGCCGGCGCCGCCGCACGGCGGCAGAGGTCCGCGATCATCGCAGGCGAGAGCAGGGAATTGACGGGATCCGTCGGCATGAAACCGTGGTGACGAACATAGCTGACAAAAAGACTGTTGCACTTTTTTAATCTGCGCTCATCTGCGTGAATCTGCGGATAAAACCTCTTTAAGTAAACGGTATTGGGCATCCTGCCCGGCGCACCCGTTGAGGCAGTGTCCTCCAGCTATCTTCCCGGCAGGATGCCGGCAAGAGCGGGCTGGAAGCCCTCGCTCCCCTCCAGAATTCCCCTCCTCGTCCCGCCTCACCCATCCAACGGACTCCGCACCGTCAGGCCCGGACGATTGAGAACGTGTGTGTAAATCATCGTCGTGCTCACGTCCGCGTGCCCGAGTAATTCCTGCACCGTCCCCGCGTAAAAGGGTTCCCCTCACGCGGTTGGGGGAGAGGAGGGAATGTTGGGGGAGCCGCCAAGCCGTCGCGGGTGTCGCGTGAAATAGTGAACAAGCTGCTTGTCCAAAAACCTTCGGCCCGAACCGCTTTTCAAATATCGTTCACGCCCCTCCGCGTCCGCCTGCTCTGCATAAGCCTCATAATAAATCAGAGTCCACGGACCTCGGAACGAGGTGGCAAGCGATTTGCCATCCTTGTGCTCCTGCAAGCGGCGTCTCAAGTCGCCCGTGAAGCCAATTTATAAACCGTCATCCCGCCCCGAGTGCAAAACATACACATAAAACACAGCCAAAAAACCTCACACAAACACCGCGTGAGGCGAAGCCTTTTACGCGGCCATCAGCAACCCCGCCCCCTGCATCCCCTGCAGCAAGGAGCGCACCTCCTCCCGGCCCAACACGGTCGGCAGCCGTTGCGACCGCGGCGGCCGCTTCACCTCACCCAGCCCGCCGGCCGGCTGACGCAGCACGATGCGGAACAGAAACTGCAGCGCACTCAAGGCCTGATTCAAGGTCGATCCCGAAACCCGCCGCACGAGCGTGAGATAGTCCAAGTAATCCTGCGCAGCGCCCCACAAAATCTCCGTGCGCGAGATCGGCTGGGCGAAGATGAGAAACCGCTTGATCCAACCCGCATACGTCTGTTGCGTGCGGTAAGAATACCGCTCCAACCGCAAGGCCTCGCGAATCTGATCGAGAAAGCCCGCATACCTCTCCGGAACCTCGCCGCTATCCGTCCGACCCTCAAACCTTGTCACGTCGCCCACCGGCCCGCGCGGCAAATCCGCCGGCTCGGTGCGATCCAAAGTATCCCTCGCCGCCGCGATCAACGTCTCAGGCCAGGGATTGGCCCACGCCCGCGGGTCCACCTCACCGAACATCACCTGCAACGCCTCCCCGGCCTGCGCGACCTGCCATCCCTTCTTGCCAGAGGCCGCCAACTTGGATAAATAGGATTCCACGTCTTCAAGCCCCGCTTCTGAAAACCCCTTCGGCTTTATGAAAGCCACAAACCCGCGAACCCAAGCACGACAAAACTCGTGCTTCTGCGGATCTACACCCCGGCGGGCCAACCCCAACGCGAAGCGCGCCCACCGCTCCTCCCACACCTTCTGCGCACGACTTGTGATGTCAGTTTTCATGGTTTAGCATGATATCATGTTTTTCCGATAAGTTTACATATCATTCTAAAATACGTTCGGAAAAAATAAGTCGCATTCCCCTACCAACACCACTTTATGACCAAACAACACATCGCACTGATAGGAGCCGCTCTTTATAGCGCGGCTATAACCGCCCATGTAACCGCAGCACCTGTTGAGCTACCTCAATATGGCTTTGCAATTGAGGCCCTTGATGCACAACCATCCGCTGCCACAGCGACAACCGCTCTTCTGACGTTTTTACCTACGGAGGATGGATTTGCACCGAACATAAATGTTAACATTCAACCATATGTAGGAACGATCACGAGTTACATTGCCATGTCGAAAGACCAGTTCAAACAAATGAATGTGACTATCATCTCGGAGAAGCAAAGCGGGGACAACGAATGGATTGTTGAATACACCGGCCCAATGCAAGGGAATGCTCTTCACTACTATGCTCGTGCTGTTTCAACGCGAGGAAAAGTATACTTGGTCACTGCAACGGCAAAAGAATCCCAATGGAAGGCCGTTTCAGACGTCCTTCGAAAGCACGTCGATTCTTTCCAAGCGAAATAACCTAAACGATAAAGGGTGCAGCGAAGCCGGAGCGTAGCGGAGGCTTTGACTGCGCCCCTGGTTGAACAAGCCCGAGGGACGGAGGTGGGGCGGGCTACTGCTTCTTATGTTTGGGGGAGCGCGGCCGAGAGGCGCGGCTGGTTCCATTTTTGGCCGCAAGCCGCGGCGGGATATTGGCCCTTTCGTTGCCGGAGAGGATTTTGCCCCAAGGGATGGCGCGGCCATTGAGTGTATAAAGGCCCAGTTGGGCCGATTATCCCCGGTCGCCGACACGACGGGTGCGCTGCTTTGCCGTTCGTTGCAGCAAGGCCTGGGTGGGTCGCGTTGGTTCGGGTGATCATGCGGCGTGAGCAAGCGGAGACGGCGGGGCGCGTCCGGTTTTCCAGAGGGCGGGCAGGCGCAAGAGCGGGATCATGGCCGCGCCGCAGCAGGGGCAAAGCCAGCCGGGCTTGGGCGCGACGGGCGTGCTCTGGTTCTCGGATGGTCTTCATGAACCACCACCTTCCCACACCTCCCGATCACCCCACACCCAACCAAACCCCTTCATCAACATGCCGCGCAGCGGCTTAGTTCAACAAACCAGACCACCGAACCCCTGACCCACATTGAGTCGAATCCTCGATGATCACTTCATCCTCAGACAGCAATCGTATGCCTTCGGCACTTTTGGCATTTCGCCTGCGGAGCAGGCTCGGATGCCAAAAGCAAGTGGGGATATCTGATCGCGGACGTTCGGCCGAAAAATGACTTTTCACACCAAATTCTGTGTGGTAGTTTGAAAAATATGGGCACATTTTATGTTGGAGCAAAAATCGAGAATGTCTCTGATCGAGACAAGGGGACTTCTATACCTAAATTATTAGTTGATACTGGCAGTGAGTATACGTGGGTAGCGGGTGCCACGCTAGATAAACTGGGTATAAAAAGAGAGAAGAAGGATTTAGCATTTGTGATGGCGAACGGCCAGCAAATTACGCGAAGCGTTGGATTTGCTATAGTTAGAGTCGATAAATTCTTCACTGTCGACGAGGTAGTATTTGCAGAGAAGGGTGACATGCTATTATTGGGAGCTAGAAGCCTCGAAGGTCTGAATCTTACTGTTGATTCACGGAAAAAAAAGTTAGTCGCCGCTGGCCCATTGCCAGTAGCAGTCACGTGAAATCATAAAAAAGCCGAACATGAGCAGTCGACCGAATGGCGGGAACGTGCGCAGCTAGACCGCGACGCCTCTCTGCCCGCCATCCGGTCACTTTGGACGTTCGGCACAAGAAAATATCACCCTTTCGACAATACTATGCAACTGCATTATCTCTTTCTTTAGTCATGAAACTTAAACGATACTTTTTAATATTCGCGTTCTTTGCCGTTACTATTATCGCGCTTCTCTACGGCATTTCACCACAGTGGTTCGCACGAACATTCCTAGGGATTCCTGAGGTCGATCTGAATGTCACTCACATTCTCAGAGCAACGATGGGCTTGTATCTTGGCTTTGCCGTATTCTGGCTTTATTCAGCTTTCAGTAACAGACACAGGAGCACTGCAGTTCTCACGTGTGTAGTTTTTGCCGGAGGTCTTCTGGGTGGCAGGCTGTTTAGTTACCTTGCCGATGGTCAGCCAAAGCCGATTCTCATTTTATATATTGTTCTCGAGCTCGCTCTTGTTCCGCTCGCTTATTGGACCTTTAAACTGCCTGACTAAATCAAAATGTCTGACGATAAAGGCTGCAGCGTAGCGGAGGCTTTGACTGCGCCCCTGGAACGGGCCGATGCACTTAACTCCCATGCCTTCGGCACTTTTGGCCCAGAGGCTGCTTACGCACCCTCTGGGCCAAAAGCAAGTGGGAGCAAGTGATCGGGAACGTTCGCCAGAAAAACATCGTCCTTGACACGGTTCCTGTGCATGTGCATGATGTTGTCCATATGACTGCAATTACATACACCGCAGCGAGAGAAAAGCTTGCCTCCACAATGGACAGAGTTTGCGTTGACCATGACCCCGTTATCATTACGCGCAATCGTGACCAGGCTGTGGTCATGCTCTCTCTTGATGACTATGAATCACTTCAGGAAACTGCTTATCTGCTTCGGTCACCAGCCAACGCAAAGCGCTTACTTGCGTCGATTGAGAGTCTGAACTCTGGAAAGACCGTCAGAAAGAACGTCAAAGACCTGGTGGAGGCATGAATCTTGTTTTCTCTCCCCAAGCTTGGGAAGATTACCAGCACTGGTTGCAAACGGATAAAAAAATGATCAGAAGAATCAACGAACTGATCAAGGACACTGTGCGGAGCCATTATGACGGGATCGGGAAACCTGAACCTTTGAAGCACGCCCTTGCTGGGTTCTGGTCTCGCCGTATCACGGATGAGCATCGTATGGTTTACCGAATTGCTGCAAAGAATCTTGAAATCGCACAACTCAGATTTCACTACGCAAAATAATGCGAACAGGCTGGGGCGCGTTCAGCGCTCGACCAACAACTCCGCAATCTGCACGGCATTGAGGGCGGCGCCCTTGAGAAGCTGGTCGCCGCAGATCCAGAAGGCCAGGCCGTTGTCCAAGGCGCAGTCCGCCCGCAGGCGGCCGATTTCGCAATCGTCCTGACCCGCGACATGCAGCGGCACGGGGTAGCCGTGGCGCGATGGTTCGTCCACCACCTTGAGGCCGGGGGCAGTCGCCAGGGCCTCGCGGGCGGCGGCGACGGAAACAGGACGATCGAACTCGGCGCTGACTGCGACGCTGTGGGCGCGATAGACCGGCACGCGCACGCAGGTGACCGAGGCGCGAAAATCCGGCAGGCCCATGATCTTGCGGCCCTCGTTTTCCATCTTCATTTCCTCCTTGGTGTAGCCGGTGTCGAGGAAGGCATCGACCTGCGGGATGACATTGAAGGCGATCTGCCAGGGATAGATCGCACGGGGCGGCTGCTCGCCGCGGGCCAGCGCTTCGACTTGGGCTTTGAGCTCTTCGATCGCCTTCGCGCCGGAGCCGGAAACGGCCTGGTAGCTGGAGGCCCAGAGGCGGCGGACACCGAAGGCGCGGTGCAACGGCCAAAGGCCCATCAGCGTGATGGCCGTGGTGCAGTTCGGGTTGGCAATGATGCCCCGGTGGGACCGGGCGGCCTCCGGGTTGATCTCGGGCACCACCAGCGGGACGGCCGGGTCCAGGCGAAAGGCCGACGAATTATCGACGACAACGGCACCGGCGGCGACGGCCGCGGGCGCAAACTCCTTCGAGATACCGCCGCCCGCGCTGAAGAGCGCGAAATCTACACCGGCGAACGCTTCCGCCGTCAGTTCCCTCACCTCCACAGGCTGTCCTTGGAACTCCAGCACTTTCCCGGTCGAGCGCGCCGAGGCCAGCAGGGTCAGCTTTCCGACGGGAAAATTCCGCCGCTCCAGCACCCGCATCATTTCGATCCCGACGGCACCGGTTGCACCGACGATGGCTACATGGTAGTTCCTGCTCATGAGAGAACCGGAGAGAATAGCCGAGGGAGCAACCATGGCGATCAAGAAAGCAGCAACCGAACCCTCCCCCGCCCAGCGCGCGGTGTTGGTCGATGTGGCCACCCAAACCCTTCGCGTGACCGAGGGCACCGAGGTTCTGGCGGAGTTTCCCGTTTCGACTTCGCGGTTCGGCCTTGGCTGCGAGGAGGGCAGCTACCGCACACCGACCGGACGTTTTGTCATTCGGGAAAAAATCGGCGCACACGCGCCGGCTTGGAGCATCTTTCGTTCGCGGCAGCCCACGGGCGAGATCGCCCAGCCCGGTGGTGAGGAGGATCATGTGCTCAGCCGCGTGCTCACCCTCGACGGGCTTGACCCCGAAAACAGCAACACGCTGGCCCGCTTTGTCTACATCCACGGGACGAATCAGGAGGACCTGATCGGTTCACCCGCCAGCCATGGCTGCGTGCGGCTGCGCAATGCCGACATGGTCGCGCTGCACGAAATGGTTTCCGCCGGGACCCCGGTGACGATTGAGCCGCCTCTCGGAAACAAGGCGGCAGGCGGCACGGCCTGAGATTTCGGGAGATTTTCGTTGTCCACCGCGCCGACTGTGACAAACTCGACGCTTGCATCAATTGCATTAGAAAGGGGTGAACCAAGAAATGAACATCATTCGAATCATTGCCATCGTCGCCGTTGCGGCCGCGTCGCTCAGCCTCGGCGCTTGCGCGCATAAGCCGAAGCCGGCACCGGCTCCCGTCAGCTACAGCAAGTAAGCTGAACGGCCAACAAGGGGGGAATATTCCCTTTTTGACCAAGTCGCGGACTAACCTCCGCGGCTTGGTTTTTTTTTCGTCCGCACGGGCACGCTGACAAACCGGCTGCCCCGCAGGGAGAAGCGCCAGGGCAGTTCTTGGGCACGGGAGATTCCGATACGTCCATCGGCCGCGACCTCGGCCGGCGCGCCCGGCAAAAAACACCGGCGCGGGGATGCGCATAAATCCCGGCCATGATCGCGGCCGGTGACTCCCAGCGCGGAGGCCAGACGCCCGGGGCCACCCGTGAGTTCGCGCCCTTCCTTTTCTCCGCGCCGCCGCCGCATCGCCGCCACGCCGCGCCGGGGCTCGATCGCCCGGAGCAGAACAAAGCCATCCACGTCGCCCTTGATCAGGACATTGAGCATCCAGTGCATGCCGTAGTTGAGATAAACATACGCGGTGCCGGCGGGGTGGTCGGCGACGAATCTGCGGGCCGAGGGACGCGAAAACGTGTGGCAGGCGGGATCGCCGAGGGCTGCGTAGGCCTCGCATTCCACGATGACGCCGCTGCACCCGCCCCAGACCAGTTCGCACCCCACCAGAGCCCGCGCGCAATGCATGGGAGGCTGGGTGAAAAATTCCCGCGGGATCACAACGGGACCGGATGGTCGACGAAGTTCCAAGGAAGGCGAAACTTCCCGGCCAGGTGCGCAGCCAGCGCCTTCACCCCAAATGTTTCGGTCGCGTAGTGCCCCGCGTAAATCACATTGAGCCCCAATTCCTCGGCCCGGACCCAACTCCACTGCGGTCCCTCGCCCGTGATGAACGTGTCCACCCCGGCGGCCGCGACCTTGTCCACCATGTCGCCAGAGCCCCCGGAAACCACGCCGACCCGGTGGGGTTTGGACGGACCAGCCGCGCAGACCAGAGGCACACGATGCGTCGCGGCCTGGACGGCCCGAACAAGATCGGCACGCGATCCGGCAAAAGTCCCCGCACGGCCAAAGCCGAGGAAGGGCTTCAAGCTGCGCACGCCGACCGACCGAGCGAGCAACACGTTGTTGCCCACGACCTCATGCGCATCGAGCGGCAGGTGCGCGGCGTAAACCGAAAGGTCGCTTTGGCGCATGATCTCCAGCTTCTCCCGCCACACGCCGGAGACCATCTGCACGCCGGACCAGAAAAGCCCGTGGTGCACCACGAGCAGCGAACCGGACCCGAGCGCTGCCGCCTTCCGCAGGGTCGGCAGTCCAGCATCCACTGCGGCCAGCACGCGCTGAACTCCTGCACCATTCTCCACCTGAAGGCCATTGTGAGCCCCCGCATAGTCCTCAACCTCGGCGAGGCGAAGGTAGCGGTTCGCGTAGGTCACAATTTTCTTCAGACGGGCGGAGGCCATGCGGGCATTCTTCCGCTCCCGGGCGGAAATGAAAGACGCTATTTCTTCGTCCGCGAATCTCGGGAAAATCCTTTTCCGCAATCTTCTTCTATCCGCGGCGCTTCACCGATAAGGTCGATCCCCTATGCTCAAGGCCGGAATCGTCGGGATGCCCAATGTCGGAAAGTCCACCCTCTTCAACGCGGTGACCCGCACCCGGAAGGCCACGGCCGCCAATTTCCCGTTCTGCACGATCGAGCCCAATGTTGGCATCGTGAATGTTCCGGACGATCGTCTCGACCGCCTCTCCGCGCTGACCAAATCGGAAAAAACCGTCCCGACCGCCATCGAGTTTGTGGACATCGCCGGGCTGGTCAAGGGCGCCAGCGAAGGCGAGGGCCTCGGCAACCAGTTCCTCAGCCACATCCGCGAAGTCGACGCCATCGTCCAGGTCGTCCGCTGCTTCGAGAGCGACGACATCCACCACGTCGCCGGGTCGGTTGACCCGGTGCGCGACATCGAGATCATCACGACCGAACTCATCCTCGCCGATCTCGCCGGCATCAAGAAGCGCGCGGAACGCCTGGCCAAGGGTGCCCGTTCAGGAGACAAGACAGCCAAGGCCGAGCTCGCCCTCGCCGAGAAAATTTTACCGCACCTCGATTCCGGCAAACCCGCTTCCACCGCCGAGCTGACCGATGACGAACGAAAGCTCATTCGTGAGTTTTTCCTCCTGACCAGCAAGCCGACCATCTTCGCCTGCAACGTCGGGGAAAACGAACTGGCCGGGGGCGACAACGCCCACATTCAGGCCGTCCGCGACTACGCCGCCGCGCACCATGGCAGCGAGGCCGTCGTCATCAGCGCCCAGATCGAAAGCGAACTGGCCGAACTCCCGCCCGAGGAGGCGGCGGAGTTTCTCTCCGGCCTCGGCGTGGCCGACAGCGGCGTGAGCCTGCTCATCCGAGCAGTCTATCACCTGCTCGGATTGCGCACCTATTTCACCACCGGCCCGAAGGAAACCCGCGCCTGGACCATCCATGCCGGGGACAAGGCTCCCGCCGCCGCCGGGGTCATCCACAGCGACTTCGAGCGGGGTTTCATTGCCGCCCAGACGATGGCTTATGAGGACCTCATGGCCCTCGGCTCCGAGGCGAAGGCGCGCGAGGTCGGAAAACTCCGGATCGAAGGCAAGGAATACGTCGTGCAGGACGGCGACGTGATGGAGTTTCGCTTCAACGTGTAAGGCCTTTCAGATTTTCTGGAGGCAATGCGTGGCATCGGCATCCTGCCAATGAACCACTTCCATCATCGGCTGGAAGCCGATGCCACTTGGGACATCAGGGCGTGGTCGCCGGCACAACGTTCATCAGGCGGTCCGGACCGAGCGCCTGCAAGTCGTTACTGCGCTCCATCGGGTGCTGCCCCGGAGTGAAGGAGATGTTGAGGATTTCGTCACCCCGCGCGACCTTGACTTGGATTGAATCCCCCGCGGTGAGGAAAAACGCCGCATCAAGCGCATCCTCGGGCTCACGCACGGTAATGTCACCGACCTGCAAAACCACATCCCCCGGGCGGAACTCGCCGACGGCGGGCCCGGATGGATCAACCACGTCAATGGCTATGCGCGAGCCATTCACCGCCTGGGGGACTTCCTGCACGGTGACCCCGGCCCAACCGTGCCGCACTCCGCCGAAACGCTCGTAGTCGGACCGCAGTTTCTCCGCCGCACGCATGGGGAGCACATAGCATCCGGCCCCTTCCTCAAAACTGCTGACGAGAATGCCCACCGCTTTTCCGTCCATGTTGAGCACCGGGCTGCCACCCTGACCACGCTGGACGGGGATGTTGGCGCGAATGTGCGTCGTGGCGAAAAACCTCCCGGCCGACTGGCGATCGAAACCGCCCACCAAGCCGAAGCTGGGGGTGACATCATGGTCGAAGGGAAATCCGATGGCGATGAGGGGCGAGGCCGCCTTCAGTTCGCCCGAGTCCCCGCGCGTCAGGAAAGGCGTGGCCGTGGGTGTCTCGATTTTGATCAAGGCGATGCCGCTGCGGGAATCTTTGGTCAGCAAACGCGCCGGCCAGCGTTGCCCCGCATGCGTGACCATGACACTGAGACCGTCTCCGACCACCGAGGTGAGCGTGTAGATCGTGCCGTTCATGTCGGCAAAAAATCCCGTGCCGGCGACCTTGCCTAACTCGTCCTCGGACTCGACCCGAACGACCGCATCGGCGTTCTCGTGAAAAACACGTCCGACCGTGGCTTCGATCGCGTCCGCCATCCCGGCCGCATCGAGGGGCACCGGGGAAGCAGGCTCGGACGTGGCCGCCCGGGCGGAATCCAAAAGAGCGACGCCGGCGAAGGCGCCGCAGAGACTAAAAGCTATAAGGCGACTCATAGCTCACCGGCCGTGACTCCAGAACGTAGTAGGGGGGAAACTCCGAACGTGAGGAGGCGGGCTGGCGGGCAGCACTCTCAGCCGAAAACAACGCGGGGGCCGTCGGCCCGGGGGAGTTGAGCGCGAAGGAAGCTCCGGCGGCCGATGACGTGTCGCCGCCCTGCTGCGTGACCAGAATCGCAGTGGAAACCATGATGGCCGCAGCGGCCACACCGGCGTAGGCCAGGCGCGGAACATGAAAATCGGGGAACGCACTGACGATCCGCTCCCAGATCAGGCCCAAGGTTGGCTGCTTGAGCAAATCGGACCGCTGCCGGTCATGAAATTCATCGAGAAAACGCTCAAAGTAGTCCGGCGTGGGATGCTCATAGCGTTTGAGGCGGAGAAGTTTGTGGATGTCGGGATTCATAAGCTCAATTGACGAGAAATTCCTGGAGGTGGTTTTGCAGCTGGCGATGGGCGTAAAACAGTCTGGAACGAACGGTTCCCTCAGAGATCCCGAGGATTTTCCCGATTTCCGCATGAGGCATACCTTGAATGTCGAACATAGTGACTACGGCTCTGTGGTCATTCGACAGCTTCATCATGGCCTCGTTCAATCTTTGTTGCAGCTCTTTGAGATTGACCTCTCGCGTTGCATCGGGTGCGGAGGTCATCTCGATGAAATCGGGGTCATGGTGGATCCCGTTGTCCACGTCATCAAGACTCATATTGTAAGTGCGGGACCGCTTCTTGAGAAAATTGATCGTCATGTTGGTGGCGATCGTATGGAGCCAGGTGTAGAAGCTCGATTTCCCGCGGAAGCCCTTGATCGAGCGGTAGGCCTTGGAAAAAATGTCCTGCAGGAGGTCGTTGGTGTCCTCGTGGTTGGAGGTCATGTGGTAAACCAACCCATAGAGGCGCGAACTGTATTTGCGGACCAAGGCATCAAAAGCCCGCGGATCCCCCTCTTGGGTGCGCGCAACGAGATCCTCGTCACTGATCTCAGGTTCCTGCTCCGATTCGGTCATGGTGCAAAAAAGAGGCTACCAGAGGCAGCCCAAGGGGGGGAAGCAGGACTCTGCGGTGAGACTCAATCCGCCGGCCAGTCACGACGAAACGAGGCTTCCAGCAGGCGGCTGAGGATGGTCGCGGCGGAGCGACCTGTCTCCATGACCTCGTGATGTGAAAGCGACGCCTCGATCATGCCCGCCCCCCAGTTGGTCAGGCAGGAAAATGCCGCCACCCGCAGGCCGAGGGCGCGGGCCTGAATCGCCTCGAAGACAGTCGACATGCCTACGGCATCCGCCCCGAGCAGGCGCAGCATTCTGACCTCGGCCGGCGTCTCATACTGCGGTCCCGGCATGCCCGCATAGACACCCTCGTGCAGGCCCAAACCCTGCTCGCGGGCCAACTCGCGGAACATCCGGCGCAGCTGGCCATCGTAGACCGCGGACATGTCGAAAAAATTCGGCCCGCCAGTCAGAGGCGACGCCCCGGTGAGATTCAGGTGGTCACTCAGCATCATCCAAGTGCCCGGCTCGAACCCTGTGTGCAGCGTCCCCGCGGCATTGGTCAACACGAGCGCGCGCGGCCCCAGCGAGGCCATCAGCCTCACGTGGGCGGTCACCAGCCGCGCGCTGTGTCCCTCGTAAAAATGCACCCGGCCAACGGCCAGCAGCAGGGGAACTCCGCCGAGGGTCGCGCCGACAAACTGGCCCGCGTGCCCCGGAACCGCCGAGACAGGCAAACCCGGAATAGCTGCGTAAGGAACCTCGAAAAGCTTGTCGCACGCGTCGGCAAAACCGCCCAGCCCCGACCCGAGAACCATGGCCACGCGAGGGCGGAAGGCCGCCAACTCCGCAGGCACGGCCGGAAACTCCGCTGCCGTTTCCTTCGGGGCTTCCATGGCCGAATCAGACCGCCTTGATCAGAATGGAAGAATTGTGCCCGCCGAAGCCGAAGGAATTGCTGATGGCGATCTTGACCTGCTTCTCCCGCGCCTTGTGCGGCACGTAGTCGAGGTCGCATTGTTCGTCGGGGGCGTCCAAGTTGATGGTTGGTGGCACGATCCCGTCACGCATGGCCATGACGCAGGCGGCCATCTCCACGGCCCCGGCCGCACCGAGCAGGTGACCGGTCATCGACTTGGTCGAACTGACGAGCAGCCCGTCCTTCGCGTGAGCCCCGAACGCGGACTTGATCGCCATTGTCTCGCAGATGTCGCCGATCTGGGTCGAGGTGCCATGCGCGTTGATGTAATCCACCTCCTCAGGGTTGACGCCGGCGTGGCTCATGGCCATGCGCATGCAGCGCGCCGCCCCCTCGCCTTCGGGTTGCGGGGCGGTCATGTGGTAGGCGTCGGCCGTGAGTCCGTAGCCCGACACCTCGCAATAAATCTTCGCACCGCGCTTTTTCGCGTGCTCGTATTCCTCGAGGATCAGGACACCGCCGCCCTCGCCCATAACGAAGCCGTCGCGGTCCTTGTCGAACGGGCGCGAGGCTTTTTCCGGCTCGTCGTTGCGCAGACTCAGGGCGCGCATGGCGGCGAAGCCCGCGATGCCCGTCCGGATGACGCAAGCCTCACTGCCGCCGGCCAGCATGACATCGGCATCACCGAACTTGATGATCCGCCAAGCCTCGCCCATGCAGTTGTTGGCCGTGGCGCAGGCGGTGACAATCGACATGTTGGGACCGCGCAATCCATACTCCATGGATATGACACCGCTGGCCATATTGCTGATCATCATGGCGATCATGAACGGCGAGGTGCGACTCGGGCCCTTGTAGAGCATGGTCTCGACATGGGTCTCCATGGTGGCCAGACCACCGACACCGCTGCCGATCATGACACCGGCGCGATCGAGGTCGATGGCCCGGAGGTCGAGCCCGGAATGGTCAATCGCCATCTTGGCCGCCCCCATGGCGAGACGGGTGTAGCGGTCGCTCCGGCGCACATCCTTCGGTGTCTTGTAAAACGGCGTCGGATCGTAGTCGCGCACCTCCCCGGCGATTTTGCAGTCGAACTCCGTGGTGTCGAAGGCCGTGATGGGCCCGATGCCGCTACGGCCGGCCTTGAGACCCGCCCAGAAAGTCTCGAGGTCGTTGCCCAGCGGGCTGACCACTCCGATGCCTGTGATGACGACGCGACGCTCGCTCATGAATCATCAATTCGTAATGCAGCGCGGCTGCACTTGGCGAGGCCAAATGGCCGTGCTCTTCACCGCGCCATACCGACGTTTTGGACCATTTGGAAGAGCTTGCCTTCGGACTTGATCGACGGGGCGATGATAATTTCCGTCTCCTGGAATTCGCGCAGGCTAGCCGCCCCGACGTTTCCCATGCAGGTGGTAATGGCCCCGACGAGATTCTGGCTGCCGTCATCCACCGTGGCCGGCCCGAACAAAATCTGCTGCAGCGTGCCGGAAACCCCGACCTTGATGCGGGTGCCTCGCGGAAGATTGGCGTGCGGCGTGGCCATGCCCCAGTGGAAACCGCGACCGGGAGCCTCCTCGGCTTTGGCGAAGGCGCTGCCCACCATGACGGCATCGGCTCCGCACGCGAGCGCCTTGCAGACGTCCCCGCCCTTGTTCATGCCACCATCGGTGATGATCGGCACATAGCGGCTGGTTTTCTTGAAATAGGCGTCACGCGCCGCGGCGCAATCAACCGTCGCGGTGACCTGCGGCACGCCCAGGCCGAGCACGCCGCGCGAGGTGCAGGCCGCGCCGGGACCGACCCCGACGAGCACGCCGGAAACCCCGCATTCCATGAGTTCAAGCGTCGTGCCATAGGTCACGGTGTTACCGATGATGACCGGGCATTTCATCGTGCGGCAGAAATTCGCCAGGTCGAGCATCTGGTATTCCGTCGAGATATGGCGTGCGGTGGAAACCGTGCTCTGCACGACAAAAACATCCACCCCGGCTTCCTGCGCGATGGCCCCGCAGCGTTCCGCTTTTTGCGGGATGGCGCTGACGGCGGCGATGACTCCGGCCTCCTTGATTTCGCGAATGCGGCGGCTGATCAATTCCTCCTTCACCGGTTCGAGATAAATTTTCTGCAGGAGTCCGGTTACCTGGTCCTTGTCCGCGCTGAGAACCTCGGCCAGCACAGCATCGGCGTCCTCGTAGCGCACCTGCACACCCTCGAGATTCAGCACGGCCAAACCACCCAGGCGACCCATGGCAATGGCGAAACGCGTGTCAACCACTCCGTCCATCGCGCTGGCCAGAATGGGTAGTGCCAGCTTGAGCGCCCCGCCGTCCGCGGCGGGAATCTGCCAAGTCACATCGACCTCGTTGGGGTTCATGGTCACCGCGCCGGGAACCAGCGCAATTTCGTCAAACCCATAAGTTACCCGCGCCTTGCGATTCCGTCCGATCCACATGCCCATAATTTTTTCTCCTAAATGTCGTTGATGCTGAGGTTGGTTTCATTGACCGCGCCGCACCCCGGGCACCGCACCAACGCCGTGCTCCGGTCATGGCGGATCCATTCCGCACAGAGGCGGCACTGGGCCAAGTCTCGCCGGTCGCGGCGCCTTTGCCCAGCCTGACTCCACGCGCAAAGTAGCCAAAGCCCAAGAACGGCCGCAAGGAAAACGCCCGCGTAGAGCAGGGGTAGCGTGGAAAGGCTCAGTCTCATCATGACGCAGCCTCCCCCTGCCCCCAGACAATGCGCAGGGTTCCCTGGTATCCCTCTTCGGAGGAGCCGAAACGTGACCGCTGGACGGCGCGCTGGGCCGCGAGGTCGAGGGCCGGCACGCCGCAACTGCGCAGGACCCACACGTGGCGGGCCTCGCCCGCGGCATCAAGCACCACGAGCAACTCCACGGGCAGCCCCGGCGCTTGGGCGGGAGCGACGGCGCGCAGGCGCGCCAGCAGATCCTCATCGACCCCGGGACCTGCGGGCTCAAAGCGGGCCGTCACCGGAGCCAGTTCGACCGGCGGCAGCGACGCCCTCTCCTCCAGCCAAGAACGCACGGCGAGCGGAGGAAGGGCCGGGACCCAAACTTCCGGGACGGCCGGCGGCGGCACAGCCACGAGCGAAGGCAACTCCGGCCGCAGGGCGCGGAGCGTGCGGCCCGGGCGCGGGGGAGGCAGCAGGCGATCACGGTAACGGCCCGGCTGCAACCAGGAGGGATCGCGCGCCGCGAGCAGCACCGATTCGGCCCCGGAGGGATCCGCGGGAATCATCGTGACCTTGGCGGGCAGCGGCGGCAGGACGCCGGTCCGCCCCGTCGCGGGCGAGCGCACGAGATAAAACGCCAGACCGTGCAGCATGACGGAAAGAATGATCATGGCCGGCAGGGCCAGCCGGATCGGATAGCCCGACGGCCAGTGAAAGACATGCAGCAGGCGGTCGGAGAGGATCATGGCCCGGGCGTTCGGGTAGCCGCCAGAGCGACGGAGAATCCGCGCTCGAGGGCGAGACCAGTTACGGCCGTGACGAGATCGAGTGGCGCGTCGCGGTCCGCCTTGATCACAACCTGACGCGAGACGGTGCGACGTGATTCGAGCCGGGCCCCGAGTTGTCCGGGTTCGACGACCCGGTCCTCGAAGAAGACAGCCGCCCCGGGTCCGCCGGTCACCGCAACGACGAGCGGATCTTGCATGGCGGGGAGAAGGAACCGCGAAGCGGGCAACTCCACCATGATACCCGGCTGCATGAGGAAGGACGTCGAGAGCAGGAGAAAAAAGACGAGCAACAACACAACCGTCATGGTCCCGGTAAAAACCGGCACCGCGCCCCGCAGGCGAGTCGCCCGGGTCAGCTTCATGGTTCCTGCACGGGCTCGCCGTCCATGGCGAGGATCTCCGCCGCGGGCAGAGTGCGATTTTTCAAGAGGTTGACCATTTCGATCCCCGCCCGCTCCATGTCATGGAGCAAATCCTGCACGCGGGAGGAAAGGTAGCTCCCGCCGATCAGCGCCGGAATGGCCACAGCCAGCCCGGCGGCGGCGCAGATCAGGCTTTGATAAACCGCGCCGGAGAGATCGACCACCGTGGCATAGCCACCCTGCGTGGAGATGAGATAAAAAGCTTCGAGCAAACCCAGCACGGTCCCGAGCAGGCCGAGCAACGGCGCGGTGTAGGCCAAGCCAATGAAGAGGGCGAGGTGTCGCTCCAGCCGCGGGACTTCAAGCTGACCGGCCTCCTGCACAATGTCCCGCAACTCGGACCGCGGACAATCGCGGGCCAGCACGGCGCTGAGGGCGACGCGCGCCACCGGGCCCTGGGTGGAGAGGCACTGCTGACGCGCTTCGTCGAAGCGGCTGTCGCGGACGAGATTGGCCAGACCGCGGAGAAACTCCCCCACGCGAATCTGCGCCCGGTGCAGGTAAAGCAGGCGCTCCAGAAAGACGCCGAGCCCGGCCATGCTGAGGACGAGAATGACCCACATCACCGGCCCGCCCTTTTGCAACAGTTCCAACATGCCCTGCATCATTCAAACACAACGCACCCGCGGCAATCATGATTTGTGGACAATATTGACCAAAGGCAGCCGGGCCCACCCTGAGTTCGACAGGGTGCTAGAACTCCTTCGACGACCCGATCCTGAGCAAATGCAGGGTCGCGCTGCGGTCGGTGAAGGCGCGGATGGCTTCGTGGTGGTCGATTTCGATGGGCGGGAAGGTGTCGTAGTGAACACCGACAACCTCGGTCGTCTCGATGAAGTTGGCGGCGCGGGCCGCGTCCTCCGGACCCATGGTGAAATTGTCCCCGATGCAGAGCACGGCGAACTTGAGCGAAGCCGTCTCGGCCACCAGCTTGAAATCGCGGGTCAGCGCGGTATCGCCCGAGTAGAAAAATCCGCCCTCGCTGCTCTCGACAAGGAAGCCCGCAGGGTTGCCGCCGTAGGTTCCGTCGGGCAGGACGCTCGAATGCAGCGCCGGGATCATCTTCACCCGGCCAAAAGGAAAGTCATGCCCGCCCCCGAGGTTCATGGCGTGGAGGTTTTTGACGCCCTGACGTCCGAACCATTCGGCGATCTCGAAGTTGGCCACCACGATGGCTCCGGTCCGCTTCGCGATATCCACCGCATCGGCCACATGGTCGAAGTGCCCGTGGGAGATAAAAATGTAATCGGCCGGAATTTTTCCCGCGTCGATACCGGAGGCTTTCGGATTGGGCGTGATGAAAGGGTCGAAGAGAAGATTGGTGCCTTCGACCAGCACGTTGAAGCAGGAGTGTCCGTAGTAGGTGAGTTTCATGGTTGTCCGACCTGACGAAGTAAACCCTGCCATTTTTCATTGTCAAACCAGCGCGAAGTCCGGCGAGGGCCATTGACCAAAAACCAGGGTTCGCGCCAAGGGCGCAAAAGGGAGTTTCCCACCCATGCGCCTCTGGCCAGCTTGGCGGCCTTGGCGATCTTGGCGCGAGCAACTCTCTCGGCATTTCAGGGCCATCAAGGCACCGCCGAGCTTGCCGCGACGATTTGTTTTGTTTAGGCCTTGAGACACTCCCCAACTGCCTCGCCCCATGCAAAAAAAGCCGCACCTTTCGTTCTGGCAGATCTGGAACATGTCCTTCGGGTTCCTCGGGATCCAATTCGGATTCGGCCTGCAAATGGCGAACATGTCGGCCATTTACCAATTTTTGGGGGCCGCTGCGGATGCCATACCGATCCTCTGGTTGGCCGCTCCAGTCACCGGCCTCATCGTTCAGCCGATCATCGGCTACATGAGCGACCGCACATGGAATCGGCTCGGCCGCCGCCGACCCTACTTTTTCGTCGGGGCTATTCTCGCATCACTCGCCCTCATCGCGATGCCGAATTCACCGACGTTGTGGGTGGCCGCCGGGCTCCTCTGGATTCTTGATGCCTCCATCAACGTCTCCATGGAGCCCTTCCGGGCTTTCGTCGGCGACAAGTTGCCTCCCGACCAACGCAAAGTCGGCTTTGCGATGCAAAGCGTGCTGATTGGTGGCGGTGCGGTTCTGGCCTCCGCGCTCCCGTGGATACTTTCCAACATCTTCGGCATGAGCGGCGGGCAGCCGGACATCATTCTGTTGGGCAAGCAAAACGAGGAGCTTCCCATCAACCTCGCCTCGGCTGTCCCCGCCACTGTGCATTTGGCTTTTTACATCGGTGCCGCGGTATTCATCTTCGCCATCCTCTACACGATCCTCACCACCAAGGAATACCCTCCGGACGATCTGGAGGCTTTCCGGAAGATGAAGTCTGAGACCGGCGGCCCTTTGCATTTCATGGCCGAGATCATGCATGGCATCCGGAAAATGCCCCACACCATGCGCCGGCTCGCCATCGTCCAGTTCTTCACATGGTTTGGTTTGTTCTGCATGTGGATTTTCTTCATTCCCAGCACGGCTTCCAAGGTGTTCGGGGGTAAGCCTCTGGGCGATGACGCACCTGCTGGAAACAACGAAGAAAAGCAGGCGACCGTCATAGCAGCCATCAAATCAGCGCTGATTGAAGCTCGGGGCGGCACCGCAGCCATCGAAGCCGGTGAACCCCCGGCCAAGCTGCCGCTCAGTGACTACATGCAAAGCGTGAACGCGGCCGTCGCCGCCGGCGCGGGCTCGAATGTTCCGGTCTCCGCCCTTGAGTTGCGCAATCCCCTTTACACCACGACCGCGGCTATCGTTTCCCAAGGTGGCGGCAGCGAAAAACAAGCCGCTGCCATGCAGGAAAGGCTGGCCGAATCGGAGTTCTATCGGAAAGGCGTGGAGTGGGGTGGCCTCTGCTTCTCTGCTTACAATTTCGTGGCCTTCGTTTTTGCCTTCGCTTTGCTCGGCTTGGTCAAGCTCTTCAGCGCGCGCAGCATTCATCTTGTTTGCCTGCTGGCTGGAGGGTTCGGCTTGGCCTCCGCCGCTTTTGTGACTCAACCCTCGTGGCTGCTCGTCTCCATGATTTTTGTGGGCATTGCCTGGGCCAGCATCCTCTCGATGCCTTACGCCATGCTCTCGAATGTTGTTCCCGCCGAGAAAATGGGATTCTACATGGGAGTGTTCAACTTCTTCATCGTCATACCCCAGATCATCGCCTCCTTGGGTCTGGGCTTGGTGGTGAAACACTTCCTCGGCGGCGACGGCATCAACGCGATCATCCTCGGCGGAGCGGCCATGGTGCTCTCTGCACTGGCTTGCCTGCTGGTCGGCCGCGAATCCGAAACCGGCTCGCCGGTGGAACACTGAACACGGCGTCACGGTATCACCGGAGGCGATGTCTCCAGCGATGCGGGGATCATGGCCTTGCGCGAGGCGGACCGGTGCCTTGGGTTGCTGCGGGCGCTGGATGCCGCCATCGAAGATCCGCGCGATCCCGGGCAGATCACCCACCAGCAGGTTGATTTGCTGCGGCAACGTGTCTTCGGTCTAGGCTTGGGTTATGGGGATCTCAACGGTCACGACACGCTCCGCCAGGATTTGGTCTGGCAGAGCGCGCGGTGAGCAACTGGCCAGCGGCCCGGCCTTGTGCCGGTTGGAGAGCCGGGCCGACCCGAAGACGGCGTTTGGGAGCGAAAGGGGCCTGTCATGGTGCATGGAACTTCGGCATGGCCGGGCTGCGCTCAGCCGTTCCGCCTTACAAAAAGAGAGGGGTCAACTCGCTTTTGACGAGACACGTTCTGCCAACTTCCCCCACGGGCCGCTTGACAAACGCGTGTATTAGATAATATTTTATGCTTTATGCGGACTACCATATTACTAGATGATGAATTGGGCGAGCGACTTCGTGCTCATGCGCGTCGCGAAGGGAAAAGTTTCAGCGCGTTTCTGGCCGATGCCGGGCGCAGAGCGCTGGAATCTCAGGGGGAGCCGCATGCGGAGCCGTTTCGGTTGATCACATTTTCCGGGGAAGGACCGATGGAGGGGATCGACCTGGACCGGACCAACGATCTTTTGTGCGCCGAGGACATCTCGACCTACGGCGAGCGCTCGCCATGAGGCTCTGCGATGTCAATGTCCTGATCTATGCGCACCGGGAAGACTCTCGCGAACATGAGGCGTATGCCGTGTTCATCAAAGAGCTGGTAGAAGGACCATCCGCTTTTGGTCTTTCGGAAGCCGTGCTCAGCGGATTTGTGCGGGTCGTGACGAATCCGAAGGTTTTCAAGCAGCCGACACCAGTAGCCACGGCTTTGGCTTTTTGCGACTCGCTCAGGCGCAGGCCACAGGCCGTAATCCTGCGACCCGGGGAGCGGAATTGGCAGATTTTTCAGCAACTCTGCCTCGGCCTCTCTACGAAAGGGAAACTGGTTGCCGACGCGTGGCATGCAGCCCTCGCCATAGAACACGGCTGTGAATGGATCTCGACCGATGCGGACTTTGCGCGGTTTCCTGCGTTGAACTGGTCGCATCCCTTGCGCACAAGCTAGCCGGGA
>JBMOJP010000147.1:0-3577 GCA_049315725.1 Chthoniobacterales bacterium | reverse complement strand
GAGGAGCATGTGGAGCATTCTCATCCAGATGTGCCGCAGCGCTTCTGGAAATTTCTCCGCCGCTATAAAAACCTGATTCTCGTCGCCGCCGCGGGGAATGTCATCACGGTCTTCCTGGTGATGATCATTCCGCTTTTTGCGAAAGTGATCATCGATGAGGCCATCCCCGGAAAAAACACCGGCCTCCTCGTCGGCCTGGCGGCCGCGCTTTTCCTGCTGCAGGCGGCACGCCTCGCCATCGGCTTCGGCCACAACTACCTCGTGCAGTATGTGGGGCAGCGCGTCATTTTCGACATCCGCCGCGCCCTCTTCCACCACTTGCAACTTCTGCACCTCGCCTTCTACGAGAAGAAGCGCACGGCCAGCCTGGTCAACCGAGTCATCCACGACGCCGCGGCCATCCAGCAATTCGTCAACACCGCCTTCGCCACGCTGGCCAACAGCGCCGTCTCCCTGCTCATGGCCCTGGCCATCATGGCGTGGCTCAACGCCCCGCTCACCCTCCTCTGCGCTGCCACCCTGCCGCTCTACTTCCTCGTCATCCACTCCTTCCGCAAGAAACTTCACGCCAAGCACCACGAGGTGAAGGAACGCCAGTCCGCGCTGGCCGGCAAACTCGGCGAAACGTTCGCCGGCATCCGCGTGGTCAAATCGTTCGGGCAGGAGGACCACGAACGCAAACGATTCGTTCTGGCCATCAAGGACAACTTCTACAGCGAACTCGCCCTGCCCATGCTCGGCGTCCGCATGGGCAACGCGATGGGTCTGCTCTTCTTCGCCGTCTACTGCGCCGTCATGGCCCTGCTCGGTATCCAGGCCATCGGCGGCGGCATCACCATCGGCGGCTACGTGGCCTTCACCAGCTACCTGTGGATGCTTTTCGCGCCGGTCGAGTCACTCTCCGCGCTCATCCAGACCGGCGCCAACGCCCGCACCGGCTTCGAGCGCATTCTCTCCCTGCTCGACACGAAACCGGTGGTCCGCGAGGACGACAACCCGCTCATCCTGCCGTCCATGCGCGGCCACGTGCAGTTCGAGCACGTCGGTTTTTCCTATGACGGACGACCCGCCATCCGCGACTTCTCCCTCGACGTTCCGACGGGCGAAATCGTCGCCCTGGTGGGCCACAGCGGCAGCGGCAAGTCCACTTTGATGGGCCTGCTCACGCGCTTTTATGACGTGACCGACGGGCGCATTCTCGTCGATGGAACAGACATCCGCCGCCTCAAATGCGACGCCTACCGCCAGCAACTCGGCATCGTCCTGCAGGACAACTACCTGTTCTCCGGCAGCGTGGCCGAAAACATCCGCTACGGCCGCCCCGAGGCCTCCATGGAGGAAGTCGTGCGGGCCGCGCGCCTGGCCAACGCGCTCGAGTTCATCGAGGAAATGCCGCGCGGATTCGACAGCCACGTCGGGCAGGGCGGTGTTTCGCTCTCCGGCGGACAGCGCCAGCGTCTGGCCATCGCCCGTTGCATCCTCAAGGACCCGCGCATTCTCATCTTCGACGAGGCGACCAGCGCCCTCGACACGCAAAGCGAATCGCTCATCCAAGCATCCCTCGACACTCTCATGCAGGGACGCACCGTGTTCATCGTGGCCCACCGGCTCACGACCATCCGCAAGGCCCATCGCATCGTCGTCATGAGCCACGGGAGCATCGTCGAATGCGGCACACACGAGGAGTTGACCGCCCGGCGCGGTGCCTACCACGAACTCAGCCAGCCCAAGGCGGTGGACTCCGGACTCACCGCCGCCTGAACCCGCCCGTGCCACCCCCCGAGAACACCAACATCGCCGCGCAACTGCACCGGGTGCACCGTCTCGTCCTCTGGGGCGGCGGGGGTGCCCTGCTTGTCATTGCCGCGCTGCTCGCCTTCATCCCCTTCGACGAACGCGTCCTCGCCACGGGGATCGTCGGTGCGGAACACGACACCTACCTCTACGCGCCGACCGACGGAATCCTCGGGTCCGTCGAGGCCCGCGAAGGCGAGCGCGTCGCCGCAGGGCAACCCGTCATCCGCCTCGACGACACCGAGTGGCGGGAAAAACTGCGCCAGCTTGAGGCGAAAATCTTGCAGGCGCGACAAGGTTTGACCCAGTCGAAAGCGTCCATGGCGGCCACCGCCGGATTGCCCCTCCCGAAGGAATTCTGGCACACGCAGGAGGAACTCGGCCTTGCCCGCGAACGCATCCGCTTCGAAGAAAAAAACCTCGAACGCGCCCGGGAGCTTTTAGGCAAGGGCGCAGTCAGCCGTCAGGAAATGGAGCAGGCCAAATTCGCCCTCGATACCGCGCGCACCGAGGAAAGGAAAATTTCTGACCGTCTCGGCATCGTGCAGTCCGGTTTGCAGGACAAAATTCTCGCCGAGGCCGCGGCCGAAATCGAGGAGGCCTACGGCGCCCTGCGCACCCTCGAAGTCGATCGTGACATCTGCCTCGCCGCGATCGAGCGTAGCATCATTCGCACGCCGGACGAAGGCACCGTCACCCTCGTGAGCAAGCGCCGCGCCGGAGTCAAAGTCACCCGCGGCGAAGACCTCGCGCACGTTGCCCATGGCGAACCCGTGCGCGTCGACATCCTCTGCGGCGAAAACCAATACCACCGGATCCGGACCGGACAGCGCGTGCTCATGCGCTCGAATACCTTCGACCCTTTGCGTCATGGCTACGTCGAGGGCACCGTGCAGCGTGTCGGCATGGAGCCCGAGGCGAGCGCGGACGGCAGGCCGCGCTACCGCGTCGTGGCGGAAATTGATGCCACTCCGCAACCACTTGTCCTCGGTTCGACCGTTGAGGCCCGCATCATCATCCGCCGCGCCGCCCTTTGGCGCCTACTCCTCCCCCATCGTCCCGATAGGTGAGCCCGCGACGGGCCCCAACTCGTAGCCCGTCGACACCGCGTGCCTCCCCTGTGTTGAAACATTAAGTTAAATTCATATTCAGCATGATGTTGTATTACATGGTCCTGCTGCGAAATTTGCGCTCTCCCCTATATCCTTCTCTCCTGCTTTCACGCTGTCGTCCTCCCGGTCGCGGCACAGGACAGCCTTCTCGAGAACTTGGCCTTCATCTGCCCAAAGGCTCCAAACTCGTGCAAAATGCAGGGGTATGATTTTGAGGTACGCGGCTGGTCGCGGAGGCCCTGCCTTGCCTGGCTTTTCGGAGTGCCGTTGGAATAGTCCGTCGGTGGAGCAGAGCCTCCGGACCCGTCGCCAGCATGATGTTCCCGTCACCCCCCCCCCGGTGGCGGAAAAAACTGGTTCCAACCTCAAAGTTCAGGTCAAAGCAGGCGGGCCAGCTTGCCGGCCAAAAAGTCCGCCTCTTCCGGCACCACGTCAAAAGGCGGAGCCAAGGAGAGCACGTTTCCGTGTTGGCCGCCGGCAAGAAGCAAAATTCCTTCCTGCAAAGCCTCCACGACGCAGTGCGCCGCCAGGGTTTGGTCGGGCGACCCGTCGGCCTGAATGATCTCCATCCCGACCAACAAGCCCGCCCCACGCAGATCGCCAATCCGCGGCGACGAAATTTTCTGCAACACCGCCCGCAAATGCCGTCCAGCCGCCAGCACCTTGGCCGC
>JBMOJP010000146.1:0-3651 GCA_049315725.1 Chthoniobacterales bacterium | reverse complement strand
CGAGCAGGTCGTAGCCGCCGCTGATCAGATAGCAGCTGACCACTTGGTCGAATTTCGCGATGCGCTCGGCGATGCGGTCGAATCCGCCGCCGCGTTCCGGCGTGATGCGGACCTCGATAAAGGCGGTGACTGTGTTCTTGTCGAATTTTTCGCGGTCGACGATGGCTTGGTAGCCGCGGATCACGCCGTCCTTCTCGAGTTCGGCGATGCGGGCGTTCACCTCCTCGACAGAGAGATTCAACTGACGCGCGAGGTCCTCGCGGGACACATTGGCGTCCTGTTGCAGGAGTCGGAGTAGGGTTTCCATGGCAAGTGGGGGAGTATGGGGGCGCCGGCCCCACGTGGCAAGAGGCGGGGCTTGCCAACGGCTCGGGCTCACCGATATTTTCCTTCTTCAGCGCCGAAGTAGCTCAGTTGGTAGAGCAGCGCATTCGTAATGCGCGGGTCAGGGGTTCGAGTCCCCTCTTCGGCTCCATTTCGTGGAGCCGGAAAAGGCCTGAGCGAAGCGATGGCAATCCCGTCTTTGGCTCAGAAAGGCTACTCTTTTGGTTTTCCCGGGTAGGCCAAAAGAGTGGCGCAAGCGGCCACCGGGATGATGGCGATAAACCAATCGGTGACCGGCGCGATTTCCGCCAGCCGTCGCAAAACCGCGCCGGCGGGGAAGTAGAGGATCACCCCGAGGGTGGCCGAAGCGGCGGAAAGAAGCAGGCTCCGCTCGCGGAAGGCGGCGGCCACCAGCGGAAGGAGCAGGAAGACGAGGAGCAAGTTGTCATAAGGCCGGTGGTAGAAAAGTGTCATAGCCATGACAGCCGCCAAGGCGGCAGCGGTTTGCAGGTTGAACTTTTCCCGCACCCGGGTCATCAGAAGGAGCACTCCAAACGCCCCCGCGATACCGACCCCGAGAAGCGTGGCCTTTTGGGGATTCAATCCCCACGCCCCAACCCAAAGTCCGCTGCCGTAGGCGGTCGTTGCGACGAATTTGAGCCGGTGCCCGACAACCCCCTGGGTCCAGAAATCCCGCGGATCGACATTGGTCCACCAGAAAGCAAAAGCCGTGAGGGTTGCCAGGGTCATGCCGCCAGCAAGAACGCCGCGCCAGTGAGGTCCGAGCAAAAAGAGGACGCCAAAAGGGAGGGCGATCTGCGGTTTGAGCATGGCGATGGCCCAGCAGACGCCGGCCAGAGCCGGGCGGTTTCGTTCCAGCAGGATGATCTGGAGCGCGAGAAATCCGACGCAGATAATGGTGAATTGACCGAGAGATACGGCGCTGCCGTTGCCGGAAATGGCGAAGGGCAGCGCTGCCCCGAGCAAAGCAGCTGGTCGTCCCGCGAAATCCAGCTGTTTCGCTCCATACCACATGAGGAGTCCGAGCGCGGCCAAAGTCAGGACCTGATAGACCGCCCTCGCCGCGGTGTAGTTGGGAGCCCAGAAGCATCCGGCCAGCAGCGGATAGGCATAAGGCGGGTAAACGGCATGTCCTTTCACGCCGGCGAATCCTGCGGCCTCCGCGACCCGGCGGTGGGGGTAGATACCCTGCTCGAAGAACGAATACTGTTTCCACAGCGCCCTCATGTCGCCATCGTTATCATGGCCCCAGGAGAGACGCAGTCCTTTGGCGAAATACGCAGTCCCCACGGCGAAGAGGAGGATGGACAGTGCGGTCAGCAGGACGGTCTGCAGTTTGCTTTTATTCATGTCAGCCGTTTGCTGGACGCCGGTTTTTGAGCCCCGATGCGCGGAGCACCGAGGTGAGTTGTTGTTTGGTCGGGCGCCACTCGTTGAGGGTGAAAAGCAACGCGGCGTAGAGCGAGCAAGCGGCGGTCAGTTTGGCGATGAGGAGCCATTCGGTGCCGGGCAGCGACCAGGCGACAAGACCAGTCACCACGGCGGCAGCGACAGTCTTGGCCAACGAGATCCACGGGAAACGAATGTCCATGAGTTTGAGGCCTTCGCGGAGCGAAGTAAGGCCCGCGGCGACGGCCAAGCCGAGCGCGACCGCGGCGGCGGCCACGATGCCGCCGCGCGGAATCGCAATGGCGTAGCCAATCACTCCAAGAACAATGAGAAACAAGAGCGGTAGCATGATAGAGACTTTCTCGCCCACCGCCGAGATCAAGGTTCGACCCGTCGAGGCAAGCAGGCGGAACGCGACCGCCCAAAGCAGGATGGCCAGAATTGGTCCCGAGTCCGCGAAGGCCGGCCCGAGCACGAAGACCACGATTTCGTCCGAAAGAACAGAAAGCGCGCAGAGCAGCGCGCCGTAAGTGAGGGCGACCCGCAGGTAAAGCGTGCCGGTGCGCGCGGCATCAATGTGATTTTCCTCCCGCCTCGATTTGGCCATGGATTGGAGGAGCACCGATTGGGTCGGACCAAAGAGCATGAACCCGGCTTGTCCGATGTTTTGTCCTCCGGCGTAAAGACCGGCGAGCGCAGGTGAGACGGCAAAAAATTTCACGGCGAGAAGATCCATGCTTTGACTGATGCGCATGGCCAATTGGGCCCCGGCCAACAAACGGGTGTGCCCCCAGAGGTCCCCGAACGGCACCCGATCGCGACTGAAAAACGCGATGCCGCTGGCCCAGCGCCCCATGACGAGTTGGACCACCGCCCCGGCGACCACCGCCCAGCAGGCCCCTGCCGCGAGGAGGCCCCGCTCGATGAGAAAGAAGGCCGCGAGCAGTTGTGTCAGGATGGCCGCCACTGCGGTCATCGCGCTCAGGCCGTAGCGACCCTGGGCGACCAGAATGCTGACGTATATCCCGGCGACCGATCCGATGGCAAAATCCGCCGACAAAATGCGCAGTAGGGGTGCGATGCCCGGCGATCGAAGCAGATCGGCCAACGGCTGCGCCGCGAGAGCGATTACTGCCGCCAACGCAGTGGACAGCACTGCGACCATCTGCAGCATGCTCACGCCGTAGCGGATGCCATTTTCTTTTCCTGCCACCAAACGCACGGTAGCGCCGCCGGTGACCACCGCGATGCTGACGGTCAACCAATTCATCAAAACGACTGCGACCGCGTAGCGCCCGTATTCCGCTGTGCCAAGGCGACGCGTGAGATAGCCGATTAACACCGCGCTCAAAAGCAGCCCCCCGACACGTGCGCCGATTTGAATCATGCTCCCTGCGGCAGCATGGGCTTTCGGATTTTTCGTGGGGGACATGATCAATCAACATGACGAAAGTAACCCATACAAAGCTTCCGCAAGAATTCTTCCGTATAAATTCCCCTTCTTGGGCGATAGGCGCTGTGTGTCGTGTCTATTCCTTCCTTTATATTCAGCCAAGAAGCATCGTGGCCATTTTCTCCGAGGCTTGGGGTGAAAAACTTAAACACGCCTTGCTCGATGTTTGTGCTAGAGCATTTGCGCAATGGAGCTCTCGCGGTGAGTCTAAGTTGCAACGCGACGGCCATGCTTGGATGAAAGCTTCCTCGCGAGATTGAACCCCGGGGCGGCCATCAGGGTGGTTACGATCGCCATGATGACCATGATAGTGAAAAGCGTCGGCGTAATCAGCCCGGCCTGAAGGGCGATATTGAGCAGGATCAACTCCATGAGTCCACGGGCGTTCATGAGAGATGCGACGGTGAGGGAGTCGCTGTGGCTTGAGCCGGAAAAGCGCGCCGCCGCGTAGCACGCACCGAGTT
>JBMOJP010000059.1:0-16328 GCA_049315725.1 Chthoniobacterales bacterium | reverse complement strand
GGCGCGAAGCGCCCCCCCCCACGGTTGTCTAATTGGGCTGGTGAATCGAATCGGTCAGCGATCTCAAGGGACGAATTGGCCCTGGAGAATCTTTCCGCCATCCGACGTGCGGTTCACATTGACATCGCCCAGCTTGACCGGCGCGTCGAAGTCTTCGAGCTGGTCGGCGATGGCAGTGAGCACATTCTCCTTCGGAGTGCCGACGATGTCGTCACGATAAGGCAGGCGCGCATAGCCCCAGAGGTCGTATTGCCCGTTGGCCAGCGCCGGAGTGGAAGAGCCGACATTGGTCGGGCTGTTGACGACCCCGCCGATGTTGCCGTAGGTGCCGAGCACGCCCAGCGTGTTGCCGTTCCACTTCACTTCCTTCGCGCCGGCTTTGATGGCCGAATCAGCATCGGAGTCACCCAGGACGGTGAAGTAGATGTCGTTGGTCGACGCCCCGACGTTGGTCAGATTGAGTATCGAGGAGAGCGCGGTGAGGAGCGGTCCGAAGGTCGGATAGCCGCCGTTGCCCAGCGCGCTGTTGATGCCGAGCACGCGGGTGTCGGCGTTCGTGCCGATGGGCGCGGCTGCCGCCGCCCAAAGCACTTGGTTGGTCACGCTGCCGCCTTCGAGGACCGCACGGGCCGAGGCCAGGCTTCCGCCGCCACCGGCGAAAGAAACGGTCGGCAAGTTGGTGAAGCCGCTGCCGCCATTGGTGACGGTGACCGCGGTGATGCGTCCGTTGGCCACCGAGGCGAAGGCACCAGCGCCGGTTCCGCCGGCGCCGGAGATAGTCACAGTCGGAGCGGACGTGTAGTTGATGCCACCCGCAACCACGGTGACGCCGACGACCGGCTTATTGGTCGTGTTGGCCGTGAAGGCTTGCCAGGTCTTGATCGGCGCCGTGCTGCCCACGCCGTTGCCCGCGCTCCAGAGGGTGCGGATGCCCGAGTCAACGCCGCGGCTGAGCGGGTAAACCTTGGCGTTGTAATCCGAGCTGTTCCCGGTCAACTGGGACAGGCGAAGCTCGCCGTTGGCGTAGAGCTGCTGGGCGAGCTGCGGGGTGATGTTGAGGTTGGTCGGCGCGGCCTTGCTCGCGACCAGACGCAGGGGCAGAATGCCCACGATCTTGTCGTTCAGGGGCGCGTAGGTGGTCGGGCCGTTCTCAGGGAAGGAAATGGAGTTTTCCCCGTTCCAAGGCGTCGACTCTTGGAACTCGTTGCTGATGTGGAAATCAGGAAGGGCGAGGTCCACGGTGGGCGTGGTGGTGTTGGTCAGCACGTCGGTCGCCCCGCTGCCGGTGCCGGCCTGGCTGATGAACCGGACATTCTTCGACGCGCTGTTGGCCAGCCATCCGCCAGCCGACCCGTTGTAGGTCAGCTTGACGGTGACGTTGGTTTCGCCGCCGATGTTGGCGCCGGTCCAGCGGACCACGTTGGCCGTGATGAGGGCCGATCCGTTGAAGGTGCGGACGACATTGGTCTGCCCGATGAGCAGGTTCTCGATGGCGGTGGTGAGCTCAGTGCGCAGAGCGGGCGCGCCGGCGATGTAGACGGTGGTCTGGGCGAAGGCCGAGCCGGCCAGGCCGAGGACTGCGGCGGCAGCCGCGAGGTATTTGTTGGGTTTCATGATTTCAGGGTTTCTTGGTGTGGTGTTGGTTTGTTCGTTGGTGTGGTCGGTTTGTTTTCTGCTGGATTGATCAGCCATCGATCCGCCCGCCGCGGAGGCGGCGCAGGCGCATGCGCCAGGCGAAGCCGGCGGCGGCGGTCAGCCCAAGAAGGGCGTAAGTGGAAGGCTCCGGCACGGAGGTGAAGGTGAGTTCCCCCGAGCTATCGAGCGAGAAGTTACCCAGGTATGTCGTGTCGCTGACGAGGGACGAGCCGGTAAATGGGGCCAAATAGAGGTCCAGCACCGAATCGGTCGGCCCGGTGAAGTTGCCGATCTGGGGCTGTTCGACCCGGCGGGCCGATCCCAGACCAAACGAACCGTTGGCGGCGCTTCCGATGCGGGTGTTCCAACTGTTGGTCAGGCCGGCGCTGTTAATGAGGGCCTCCGAGCTGTTGGTCGTGCTGAGGGAAGAGGCGAACGCTCCACCCCCCGTGCCGTAGGCGAAATTTTTGAACTCTGCCGCGAATGGATCAAGGTGCGAGGTGCTGGCGTAGACCAAGGGCGTGGACTGCGTGGCCGGATTGGTGCGGGCCCGGGTGAGAAAGGCCGAGCGGGCGTTCAACCCGGAAATCGGGGTGTTGTTGACCGAGTCATCGGTGAAGCCGACCACGGCCCAGCGGACCCCAGAGCCGTTGGTGGGGTTGCTGGCCCAACTTGCGCCGAAAACCGTGGTCAAATCGGTGTTCAAGTCGAACACCGCGTTGGTCGTGCCGGGCACCACGCCGAATTGGACGAGGAACGACGATCCCGGCGCATTGAGCCCGCCGAGGCTGGTCGGCAGAAACTGCGCGCCCGAACCGAGGTTGACGGCCAGGTTGTTTGCCGCGGCGTTCGTGCCAACTCGGCGGAAGCCGAGGAACAAGTCGCCGGAGTTGTAGGTCAGGAGGGCGTTGGTTTGCGCCATGCCGGACGGAACGAAGCTGGCCAGCGCGACGGCCGCGAAAGCCAGATGCTTGAGTTTGTTTTTCATGGGTGTGTGTTTTCTTTGCGGTTGGTGGTTTTGCCGATGTTGCCGATTCGTTGGAATGTTTAACGACTACTTTAGTCGTCATTGCCCGAACATGAACGCCACTTGCCATTTTGGCAAGAGATTTTTTCAAAAAAGTTTTCCGACCGAATTGGTCAACATTGCGGGCTGGCCAACGTGATTCGTCCGGCCTCACAACGCGGCGCTGCGCCGGTCTTGGCTCGGCGCTTCCGCCCCGTCCGGCGTCCCGGCATCCGCCGCGCCGCCATAGCCAAGAACTTCCACGGTGATGACCGAGGGGGTTTCGGCCGCGGGTGCGGGGGCCGGGCGGCTTTGGGTGGCGAAGTTCTGCGCGGCGGATGTGCTGGCGGCGGTGGCGGTCGAGCCGGCCGTGAGGCCGGCGATGTTCGGCGCGGCGACGACCGGGGCGGCGGGCACGCCGACGGATGTGCCGCCGGCGGTGATGTTGTCGGCATTGAGGACCTGGTCGGCGGCGATGTTGAGGTCGCCGGTTGCCCGGATGCCCGCATCGCCCGCGTCCACGGTGCCGGTCGGGGCGATGAGGTCCACGCTGCCCGGCTCCACCCCCTCCACGCTGGCGAGGACGCCGATGCCGCCGCCCGTGGCCAGCCCGCCGAGGTCGACCTTGAGCGCGGCGGTTTGCGGGTCGATGAGGACGCGGGTGGGCGGGGCGGACTGGATGGTCTTCGAGGAGGCGCCCGCGGCGATGTCGCCCGCGGAGGACCAGATGATCTGGTTGCCCCCGCGCAGGGTGAAGATGCGGGAGATGCCGATGTCGACATCGCCGTCGGTGAAGATGCCGATGTTTCCGCCCGCCTCGGTCACGATACCCGGCGGGACGAGGGAGGTGCCAACGGTGGCGGTGGCCAGGGTCAGGCCGCCGCCCGGGACGAAGATGCTGATGTCGCCGCCGCTCCTCGTGCGGATGTCGCGTGCCCGGGTGATCAGTTCGCCGGAATACCCGGCCCCCGGGAACAGGGTGCGGATCGCCTCGAAGCCCTTGTCGTAGCTTCCTCCCTGCTGCGTCTCCCGTCCGGCATCGCGCAGGACCAGGTAGAAGACTTGGAGCGCGACGAGTTTCTGCTGGTCGGCGGTCAAGTCGTCGAATCCCGCCCCGCCCAGCAGCGCGGAGACTTGCGCGAGGTAGGCGGGACCATCCGGCCCGTTGATGAAGCGGTTGATGAAGGTTTCGTAGTCGGGTTCGCTCGCGCCGAGACCCGCACCGAGGTAGAGGGACGCCCCGGTGAACGGAAGGTTGGGATTGCGGGCGTTGCCGATGCTGGTGATGCCCACTCCGGTGCCGTCGGGGTTGTTCGCCCCGCTGCCGAGATCGAGGTTGCGTCCCGCCTGCACAAGGAGGCTGCCGGGGCCGCTGATCTGGATGTCGCCGGCCTGCGGCTGGCTGCTGACCGCTTGATTGCCGCTCGCTTGGGCGGAGTTGCGCAGCACGGAATTCGCGTTGTAGGGCACGATGTCCCGTCCGGCCTGGACGATGCTCGCGTCGGCCGCGCCCGTGTTCTGGATGTAGAGCGCGACGTCGGTGATGTCGCGTCCGGCGGAGATGTTGGCGGCCTTCGGCGAGAAGAGGGTCAGCCCGGAAATGTCGCCTGCCCCGGCGAAAAGGACCAACGGCTCCGTGCTCGAGGCGTGGAGGAGGCTCCTCCCATGGAGCGCCTGTTGGACTTGGATGGTCGCTTGACGGCCCGAGGAGGAGCCTGACTCGTTGAACAGTTCCGACATCCCAAGGAGGAAGGCCTGGGGGATGCGTTGGTTGCCGGAGGCCACCGCACCGGCGATGCTTTGCAGCGCGTAAGGTGTGAGGATGCTGCGGATCGAGGCTGGATCGGCATCGGAAAGGTTGACCGTCGAGGAGACCCAGGCGGTGCTCCGCGTGGTCGCGGTCGGACGGTAGATGCCGGAGGGCTGCAGCCCGTTGATGGCGTCGGCCCCCGCGAGCGAGACGTTGCCCACGGGCGACGGGCTGAGATTGAAGCGGCCCACCAGGTTGATGTCGTCGGCGAGCGACACGGCCCGGACGGTGCCCGGCATGAGGTTGAAGACGGAGGCGAAGGGGCTGAGGGTCGTGCCGGATTCGGCCAGGCGCAGCCACGGTTGGCGGAACGACACCGTGCCGCTGGCCAAGCGGTGCACGGCCTCCATCCAGGCCTGCAGGATGGGCGCACTCGACGGGTTGGCGCCAAGCGAGTTCGGCGAGGAGTTCTGGCGCAGGGTCACCGAGCCGGCCAGCGAGACGACATCAAGGTAGCTGTCGGGCGCGTAGGTGGAAAAATAGCTCTTGCGCCAGAACGAATTGTTCAGGCCGACGGGCAGGAGGAAAGGGTTGACCACGGGGCCGAGGTTGATGTCGCCGCCGGCCGCGACCTTGAATCCGCCCTTGCCGAGGAAAAGTGTCGTGGGCAGCCATTGCGCGAGCGACGGAGCGTAGTCGGTGGGTTGGCCGGTTCCCAGGGCACCGATGGAAGCGGTGCGGGTGCGGTTGCTGGTCACGCTGCGCCCGGCCTTGAGCACCCCGGTGCCGCGCTCGACGTAGTAGATGCCGGCGTCGATGTCGCGCCCCGCGGTGACGCTGACATCGCCGCCGCCGAGTTCGATCAGGTCCTGCGCGGAGGCTTGGCGGTTTCCGGTTTCCGTGACGTAGGTCATGCGCGCGCTGGTCGGGGCGACCGCATCAACGTTGCTGACATCGTTGCCGGCCGCGAGGGCGACATGGCCGCCGCCGAGTGCTCCAACGCCCTGGAAAAAGTTGCTGAAGTCGACCCACCAGCTCGTCGAGGCGATGGAACCGACGGTCCCGCTCTCGTTGTCCGCCGAGAAGGCGAACTCGCCGGTGACCGGATCGACGTAGCCGCGGCGGTAGAGCCAGTTGTTGGGGATCTGCTTTTGCGAGTCCGCGACGAGGCCCCCGCTGGACTGCGTCTGGCGCTTGATGTCATTCTGGGCCGAGATGCGCACATTGCCGCCGCCGAGGCTGTATTGGGCCGCGTAGGTCGCGGCCTGCTGCTGAGCACCGAGAGCGCCCTGATCACCGATTTCCCAGACGGGCGGCAGTTCGAATCGGCCGCCGATGGTCGGGTCGTCCGTGCGGGTGCCGGCGGTGTAGATGGTGGCGAACTGGTTGAGCAACTGGACGTCGCGTCCGGCGGAGATCGTGATGTCGCCGCTGCCCGTGCGGATGACCTGGTAGCGGTTGTTCCCGATGGCCCCTGCGGTCGTGGCGTTGGCTCCGCCGATGGCCACGGGGTTGCCGCTGTTGGCCGTGATGAGCTTGCCAACCTGCAGCGAACCCTTGCCGGCGGCGAGGGAGGAGATGGGCAGGAGCTGGGCGAAGTTGGCGGCCGCAAGGTCGGCGCCGGCGGAGAGGCGGAACGACCACGACTGCTGGTTGAAGGGCAGGTTGGGGTTGAGCGGCGAGAGTTCCGCGCGGTAGAGCTGTTGCTCCGCGGGGATGGTATTGCCCAACGCGTCGGCCGAGGCCTTCGTGAACCCGTCGCTCAGGGCGTTGAGGAAGACGAGATTGCCGGAAGCCCTGATGGTCAGGACACCGGGGGCGCCCTTCGGACCGTAACGCTGCGAACTCAGGTCCCAGTCGCCGGTGAAGGTCGTGGCGGACGTGCCCAGAGTGATGTCGCCGTTGCGCTTGATGATCTCGGCGCCGGGAGCGAGGACGAAGATGGAGGCAAGGCCCTGCGGATCGGAACCCAGCAGGCGGTTGAACATCGCGGTGTAACCCGCCGTGGTCACGCCGGAGGCGCCGAGGAAGGCCTGCGCGTTGGCCGCGATGCTGCCGCGGACGTTGTCGGACGAGAGAAGCAGACCGCCCGCCGGCTTGTTCGCGCCGGAGGAGGTGATGGCTCCGGTGGTATTGCCGAGATCGTAGAGGCGATAGCCCTCGACCAGCACGCTGGAAGCGCCGAGGATCTGGCCGCCGATCGGAGCGACCTGCACATCCGTGCCGGCGAGGTTCTGCGGGGCGCGGAGGTGCAACTTACCGGAGAGCTGGCCGAGCCGGGAGCTGCCTGCCGTTTGCGCATCAACCGACAAGTCGAGGGTCGAGCCGGTGCGGATGTCGACCACGGCACCGGCACCGTAATTAACGACGCCGTTGATCTGCGTCCCGCCTTCCAGCGTGATCGCCCCGCCCTTGCCGGCCGAATCGAAGCGGGCGCCGCGCACGCTGAGCCTGGCCCCGCCGTCGATCGTCACGCTTCCACCGGAAGCGAGCCGGATGTTCCCGCCGGTCGTGCCGGAGGCATCGAGCAAGGCGGCGGAGGTGGCCAGAATGGAGCCGGTGTCGGCGAAAATCTCGTAGTTTCGAGCCGTGGCGAGGCCCTCGATGCGGACATCACCCTGACGAATGCGGTAGACGCGGGATTCGGTGAAGCCCGTCCCGTTGAGGGTCGCATCAATGCTCGTGACCGAAGGGAGGGACAGGACATCGAGGGAGAATGATCCCTGGGTCCCGCCGGTGCTGCCGCGGCCGGCCAGCGAAGCTTGCGAAACGAAGGTGCCCTGCGCGGCGCTGATGGAAAGCCGGCCGGCATTTCCGCCGCCCGCGGCGGACGCAACCGTCACCGCCGCCTGGCTGCCGAGCTGCACCGAACCATGATCTGCGGTCAGGCTGATACCGCCGGCATCCGCGTAGGCGGTGATGTCACCGAGGTTCACTTCCCGTCCGCTCACATCAAGACTTCCGCCCCCGACTCCGGTCCCAACGGCTATGTCGCCATCCGTGGCCCGCAGCGAGATGGACCCCGCGGGCAGCACGATCGCGCTGTCGATCGACATCCGTTTCGCCGTGAGCGCAAGCGCCCCGCCCAAGCCGACCGGCAGCGTCGCCGTGGGTGCCAGCCCGGAGGATCCGAAGTCCAGCGCATCCGCCGAGGTGATCGCGTAGGAGCCTCCGGAGGACGTGATGACCGGCCCGCGCAGGAGGAGCGAACCGGAGGTCGAGAGTTGGCCGGTTCCCTCGATGCTGAGGCCGTTCGCCGTGCGGGCTTCGGTGACCAGCGCACCCTGCAGGGCGGTGTTGCCCGCGCCCAGACGCAGGGTTCCGGCGTCGAGGAGAAGGCGACCGGAGGAAGCGCCGACCGGCAGCAGCGCATCGGCCGTGGACGAATTGCGCAGGAGAACCTCGGGAGCGGAGAGCGCGAACGTTCCGCCATTCGGGATGAAGCTGCGAATCTGCCCCGCGCTGAGCGAGAGCCTTCCTTGCACAGCGAAGTTGCCAGCCCCGTAGAGATCGATCGACGAGTAGCTGAGGAAGGAAACATTCCGCGAGGCCTGCAGGTTCCGGAGAGCCGCCTGGTCCAGCATCAGGCCAGGGATGACCGGGACCGTCCCGGCGTCAGTCAGCTGGAGGCTGATCTGGCCGCTCCGCAGCGAGACATCCGCCCCGGAAAGCGTGGCGGCGGGATCCACCTGCATGGCGTAGGTAGAATCGAGGGTCAGCGCCGGGCCGCTCAGGCTCGCCCCGGCCCCGACGCTCAAGCGCGGCGGAGAGGCCAGCAGCGCCTGCTGCGCCTGCGTGGAGACGTTCGCACGAACGATCTCCGCCTGGACATCCGAAACCCGGAGAAGAACGCCGTTTCCACTGCCGGCCACCGTCGCATCGCCGACCAGCAGGGTCGGCGTGGAGCCCTCCGCGGCCGCCTTGGTCTGTCCGGATTGCGTGATCGCGGCCCCGGCAGCCACCTCCACCCGCTGCTTCGCGGCGAGGATGATCTCGCCAGCCTGGAGCACCGAGCCCGCATTGTCCACCGTGACCGAAGCCGCGGTCACCTCGATCGCCGTGCCCGACGTGGTGGTCCGGCGCAGGCCGCCGATCAAAATGCTGCCGGCCCCGTAGGAACTGAGCTTGGCGGTGTCGAGGGCCGTGACGCCGACGGCGGCGGAGCCTCCGGCGGCGACCAGGCGAATCTCGGCCAGCGTGCTGAAATCGATCTCGGCCCCATAGCCGCCAGAGGCACCGCGCCCGGCGATGGTCCCGTCAAAGCGCAGCGAGTTCAGCCCCGAGACGACGGCGCGCCCCGCATCCTGCGGGAGCCGCGGCACCGGCAGGCCCAGATCGATCGCGCTCTGCTTGAGGAAGTCCGAGGCAAAGGTCAGATCGTATTGGGCGCGGGCGTTGACCACGTTGCCGGGCACGACTTGGAATTTTTCCACCAGTGCGGGCGTCGACGGGCTCAAGCCATTGAACTGGTAGCCGGACACAATGCTGGTGCCTGCCGTTGTGTCGATTGAACCATTGAGCGATGTCGACTTCGGCGCGATGAAGACGGCGCCGGGCAGCAGGGCGTAGCGGGCCGGCAGAAGCGTGTAGCGGCCGGCGGCCAGCCCGGAACTGGCCCCGAGGTAGATCTGGTCGCCGACGGAGAGTGAGCCGCTGACGTAGCCGGGATCAGCGGCCACCAGGTTCAGCGACGAACTGCGGTTGTTGAAGGGCGCGTAAGGCGCGTAGTCGAACGCGTAGCCCGGCACCACGGCGAAGCCCTCCGGAAGCTTGGTCCAATCGAGGCCGACCGAAGGCTGGACTCCCTGGTTCGACCGGCGGGCGGACCAGATGGCACCGCCGAACCAGACAAGCTGGCCCGACTGGTAGCTCGCCCCGCTGCTCCAATCCGCGGAGGGCGTGCCGAGCACGTCATGGCTCCCGCCATTGCCCTGGACCCAGCGGTAGGCGAAGAGATCCCCGCCACCCTCGAGGTCGATGACCGCTCCGTCGTCGCTGGCCACGTTCAAGGCTGCGAGGTTGACCGTCTTGGTCGGCAAGCCGCCTCCCGCGATGTCCACACCGAACGGGTCGATCCATGCGCTCTCGTCGAGGTTGAGTCCGTAGGGCACAACCAAGCCCCGTCCCGACACCGAGGTCACGCTGCCGGCGCCGAGCGTCAGCTCCTCGGTGACAGGAACGCTGCGGCCGGAAGTCACACCCGCGCCGGAAAGGTAGTCGATGGGCGCCGTTCCTCTCCCGTCCCAGCCCAGGTTGATCGTGCCGAACGGCGCACGCAGGGTTCCGTTTTGCGAAATTTTGGACGCGTAGATGCTGAGCGTGCCCCCGGCAGACAGCGGCATCGGACGAGAGGTATTGCCCTTGGCGATGTTCACCCGCCCCTCTCCCGGCGCGAAGATCACGAGGCTGCCGCCGCTCACATCGGAATCGGCGTTGCCCGCGAGGGTCACCGTGTCGCCTTGGATCGCCACGACCGTCGATCCGAGCAGTGCGGAGCCGAGGCCGAAACCCTGCGGCAGAGCGGCCGAGGCGAGCTTGACCGTCCGGGAGGACCGTGAGCTGGAAGCCACGCTGATGTTGGGATCGTAAGCCGTGATGGTGAAGATGCCGGCGGTGGTTGGATAAATCTGGCCAGCAGTCAGGTTGAGCGTTCCCGCGATGTTGATCGTGCCATTGCCCCGGATATCCCCGTCCGCGGCCGTGAAGTTGGCCACGCTGATGCCCTGCAGGGAGAGCTTGCCCACATCAAGCAGGGATCCGTTGAGGCTGAGGCTTCCCGGACCCGAGGTGGGGACCGCGAAGGTCCGGCCGGGGAACGAGAGGTCGTCAGCTTGCGGCGTGGCAAGCTGCAGGGGCGACTGGAAGGGAGTGCCCACGCGGATATAGGGGGCGGAGAGATTCGCGGTGGAGTCGGCGAAGATGACCCCGCCCTCGGCCAGATCGATGGAGCGGCGAGCGACGATCGACACCGGTCCTTCGAAGGATACGGCGCCGAGCGCGCCGCCGCTGAGCTTGAGCGAGTCGAACCCGCCGCCGAGGAATCGGTCGGCCGCGAACCTACCGCGCCCGAGAGCGGATGATCCGTCGGCCACCGGCACCATCGTTCCGATCGCGGTCTCGCCCTCCGGGTAAAAGCCGGCGGGAATGAAGGACCCCTCCTGCCGGACGATGAGGTTGATGTTGAGCGGACTGTCGACGCCACCCGCATTACGGTCGATGAAGCTGCCGGAGGAAACGGTGAGAGTCCCGCCCTTCGCACTGGGGCCGCCGGCGAAACCACGGAGGGTCGCATCGACAAAAAGCTCCTCGGATCCGCGCAACGAGATGTCGCCGGCATCGCTCTCGATGAGGGTCGCCTGGCCCACGGTGAAGAACGGCTGCGCGGTCAAACCGCTGTTGCGCGGCACGGCCGCGGAGATACCGCCGGGTCGGAGGAGGTTCTCGACCAACAACGACGGATGAACATCCAGCACGCCGCGCGCCCCGGAAACGTCGAGGATGGCACCGGCTTCGGCCACGATGTTCCCCTCCACGCTAATGGAGCCGCCCGGCAGGACCGTCCCTGCATTGCGGCCGAAGGGATCGGCCAGCGAGACGGTGCGCCCCGCGGCGGAGAGAAGGCTCTGCGACCCCAGATGCACGGTGGGCAACGCCGCGGCCAGATCGCTAGCGATGAAGAGCGGGAAGCTGCTCGACCCGACCACGCTGATCGAGCCGCCGGGTGCGCTGACCGATCCGAGGATGGCCACGGTGCCGCCGCGGAAACTGACCGAGGCGGCGGGTTGCGTCTCGATGCGAGCACCGACGCCCATGACGATGTCGCCGCGCGAGATCAGCGGGTCCGTGGGGTCCCAACCATCACGCGCCACGGGGGCGGCGAACGAGAGGCTGACGGGAGGGGCCAGACTGTCCACCCGCTGGAACGGCTGCAGC
Source organism: Chthoniobacterales bacterium (assembly GCA_049315725.1). Lineage (GTDB taxonomy): Bacteria > Verrucomicrobiota > Verrucomicrobiia > Chthoniobacterales > JACTMZ01 > JACTMZ01. Next base: position 5,004 of record JBMOJP010000059.1, on the reverse strand, counting down.
GTGGTGCGCCCCCCGGTCTGCGCGGCGCGCCAGGTTGCGGCCACCGGCTCGATGACCGTGCCGGGAGCGATGGCAATGCCCGGCAGGAATTCGCTCGCCTGGGCATTGACCCCGCGGCCGAGCCCGGTTAGCGCGTAACTGGTGAATCCACCGCGCGTGAAGAAATCCGGAGACAACTGCAGCACCTCATCCGCATCCAAGCCCGCGGGGGCCTCGCCCCCGACTTGGATGAGGGGGGCCTGAATCGCGAGCGATCCGCCCTTCGCTTCCCAGACTGCCCCGTCCATGAACCCGCGGAATCTAGCTCCATCCGGAAACACCTTGCTCCCGCTGGCGTCGATGCCAGCCAGCCTCCCGCCCGAATACGACTGCAAGGTCGAGCCAAGGGTCAGCCTCCCGCCGAGGAGCCATGTCATGGATGGATCGCGACCGGCGGCAATGGAGATGTCACCGCCAGAGCCGTATTGGCGTCGCCCGGTCGAACTGACGGCCAAGCCGCCCGACGCGTCAATCGAAGTTCCCTCGCTCAGCCGCGCCGTGTAGGCGGTGACCGAGATATCGCCCCCGGAGACGATCGGCGCGGCCTGCGACGTCTGGCTGCGGCCGGGCCCGTTGTCCGTGACCAAGCCGGCGGTGCTGAGCAGGGCTCCCGGTGCCAACGTGAAAACGCCGCGATCCGGATCGGGGGCCGGGGTTGGCGGCTCGAACACGGTCCCGTTGAATTTGTTGAACTCATAGGGCGAGTAATTGAAGGCAGTGAAGTTCAAGCTGCCGCCCGGCGCGGTGACGGGAGCGGCGACGTTGATGTTGGCACCGCGCAGAGTGATGGAGCCCAACGCAGGCGCCGTCAGCGGGGCGCCTGCGGGCACGGTGATGTCGCCGTCGCTGTTATCCACCGTGAGCGTGGCGAAACCGGCGCCCGCCAGCAGATCAGGGGAAAGGATGACCAAGTTCTTCCGGTCCGCCCGCAGCGGGGCGACCACACCATCCGGGCCGATGGCGAACGCATCCGCTGGGGGAAGGGCTTGCGAGGTGCTGAAAACGACGTCCGGCGGCGTCGGCGACTGCGGCGCGAGGGCGTTGTTGAAGAGGCCCTCGTTGCGAAGGTTGAGAGCGAAGGTGCCCCCGCGGGCCAGGGTGGGAGGCGCGCCGAAATCGCTCTCGCTCGGGCTGTCCTGTCTTGGGCCGTTGACGGCGTTGCCGAGGAGCTGTCCGTCGAGCGCGACGGAAGCGGCGTTGATCGTGATGGTTCCCGCGTCGGCACCCTCGATGTAAGTTTGCTGCATATACTCGCCGGTCGGCGCGAGCGGATTCCGGTAGGTGCTGGTCACGCCCCACTTGGCGCTCGTTTGGGTGGTGAGCGGCGTGTAGATCCCGTCGTAGACTTGGTCGGGCGTGGCGGCCGCAATGTCCACCAGCCGCCCTTGGTGCCAGAGCCGTGTCGTGTTCACTTTGCCTCCGGCGACCTCGAGGCTGCCGCCGGAGACGTCGATGATGGAGCCCTTCTGCATCACGACCGACTCTCCCGCGGTCAAGGCGACGGTTCCGCCCTCCACGGTCAATTCGCCGACTCCGCGTTGGATGATGGCCTCATAGCCGGAGACATCGCCGAGGGGCGTGCCCGTCCAGAACTGGCCGTTGTAGCTGCCGCTTCGGCGCAGATCGACGGTGATCGATTCGCCGCGGATCATGCTGTCCCGCTGGAGCGGGGAATTGGCCAACTCAGCTCCGCGCAATTGCAGGTTGAGGAGTTTTTGCGAAAGGGGGATCGGCACGTTGACCGAGCCCGCCACATCCACGATGGCGCCGGGCTCGAAGTAGATTTGTCCGCCCACGTAGGGCTGTCCGTCATCGGCGAGCTGGCGGTCGGAGTTGGCCCAGCGGGTTCTCAGACCGGTCGTCCTGATCCAGTTGCCTGCGCGGACCGTGATTCCGGCGAGGAGGGAGGAGCTGCTCTGATCGCGCGAGCCGTCGACGGCCTTAATGCCTGCCGTTGGCAGGGACGCCCCGGGCGCGTGGATGACGGACCCGGCTCCAAGGTGAACGGATCGCCCCTGGATATTGACGAGGGAGCCGAGCACGAGTTTCGTGCCGACGGTGCGGTCGGTTCCTGCGAGCTCGGGCAGGATCCGGATCAGGCTGCCTGACCCGAGTTCGACCGAGCCGCTCTCGCCTTGGTAAAACAAGGGGGTCGTGCTGGCCTGCGAGGTGGGATAGTCGCTGCCGGTGGCTTCCGTGTAGGTTTTTGCGTTGAAGTTGGCCAGAAGATCGACGCGTCCGTTCAAGGCCGTCGAGGTGGAGCTTTCAATGACGCCGAGCTGTCGCACGTTCTTCCCAGCGATGATGACGCTGGCGCGTGGCGCCTCGATCAACCCCGCGTTCACGGCCTCCCCCGACGCGCTGTCGACTTGCCCGACATAAACGTCCAAGCCGCGCAGGGTGGGATCCGCCGTGGGGTGCGCATCGAAGCCCACCTGCCGCCCGGCCGCCAGAATGGTCTGTCCGGCCGGTGCGGAAAGCGTGCCGGAGTTCCGCACATTCGGTCCGATCAGCATGATGCGGCCGCCGTTGCCGTCGGCGTTGACGGGTGAGCTGATCGTGGCCCCGGGTTCGACGGTCACGTCTCCCGGCGTCGTGCCGGCAGCGGCGGCGAAGAGGAATTCGACCGGCTTGCCCGCCTCCTGGTTGAGCAGTCCACGCTCGACCAACTTGTCATTGATCGGCAGTGAGGAGGCGACCAGCGTGCGTGTGTTGACCTGGCTCCCGGCCCCGAAAATGATGCCGTTCTGGTTGATGATGTAGACCTGACCCTGGGCGTTGATCCGGCCGAGAATTTGCGACGGTCGGGCGGAGGGGTCGAAGACCTTGTTGAACGCGATCCACTCGCCGGCGCTGGCTCCGCCAAGACTCTGGTCGAAGTTGACCGTCGTGTTCCGGCCCACGTTGAAAGTTTCCCAGTGCAGCACGGCCTGTGCGGCGTTCTGCACAATGTTCACATTATTCCCCGACTGGTAGGGCTGGGCTGCGCCGACCCACTTGGCATTCGGGCCGGTCAACACCTTCAGGCCTCCCTCGGCCAAGCCATCGGTGACCTGCGCGGCGGAGGCTGCGGCGGCTTGCTGGGCGTTGGCTTGGACAGCCCGCATATCGACGACCATTTGCGTCGTTTGGGCCAGGCGGTCTCTCGCGCGGGCGTTCATGGCGGCGGCCGCAGCCTTTCGCGCCGCATCGTTCGGGATTCCACGCTCGCCCGCTGCGGCTCCGCCCCGCAGGATGTCACCCGCCCAAGCCCCTGACGCGGCCAGACCAAGGATGGTCAGCCCGCACAGAGTGGTAAGAGCATGGAAACGAAGGAGAGGCATTCATTACCAATAAAGTAATCTTTAGACCGTTTGTCAACCAGCATTGCCCCCATTTTGGGCCCTGACGAGGGACGGGCGGAGGCGTCTGGCTGTGTGTGCTCATGCGTTGACGCAGAGGCAAATCATATTTGTGACCATTGCAGTCAACATCAGCCAGATCTGAATACGCTCTGGCTCGCGAAAACTAGATTTGAAAATCCAGCAGGGCGGCCACGCCGCGGGGTTCTTCTCCGCGGGCGAAAGGCAGGGGCAGCCCATGCTGTGTGAGCCGCGCCATGGTCTGGTCGGCAACCTGGGCGAGCGTTTGTTGGTCCAGAATGCTGGAGATCGCGTTGCGGACGTTCAGCATCACCAAGCGCAACTCGCAGTGCTGTTCGTCCGGACAGCCGCACTTCGCGTAGGCGGTGACACTTGCGCAGGAGATGGGGGCCAGGGGGCCGTCGATCAGGCGCACGATCTCGGCCAAAGTGATGTTGACCGCAGGCTTGTTGAGATAAAATCCTCCGCCCTTCCCCCGCTTTCCGTCCACCAAGCCCGCCTCCCGCAATTGCACGAAGATTTGTTCCAGGAAGGGCAGGGGAATCTTTTCTTTGGCGGCGATTTCTTTCAAGGGTAGCGTCGTCCGGCCGGCCTGCGGGGCCATGGCCAGGTCAATCAATGCTCGCAGGGCATACTCGCCCCTTTTGGTCACTCTCATAATGCTGCGCATTCAATGACATAAAGCGGCCGGAGAGTAAACAAAGGCGGGGGGAGACCAGCGCCTGATCCCACCGGCGAACCGCTCCAGCGCGGCATCGGCGGCGCGTTGGCAATTGTGTCGGAAATGTCACGCGCCGTCGCTGGAAAACGGCGGTCGGCTGGTTACCGTTAAACGTATTCTGACGCCGCATTGCGGCCCGGCGGCGACCATGGGCAAACCCTTCAAGATAAACCCTGCTTTCGGCGGCCCATGGGCTGACCAGTGGCTTGGCCTTCTGCTACTCTGCGTCGTCCTGATGTCCACACTTTGCCGTCCGGCTTCCGCCGGCGACATTCTCCGCGGCGGTGCCACACGGGGTGCGGACTCGGCCCGGGCTGCGAGTATGGCCACGTCCAGCCAGGCTCAGGCACTGAAGCTGCGCGCCGTCGCGCAGGAACGGTTGAACCGCACGACCGACTCGTTGCGCGTCATGCAGGCGGCGCAGGCAGCCGCGCGCGCAGCCGCGTCGCCCAATTATGTTCCCGACGGTCTTGTGCCCGGAGGCCTCGAGGTCCTGACCGGTGCCAACGCCCGCTGGGACGGAGCATCGGCCCCGGCGGACATCGGCAATTACGTCAACATCAGGCAGGACAAGCCGCAGGCCGTGCTCAATTGGAAAACGTTCAACGTCGGAGCCCGCACGACGGTGAATTTCGACCAGAGCTCGGGCGGGGTGGATGTGGGGAACTGGATCGCCTTCAACAACGTTCTCGACCCGAGCGGCGCTCCTTCGCAAATCCGGGGCAACATCACCGCGCAGGGGCAGGTCTACATCATCAACCAGAACGGCATCGTCTTCAACGGTTCGAGCCAGGTGAACACACGCGCCCTGGTCGCGTCCTCCCTGCCGCTCAACGAGGGTTTCATCACCCGCGGACTGCTCAACCAGCCCCAGGTCCAAAG
>JBMOJP010000145.1:0-3680 GCA_049315725.1 Chthoniobacterales bacterium | reverse complement strand
AGAAATGGCCAGTCGGCGCAGGTAGCAGGGCTCGCTGCTGCCGCGGACCTGAGGCGCACCGCAGAGGAGGCACCGGGCCATGCGCACAGGCAGATCACGAGACAAGCCCGCAAGCAAGGTGGCAACTGCATGGGCCTATTATAGCAGCGATCATGCGCGCCTTGTCATGACTCGCTCGCAGCCGGAAGCAGGCAAAATCAACCGTTCGCTAGACCTCCCTATGTGAAATCGCCCGGAAGAGCAGGGGCGGCCACAAACCCGTCTTGCCCCGCGCATCCCCGGATCCACTTGGCCTCCGAGTTGCCCGGCTGTGGGAAGACAATGGTGCAGGTGAACAACAACTCGACGATCCGGGTGTGCCAGCGGGTGCATTCGGCGCCGAGCAAGCTGATCGGCGGCCTCAGCGCTCGCCATCCGGCTCAAGTTGCTCAAGATCGGCACGGTCATTTTGCGGAACACGCGCCGCATCCGGTTGCTTTTTTCCAGCGCGTATCCCCACCAGCAACTCTTCAACTCAGCTACCCTTCCGAGAACAATGATCTCATAACCCCGAGCACGAGCCAGGGCAACCGTCCTTAAGTGCCGCAAAAAGTGCGGTAGGGCTCGATGCCGGTGCCGGGGGGCTGACGGTATGGCGCGTGCTCTTCGCCATCCGCATAAGGCTTGCCCAGAACCTCCAGCAGGCGACGCATGACCGTGAAATCCCCCTGCCCGGCCGCCGCCAATGCCTCCTCAACCCGATGATTGCGCGGAATGACCTGCGGGTTGGCCGAGCGCATGCGCGCCATGACGGCGGCCATATCCTGCGGTTGCCGTCGTAAGCGATCCCGCCAGCGGTCCTCCCATGTCGGCAGGAAGGGCTGCCCGCCACCCGGGGCGGGCTTGCCCATTGCCACGAAGGTGTTGGTAAAATCAGACCGCGCCTCCTGCATCGCGCTGAGCAGATCCTGGGCAAGCGGGAGGTCGTCATCCTCCTCATTGAACAACCCGAGCTTGGCCCGCATGCCATCAAGCCAATGCCGCTGGAAGGCCGCACCGAATTTCTGCACGGATTCCTCGGCCAAAACCACGGCGCGCTTTGCATCCTCATGGATCAAAGGCAGCAACGCCTCCGCCAGACGCGCCAGATTCCACTGCGCGATGCGAGGCTGGTTGGCGTAGGCGTAACGACCGTGATGGTCGATGGAACTGAACACCGTGCCCGGATCATACGTGTCCATGAAGGCACACGGGCCGTAGTCAATCGTTTCGCCCGAAAGCGCCATGTTGTCGGTATTCATCACCCCGTGGACGAAACCAATGTTGAGCCATCGGGCCAGCAGGGACGCCTGTCGTTCGATCACCGCATCGAGCAAAGCCAGCGCACGATTCTCCGCGCCGCTCAACTCCGGATCGTGGCGCAGGAGGGTGTAGTCCAGCAGCGCGGACAAAACACCGCGATCGCCCAGGGCGGAAGCATACTCGAAGGTGCCAACCCGAATGTGACTGGCCGCCACGCGGGTCAGCACGGCACCCGGCAACGACTCGGCCCGCACCACCGACTCGCCCGTCGTCGTGACCGCCAGACCGCGCGTGGTGGGAATGCCCAGCGCATGCATCGCCTCGCTGATGATGTATTCGCGCAGCATCGGCCCGAGAGCCGCCCGACCGTCGCCCCCACGCGAATACGGGGTCCGGCCCGAGCCCTTCAACTGAAGATCAAAACGCCGCCCGGCCGGCGCCACCTGCTCGCCCAGCAAAATAGCCCGGCCATCCCCGAGGTTGGTGAAATGACCGAACTGATGACCCGCATAAGCTTGCGCGATCGGCTCCACCCCCGGCGGAAATGCGTTGCCGGCGAAAAACGCCGCGCCCCCATCTGCAGCGAGCACGCCTGCATCCAGGCCGAGCGAGAGGGCCAGGCTCTCGTTCAACACCACCAGACTTGGCACCCGCACAGGCACCGGCTTGACCCGGCAAAAAAGCACCGCGGGCAGCCTCGTGTAGGAATTGTCGAAGCGCCACCCCGCAGGGCGAATCAGGTCGGAATCGGCGGACACCCACCTAAAGTGCGTCGGTCTCGCGAACATGCAAAGCCTTTCGCCCGACGCCAGCGTTGACGGCGCGGCGCGGCAATGGCATTTTTGACCTTCATTTTGGTGAGGTGGCTGAGTGGTCGAAAGCAGAGCTTTGCTAAAGCTCCGTAGTCCAAAAGGCTACCGAGGGTTCGAATCCCTCCCTCACCGTATTTTCCTTGGGAGGGATGAGAACGACGTTCGAGCCGCAGACAGGCTGAGCGCAGCGAGGCCAATCCCTCCCTCACCGTATTTTTTTCGGAGGGGGATGAGTTACGCAAATCCCAGCTAAGAGAAGTTGACGTTACCCCGTAGGCCCTCGGCTCCAGCCCTCGCGAGCAACTCCAGCAAATACCCGGCTTCCGAAAGAGCCGAACGACGACGAATGATCACGATTAATCCCGTATGCTCCAGTCCGATCGCCAGCGCGAGAAAGTCGTTCCGATTACAGGTGACCATGATCGCACCAGCGTGCCGGGCATAGGCGAACACCTCCTGGTCGGACGACTCCGGAGACATCACCTCCGCCCACTACCTGCACCTCGTGTCCGTGACGCCGCAGAAGATCCGCCACGTGGCGGGGGACGTCATGATCAAGCAAGAATCTCACGCCGGGGCTGGCTTGCCCCGGGCCAATGCTCACCGCCATACCCTCGCTACCACGCGTAAGCGTTCGGAGCAGCCCCGCCGGGGCCGGGGAAAATTTTGTCCAACTCGGCCAGACTTTCCGCGGTCAGTTTGATCTCGAGGGAACGCAGAGCGCCTTCGAGTTGCTCAACCGAGCGCGGGCCGATGATGGGCGCGGTGACCACGGGATTGTGCAGCAACCACGCCACGGCGACGTCGGCCGGGGGGTGGCCGATGGTTTCGCAGAAAGACTCCCATTGTTCCAATTGCGGACGTTTTTTCTCCACCTGCTCCTCGATGCTGGTCCCGGCCCGCCGGCCGTCTTTTTGCTTTTTGAGCACACCGCCCAGCAGGCCTCCGCCGACCGGACTCCACGGGATAAGACCGAGGCCAAAATGAGCGCAGGCCGGAATGACCTCCAACTCGATCGTCCGCTGGGCCAGATGGTAGATGCTTTGCTCGCTGGCCAACCCCTGATGATGCCGCGCACTGGCGGTCAGGCAGGCCGTGGCAATATCCCAGCCGGCAAAGTTGGACGAACCGACGTAGATGATCTTGCCCTGCTGCTGAAGCGTCTGCATGGCGTCCCACATTTCGTCCATCGGACACTCGCGATCAATGTGGTGAAGTTGGTAAAGGTCGATGGTCTCGACGCCGAGGCGGCGGAGGCTGTCCTCGCAGTGGCGGATGATCTTCGGCGCGGAGTAGCAGCGGGAATCGCGGTTGATTTCTCCCGGCCGTCCCTCGATTTTCATCGGGTTGTAGACCTTCGTGGCGAGAATGATGTTCTCCCGTCGGCCGCCCTGCGCCAGCCAGCGCCCGATCAGCTCCTCGCAGGATCCAGGATAACTCGACCACGCTCCGTAGACATCCGCCGTGTCGAAAAAATTGATCCCCGCCTCGAGCGCGCGGTCCATCACGGCAAAACTCACTTTCTCCTCGGAGACCCAGCCGAAATTCATCGTGCCGAGACAAAGGGGAGAAACCTGCACACCACAG
>JBMOJP010000058.1:0-16427 GCA_049315725.1 Chthoniobacterales bacterium | reverse complement strand
TGCCGCGTGATGCGCTCCGGCAAGGATTACTTCACGGACAAGGCGCCGTGCACGACTTTGGCGCAACTGGCTGAGGCGAAACAGACAGTGGCCGAGACCGGACGCAAGTTTGCCGTTTATTACAGCGAGCGCCTGCATGTGGAATGCGCCGTGCATGCCGGCACGCTGGTGCAGGCGGGTGCCATCGGACGCGTTGTGCAAACGCTCGGCACCGGGCCGCACCGGCTCAACGCGCCGTCGCGGCCGGCCTGGTTTTTTGACCGTGCGCGATACGGCGGCATCCTCTGCGACATCGGCAGCCACCAATGCGAGCAGTTTCTTTTTTACACCAGCGCGCAGGACGCCCGCGTCGTGTCGGCCTCGACCCGCAATGTGGCGAACGCAAATCATCCGGAGCTGGAGGACTTCGGTGACTGCCTGCTTGCGGCGGACAACGGTGCGTCGGGCTACTTCCGCGTCGACTGGCTCACGCCAGATGGCCTTGGCACTTGGGGCGACGGCCGCCTGATTATTCTCGGCACCGAAGGATACATCGAACTGCGCAAATACGCCGACATCGCCACCGACCACGGGCCGGACCAGCTTTTCCTCGTGGATGGCCAGGGCGAGCATCGCATCCCCTGCGCCGGGAAGGTTGGTTACCCGTTCTTCGGCCAGTTGATCCTCGACTGCCTCAACCGCACGGAAAACGCGATGACCCAGGCCCACACGTTCAAGGCCGCCGAGTTGTGCCTCCTGGCCCAAGAAATGGCCGCCGCCCAGGCGCGGTAAGCAGCGGGCACCGTCAGGAAATCAGACGGTGGGACAAAACAAATTGGCAGGATTGGGTCGGCCTAAACTATAATGATATCATTATTTTAAGTCGCGTGTTCCTTGTCTCGGCGCTGGGTCGCTTGTTGCTCAGCGGGCCGATGAGATTGCCTCGGCATGTGAGATTCTGCTGATTGACAAACCAACCAGTTTGCTCTACCAGTTTGTTATGACCCCGACCGCAACAACGCCGCCGGAAGCCACGGTCATCGGAGCTTTCGAGGCCAAGACCCACCTGTCCAGGCTGCTGCGCCAGACGCGGGCGGGTCAGAGATTTATCATCACGCAAAGGGGGCAGCCCGTGGCGGAGTTGAAACCGGTGGAGACGGAGCCTCAAGCCGCGCTGCGGAAGTCCTTCCGCGGAGATATGGCCGGTAAAATCTGGATGGCCGACGATTTCTGCGACGAGCTTGAGGAATTGCGGGAATTCTTCGAGTGATGCGGTATTTCTTGGACACGCACACGCTGATTTGGTGGCGGCAGAATGACCCCCGCCTTCCGCGCGCGTGGGACGCCATTTTCGACGCTCCCCGGGAGCATGAAATCCTCTTCAGCACGATCTCGCTTTGGGAAATCGCCATCAAGCGCGGCCTGGGCAAACTCCAAATCCAAGGCGATCTCTCCGACTTCGCGCGCACCCTGCAGACCGACCACCGGTTCCACCAACTCCCGCTGGAGATCACGGATATTTGCCGGCTCGAGAAATTGCCACCCCACCACCGCGACCCCTTCGACCGTTTGCTCATCGCCCAAGCCATCGAGCAGAGCGCCATCGCCGTGACCGACGACCCCAAATGGAAGCCTTACCCGTTGAGGGTCGAGTTTTGAGGCACTTGGCCGGAAGGTCTGGAGGGTGGTAATATTCAGGCGTGCGCGAGGCTCTGCCTCTGGGACGTGTTGTCCGACAACCACGACCTCATCCTGCCGGGTGGAGATCGCAAGCATCCCGGGTCGTTTCGCGCGACCGTGGGATCCACTGCGGACTTTTTTGCGGGGGCTGGCTCCGGTCAGGCTGACGGCGGGGGATTACTCGTTTCGACGCGATGGACTACGGCGACTTTTACATGGGCACGTGGGGCGGCGACGGGCGCACCGGCCTCGCGCCGGCCTATCGTCTGATCCTCTCCCGGCTCAAGACGCTCGGATAGGGCTGGTGTTACGCATTCCCGAGGCTGTTCGCCGTGCGCTTCGAGGCACCAGTCCGGGAAGGACCGGAGTGGAAAAATTACGAACCCAGCGCCGCCCTCCAGCACCAGCCGGACGACGAGGAGGTGACCACCAAGGATCACGACAAGGAATCCGCCGGGGCCTTGGTCAAACACAACTACGAGCACGGGGTCCATCGCCCTGGCTGGCGGGACGCATGGCGACCCGGGGGGAAGGCGGGCTCGGAGATCGAAGCGTGGGCAGATTATGACACGCAGCCGATAACTGAACATTTGAACAGTAGTTCAATTCGTGTTATTCCGCTGCCGTGGAGCGGAGCAAACAGCGGGCGGCGGTGCATTTGGATGCGGACGCGTTTTTTGTCGGCTGCGAAGTAGCGGCCGAACCGCGCCTGCGCGGTCGCGCGGTGGCGGTGGGGGGGATGCGGCGCGGGATCATTGCCTCGGCCAGCTACGAAGCGCGGCGGCTGGGGGTTTACACGCCGATGCCGACCGTGCGGGCGCTGAAGATTTGTCCGCAGCTCATCGTGCTTCCGGGGGATTATGAAAAGTATGAGCACTTTTCGCGGCTGATGTTCTCGCTGGCCCAAGATTACACGCCGGCGGTCGAGGTGGGATCGATCGACGAGGGCTATTGCGATCTCTCGGGCGTTACGCGGTGGAGTCCGCGCGAAGCGGCGGAGCGGTTGCGGCACAACATCCGCGTGCACCTGCGACTCTCGGTTTCGCACGGCCTCGCGACGAACAAACTCGTCGCCGCCGTCGCTTCGAAGCTGCGCAAACCGGATTGTTTCCTCGAGGTTCCGCCGGGAACCGAGCGGGAGTTTCTCGCTCCTCTCGAGGTGAAATGGCTCCCCGGCGTCGGCCCGAAAATGGCCGAGATGTTTCGTGCCGCCGGCCTGCACCGCATCGGCGAGGTGGCGGCGACGACGACGCAGAAGCTTGAACTGCTGGCGGGCTCGGCCGCGGGGCAGTTGTGGGAATTTTCCCAGGGACGCGATGAGCGGCCGATCACGACCGAACGCGCCGCCGCGAAATCTTACGGAAAACAGGAGACGTTCGACGAGGACACGACGGATGCCGATTTTGTGCGGCGGAAATTGCGGGGCATGGCTGATGCCCTCATGGTCAAAGTGCGGGCCGACGGCAAGACAGTCCGGTGTGTCGAGGTGCTCTTGCGCTACAACGACATGGAGCAAAGCCGGCGAAGCGAGAGTCTCGGGGAGCCGTCGGATGTAGAAACAGAGATCTATCCGCTGCTCGACCGCCTGGTGGCGCGCGGGTGGGATCGGCGGGTCAGTCTGCGCCTGGTTGGATTGAAGCTGTCCCGCGTCTATGCGGGCGGATTGCATCAGGCGGCTCTCGATCTGCCCGGCACGGGCTATGACCGCGAGACACGCCGCGATCTTGTGCGGGTCATGGACGAGGTGCGGGAAAAATATGGAAGCCGCGCAGTGGTGAGGGGGCATGCTTTGGAAAGACAGAAGGAAAAAGGCAAAAGGCAGAAGTTTTGGAACAGCCGAGGCGGCATCCCCGCAGGCGGCGTCTCACCGCCGGTGGTTCTCAATGCCAAGAGTTGTTTCAGCTTCCTCGATTCGCTGCTGCGGCCGGGGGATATCGTGCGGATGGCGGTGGAGGCAGGGGCCAAAGCGGTGGCGATGATGGATCCGAATCTGCACGGCTCGGTGGAATTTTGCACCGCGGCACGGGCGGCCGGGATCAAGCCGATCGTCGGGGCCGAGGTGCGGGTGGGGGGTATCCCCTATCTGGCTTACGTCGAAAATGCCGAGGGGTATCGGAATCTGTGCGGGCTGTTGAGCGAGCCCCGAGGGCCGAAGGCGCTGGAGGGCTTGATTTTGCGGCCGGTCACGATGTTTCCCGAAATCCGCTATGCCTCCGAGCACGAGGCAAAATTCTTCGAGGTGGTGCAGAGCATCCGCACCCTGACCCTGGCCGGGCAGGCGCATCCGGCCAAGCGGCGCGGGGGCTTTTCGTGGGCGGCGGCGATCCCGTCGGCCGGGGAGGCGGTTCGGCGCGAGGCGGATGAAATCGCGGCGCGATGCGAGTTCACGCTCCCGGTCGGCGGATTGAAGTTTCCCAACTTTCGCCCGCCGGACGGATTGTCGCCGCGGGAGTTTCTCAGCCGCCTGGCCCGCGAGGGCATGCTGCGGCGTTACGGATGTCCGCCCCCGGCTGGGGTGCAGTCACAAATCGGGGAGGAGTTGCGCATCATCGCCGAGGTCGGTTACGAGGAATATTTTCTCGTCGTGTGGGATCTGCTCCAGCGTTGTGCGGAACGGGGGATCGACTGGATCACGCGGGGCAGCGCGGCGGATTCTCTCGTCTGCTTCTGCCTGGGCATCAGCTCGGTCTGTCCGGTGCGGTTCGAATTGTATTTCCGCCGCTTCCTCAACCGCGACCGCATGGCGCTGCAAAAGCTTCCGGACATCGACGTGGATTTTCCGCACGACCGACGCGATGAGGTGGTGGATCTGATTTTCGCCCGCTACGGCCCCGACCATGCGGCCATGGTCGGGGGACTGAGCACGTATCAGGGCCGCTCCGCTCTCGCTGACATCGCCAAGACCCTCGGGGTGTCGGAATTTCAGATCCGGCGGATGACGGAAAAACTTCCGCACACTTCCGCTCATGAGGTCGAGGCGGCGGCGCGGGAAAGCGTGGAGACGGACGGTCTGACGTGGGAGGAAAATCCGTATCGGGTCGCCCTCAAGCTGGCCGTGCGATTGGACGGCTTTCCCCGTCACGCCAAGATGCATCCGTGCGGGGTTGTGATCTCGCGTGAACCGGTGTCCCGCCTGACCCCGCTTTTCACCAGCGCCCGCGGGCGGGCGACCACGCAGTTCGACATGGACGCGGTGGAGGCGATGGGTCTGGTCAAACTCGACATTCTGGCTCAGGGCGGGCTGTCTGTTCTGCGGGACACGCGGGCGTCCCTGCGGGCCCGGGGCATCGAGCCACCCCAAGCGGGCGCGTGGGATGATCCGCAGGTCTGGCAAATGATCGCCCGCGGGGAGGCGCGCGGGGTGCATCATATCGAAAGCCCGGCCATGACGTCGCTGGCGCGGATGTCGGGCGTGCGGGCCATTGATCAACTTATTGCCATTGTCTCGGTCATTCGTCCGGGCGCGGCCAATGGTTTGCGCAAGGAACAGTTCGCCCGCCGTGCGCGCGGGCTTGAGCCGGTGGAGTATGTTCATCCGAGCCTGGAGCCCGTGCTGCGCTCGACTTATGGCGTGGTTGCCTACGAGGAACACGTGCTGCAGATCTGCGAGGCCTTCGCCGGATGGGAGGCGGGCCGCGCGGACATGCTGCGGCGGTTGCTGGTCAAAAACCGGACGGCCGAGGTGGGGCCATGGCGGGAAGAATTCGCCCGGGCCGCGCGGGCCCGGGGGCGGACGGAGACCGAGATCACCGCGGTGTGGAATTTGCTCATGCAGTTCCGCGGCTACGCGTTTTGCCGCGCGCATTCCACGGCTTACGGAGTCGAGGCCTACGAGGCGGCTCAATTGAAGCGTTACTGGCCGGCGGAGTTTCTTGCCGGGGTGCTGACCCACGGGAAGGGGTTTTATTCGCCGCTGTTTTACACCATCGAGGCGCGGCGCCTGGGAATCAGCCTGGCGGGCCCCGGAGTGAACGGTCCTTTGCGGGCTTTCGTTGCGGATGCAGCCCGGACGATTCGCGTGCCCCTTGCGCAGATCAAAGGACTGGGCGCGGAACTGTTGGAGGGGATCGCGCAAGGCCAGCCGTTTGGCGGCTTGCGCGATTTTCATCAGCGGGTTCGGGCGGGGTCTGGCGAAATGATGAGCTTGTTGAGGGCGGGAGCCTTTGATGGGTTCGGTCTTTCGCGCACGGAGCAATTCTGGGAGCTGCGGGCCATGGGATCGCGGTCGGATGGTCCGGCCTTGGATCTAACCGCTCGGGCCGTCTCTGCTCCGGAGGCGCGGACCGAGCCGGACGGGCTCGAGCGTCTGCGCGATGAGATGGAATTGCTCGGCTTTCCCGTGGGCGGGCATCCGGTGGAGCTCTTTCCCGCGGTGGCGTGGGAAACTTACGGCCCGCTGTCCGGGGTGAGGAATTTCGCCGGTCGTGGCGTGACCATCTGCGGGCTTGTTGTGGCCGAGCGGCTTCACCGTCAGAAGGACGGGCGGATGATGAAATTTCTCAGCGTCTGCGACCGCACCGACATCCTGGAGTGCGAATTGTTCGCCGATGCCTACCGCGCGGGCGGAGGCGTGCTGGCCCGGTCTCCGGTGGTGGCGTTGACCGGTCTGGTCGAACCACTAGGCTCCGACGCTGGGTGCGTGTTGCGGGTCTCACAAGTGCGACCCGCCCGACTCCTCACGAGGCCGGACGTTCGTCCGCCGTCATCTCGGACAGCTGGAACTTCGGCACGGCCTGACGGATAAAGTTCTCCAGCATGTCGAGCGTTTGCTGGTCGGTCTTGGCCCCTGGTTTGAAGCCTTCCATCACGGGGGAGCTGACGATCACATAAGCCCAGCGATGCTGGATCTTTTGCACCACCATGTCCCAGTTGGTCTTGGCCAAGCGCACCCAGTGGTAGGGAGTGGAAGTGTCCTTGCCGACAAACCAGTAGAGGAAATAGCTCTTGAGGTGGCGCCGCTCGCCGGAGGCCAGCTCGATCTCGCGCACGAGGGTGAGTTTCATCACCTCAAGCGCGTGGCCATTAGCCAGGGTGATCGGGATGACCTCGCTGCTCTGGATCGTCCAGCCCTGCCCGGGCAAACAGACTTCGGGGCGGTGGATGCTGCGCTTCTCACCGCCGCTCAGCACGATCTGGGTGGTCAAGGAATCGCCGGAAAGATCCTGGTAAACTTTTTTGGCAAACTGCGTGTCCTTGGGCAGCAGGGCCAGTTCGGACGGTGAAATCGGATCATCGGTGCCCCAGTATTCGCCGACCAATGTCGGGAGATCCATGAGGACGCCGGATTCAGCCGTGATGTTCGGCGGCGTGCTTTTGCGGCAAAGCATAATGGTCGCCGCGGCCAGAGCGACGAGCGCGACGGTGCGCCACCACGGAATGCGGATCATGGCGCTTCCTCCTTTTGGACCGCCGGAGTGAATCTTTGCAGCAGCGAGCCCAGCAGCAACATGCCGCCAAGCGCGACGGCGAAAACGAGAAAACCCGAAGCCATGTGGAAGAACGTCGGCTTCTCCAGACTGCCGATGGCCGTGTCAGTGCCGAGGGTGATCGTGCCAAGGGTAAGCATGATGATGCGGGCAAAATTTCCAGCCACGGCGAGGGGAACGGAGGCGAGAAAAATGACCCACTTCTGCCAGGCCCGATCCATGACGAGATAGCCATAGAGAGCGCTGACCATCATGAGGGCGAAGAGCGAGCGGATGCCGCTGCAAGGGTCGGCGACATCAACGGCGAAGCGCTGCCCGGCGGCCAACCCGGTGGCGATGTCGGCGGCGGAGATAATGGCCGTGCCGCTTTGCAGGCAGGAGAGTCCGATGAGATTGAGAAATCCGACGCTGACCGTGGACATGAGAATCCTCAGGGGAAAGGCCAGGGAGCTGTCCATGAACGGCAACGGAAACATGAAAGCGAGGAAAGCGATGGGGAAAGCGAGCGTGCGGAGCCATCCCCACCCGAGCAGCCAGAGCACCGTCGCACCGGCGAAGGCGAGAAGGGCGATGTAGCCGAGGTAAATGTTATCCGCGAGATATCCGACCCAATAGACGAACAACGCCCCGAGCAGGGCGGCAAGTCCGACCCACGAACCGCGCACCGGCAGGGCGGCAAGCTCCTTGCGGCGGTAGGAGACGAGTCCGATCACCGCCAACGGCACAAGCCAGCAATGCTCCCACTCGGGGCGTTTCCACACATAGCTCATGAACTCGAACATGTGCACGCGGGTCGCGCCGTAGCCCGAGGCGTAGGGGAAGCGACCGAAGAGCACAAAGACCACGCCAATCACCGCCGCGGCGGCGAAGAGGTTGGCGGGAAGCAGCAGTGGACGCCAGAAAGGGGTGGGCGTGGCGGGAGCGGAGTTCATGGTGTGGAGGGGGAAGCTTTCACAGCGGTGCGGACGCGGCAAACGATTTATCCTCGCGAAGGAAGGCGTCGAGCGCCTCCTTCCATGGTCGCGGGCCCGGCGGATGAGCCTCGGCCAGCTTCGCCGTGTCGAGGCACGAGTAGCGTGGACGCTTCGGCCAGTCGGGACCGAGCTCGCCAAAGGGAATTTCCTCGACCAGGCGGCAGCGCGGATTCGTGCCGGCGGCCGCCATTTGTTCGCGGCATGTGTGTGCGAATTCCTCCCACGAGGTGTCGCCGGCGTTGACCAGGTTGAACAAGCCTGTGTCGCCGCACTCCACCAACCGCCGGGTCCATACGGCCGCGTCCGGCGCGTAGAGGCAGCGCCCGGTTTTTCCGGAGGCGACTCGAAGCAATTCCTGCTGTGCCAGCAACGACGGGAGCAGGCTCATGAAGGTGCGGCCGCCGGTTCCGTAAAGCCAAGAAAGACGCAGTATGAGGCTGCGTGGGCACAGCCCTGGAATGTCACGCTCCAGCGCCGCCTTTTGTTCGCCGTAAACCGAGAGCGGCTGGGCCGGATCGTTCTCCGTCCAACACTGGTTGCGATCACCGCGAAACACATAATCCGAGCTGAATTGCACGAAGACGGCTCCCCGTTCGGCGCAGCGCGCAGCCAAGTCCAGCGGGGCATCCCGGTTGATTCGGTTTGTCGCCTCCCGGTGCTTCTCGCAGGCGGCGAAGTCGCAAACCGCAGCCGCGTTGATCACCGCATCCCAGGACTCGCCAAATATTTCGTCGAGTCTCGCCCGGTTCGTGATGTCCGCCTCCGGGCGCGTGAAGGCGCAAAGTTGGTGGCCGTGCGCGGCAAGCTCTACGGCAAGATGCCGTCCGAGCAAGCCGCCGGCGCCGAAAAGAAGAATTTTCATGACAGTCCCGGAAGCCCGGCCAATTGGGCGATGACGTCGTCGATGCTGACGTTCTCGACGCAGAGATAGCGGTCCATTCCGCACTGATCAATACACGGATGCAGCGGGCAGCGGCGCCGAATGACCGCGCGGTGCCTGTTCTGCCACGGGGCAAACCAGTCGGGCTCGCCCGAGCCAAAAATGGTGACCACGGGTTTGCCGAGCGCCGCCGCCAGATGCGCTGGCATCGAGTCGTGTCCGAGCAGCGCGTCGGCCGCGGCCAGCGTGGCTGCCAGCGATGAAATGGTTGGGGTGGAAATGGAGAGTGCCTGCTCCAAGCCGAGGGTTGAGGTATCCGGTGGAAGCACTTCCAGGAGGGCGAAGCGCTCTCGCACCCATGGAGCGGCCAGCAAGGTGCACCACTGGGCGTGTGGCCATTGTTTGCCGGGCAGACGCGCGTGCGGGTGGATGGCGAGGACTTGCTGCCCCCGATCGTGCGCCTCGCGGACAAAGCCGAGCACGTCGGCCGCAGCATCCGGAGAGGGGAACCAGGGCACCGAAAAATCTGCGGCCAGATCCAAAACCCCGGCGATTTGCTCCCAACAACCGAGGTGCGACTGGTCGGCCTGCGCACGATGCAGGTTCCGCGTCAGCATGGGCCGATTCGTCGGCCACCAGCCCCAGGCCTGCTCCAGCGCCCGCCCGAGCAGACGCCGTTGCTTCCGCCAGGGATGATCGGCCGCGTAGTAGTTTCCGCGCGTCATGGGAAAACCGATGCGCTGACCCGCGCCGGTTTCCGTCATGATCAAACCGGCCCGCGCATCGGCCCAGGCACAGACCGCGATTTGAAAGTCCCGCGTTCGTAAGGCCAGCCCTTGGGTGCGGGCGGCGCTCAGGGCCGCCAGCGCAGAGCACTCCGGCCGGCCCGTCCAAGGCGGTTCCCAGACGTGAATGATTGGTGGTGCTGCCATCAACTCGTAGACGGCGCGCGTGGCCGGGCGGCAGAGGACGTGGACTTGGTAGTCGGCTTGCGCTCCACGCACGAAAGGCAAACTCAAGACCGCGTCGCCGAGGTGGTGAAGTTCGATGATAAGCAGACGTGGTTTCATCGGGCGAACCAGGCTCTTTTCAATCGGTAGTAATGACGTCCCCACGCGGCCATGGCGAAAGCGTTCCACCACGGACCGGGGCGCCAGCCGTCGCGGGTCAGCATGCGGGCCGTTTCGCGCCACATTTCCGGCAATTGCCGGCTGGTCTTGGCCGCGGCGTGCAACCGTGACACCGCCAGCGGCTCGGGCCGGTAAAGCCATTTCACACCCGTGCCCAGGCGCAGCCAGTATTCGTGGTCCATGCAATAATGAAGCGTCTCGTCGAAGCGACCAAATTTTTCGTCAACACTGCGTCGCCACCAGACGGCCGGCTGGCCGAGGGGGTTGTGGTCGCGCAGACGTTCCGGCACAAATCCAGCCACGGACTTCAGTCGTTTGCGGCCGGACATACCCTCGAGGAAAAAGTAATCCGCATAAACCACCTCAGCTCCGGCGTTCTGGGCGAAGCCTTCCAGCACGACGCGCGCGGCTTGCGGTTCGTAGAGGTCATCCGCGCAGAGGTAGGCCAGCACGTCACCGCCGGCGAGGGCCAGCCCCTTGTTGATCGCCTGAGACTGGCCTGTGTCGGGTTCCGAGATCCACCGGACGTCCCGCGCTGCGCGGAGCAAGTCGACGGAACCATCCGTCGAGCCGCCATCAATCACGATGTGTTCAACCTGATGCTCCGGAGCGTGGTCCGTCGCCGCCCGCACGGAAGCGAGGCATTCACCAAGGTAGCGCGCCTGATTGAGTGACGGGGTAATGACGGAGAGCCGCATGGATTACGTCTTCTTCGCGGGTGCATCGAGGATGCGGTCGAAAATTTCCTCGTAGCGCGCCAGCACGTTTTCCCACCGAAACAATTCGGCCCGCTCGCGCGCTCGCCGGCCGGCATGCACGCACATCGTCGGGTTGCGGCCCGCGGACTCGAGTTGGGCGGCAAGCGCCTCCACTGGATTCTCCGGCCCAAAAGGCAGCCCGGCTTCGCCCAGGACTTCGCGCGTGGCGGGACAATCGTGGTAGATGATGGCCTGGCCCATGCCCAACTGGTCGAGGAGCACCAACCGTGTGGCCTCGATCGTGGCCGGCATGATGAAGGCCCGCGCATTTTGGCTCAACTCCACATAGGCGTCCCCGAAGCGCAGGCCGGTGAAGATGACGCGATCTGTGGCCAGCGCCGCGAGCCGGCGGCGGTAGGCCTGCTCGTAGGGATCGCCGCCGACCAGCACGAGGGGCAGGGGATCAGCCAGACGGCGATAAGCTTGCAAGAGCAGCTCCGCCTCGTTCTCCGGTGTGAGCCGTGAGACATAGAGAAAGTATCCGCCGGGTTGAAGATTCCACCGCGCCAGTTCGCCGCTCTGCACCGGCGTGTCCCGCACGGTCAGACCGTAGGACAGATGCTCGGGCCTCATCCCGTAGTTGCGCTCGTAACGGTCCGCGATGGTCGCGTTGTCGGCAATGACGCAATCCGCCGATTCGACGGCCCAGCGCTCGCTGCGCAGCAACCACGAACGGGCAAACCCGCGCCATTTTGTCCGGCGGAAATCCGCGCCGTCCACATTGATGATCACGCGCATGCCGACGAGCCGGGCGAGCCGGACGAGGATGGCATTGCCCACCCCGCAGAGGTAGATGATGTCGTAGCGGCGGCCCATGGCATGCAGCATCGAGAGCGTGGTATGAACAATCGTGTCGAGGCGCTTGGTCGAAATGGTCGGCAGGCCGATGATGCGCAGGCCCTCCCACACCGGCTGCGGTGCGTCGAAATGTGGAAGTCGGTTGTAGACCGTGACCTCATGCCCGCGCGCGGCCAACCGCTTGCCCAGCTCCTGGACGACAACTTCAAATCCGGAGTAGCGGGCCGGCACACCCCGTGAGCCGAGAAATGCAATGCTGGGCAGATCTCCGCCAGCGCGGCGTCCGGCCGGGGAACCGAGAAGTGCGTCCCGCACCGTGTAATAAACAAAAAGGCTGTTGAAGCGGGTGTAGCGACGCCACAAACGCTGCGGCTCCTGCCACAGCCGGTAGATCCACGTGATTCCCAGGCCCTGCATCCAGCGGGGGGCAAATGATCGCTCGCCGGCCAGGAGGACAAAGGCATCTCCGACTGCGAAGAAAACGCCGCGGCGGTGCCTCTGAAGATTATCGGCGATCCACCTCTCTTGCCGCTCCCCACCGAGGGCGACCCAAATGAAGTCCGGTTTGGCCTGCGCAATCATCCGGGCAAACTCGTCCTCATCAGTCTCGTCCCACGCGCGAAATGGCGGGGAAAGTGTTCCGGCAATCTCGACTTCGGGCTGTATCTGCCGCAACCGACTCGTCAACGCCTCCAGCGTCTCCGGCGTTCCCCCAAAAAGAAAGTGCCGCCAAGGAGCCGGGGTGGCGCGGACCATTTCCTCCATGAAATACGGCCCGTAAACCCGGTCGCGCAGCCCGGCCCCCCGCGCATTGAGTGACCAGCGCAGCGGCATGCCGTCCGGCAGCACCAGATCGAAACGCCGCATGACCCCGCCGAATCCCGGATCGTGGCGGGCCAGGGCCACGATGTGGGTATTGCTCGCCGCCACAGCTGCCGGGCGATCTTCCCGGGCCAGACGAATGCTCTCGGCCACCGTCTCCTGGTAGTCCACCACGGCGACCGGGGTGCCGAGAATCTCGATTTTGCGGGGTATCGCGGACATACGCCCTTCCACGCTACCGAAGCGCTGCGGGGGCGGCAATCGCGCCGGAAAACACTCGCCGTCCGGCGACGCCAAATTTAACCTCAGCTCCATGAGCCTCAGCGCAAAAATTGACCAGGACATCAAGGACGCCATGCGGGCGCGCGACACGGACCGCCTGGGCGCGCTGCGCATGCTGAAATCCTCGCTCAAATACGCCATCATTGAGAAGGGCGCGGCGGCCGACGCCGGGTTGGCCGACGCGGATGTCGTGGCCGTGGTGCGCAAACGTATCAAGCAGTGTCAGGATGCGGTGGATGGTTTTGTTCAGGGCGGGCGACCGGAGCAGGCGAACAAGGAAAAGACCGAGATCACCCTGCTGGAAGCCTATCTGCCCGCGGCTCTCCCGGCCGACGAACTGGCCGCTCTGGTGCGCGAGGCCGTCGCCGAGACCAGCGCCACCGGCAAGGCGCAGATGGGTGCCGTCATGAAAGTCGTCATGGCCAAAGCCGCCGGCCGCACCGACGGCAAGGCGGTCAACGCGGAGGTGCAAAAACAACTTGGCTAAGCCGCGCACAGCAAAAAAGCAGGGCGTCTGGGCGGTTATTGTCGCCGGTGGCTCGAGCCGCCGGATGGGCTTCAACAAGCTGACCGCCGACCTCGAGGGCCGGCCTGTTCTGGCCTGGACCATCTCGGCTTTCAGCCAATGCGAGGAGATTGATTCGATTGTCCTCGTCTGCGCGGCCAGCGCCCGCCTCGAACTGGAGGAAATCGCCCGCGCCGCCGCGCCCGGGAAGCTGCGCGCCGTCGTCGAGGGCGGGGCGCACCGGCATCTTTCTGTCGCCGAGGGCCTCGACTGCGTGCCGGCTGAGGCCGCCATGATCGCGGTGCACGATGCGGCCCGCCCGCTGGTCAACGGCGCCATGATCGAACGGTGTCTCGAGGCGGCCCGCAACACCGGTGCCTCCGCCTGCGCCCGTCCCGTCACCGACACGCTCAAGCGCATCAACGACGAGGGCTTCATCATCGAGTCGGTCGATCGCACCAAACTCTGGGCGATTGAGACACCGCAGATTTTCCGCGCCGAATTGCTTCGTCGGGCCTACGCCGAAGTCATCGCTGCGGGGGCCTACGTCACGGATGAAACATCCGCCGTCCAGCGGGCCGGAGCGCCCGTCGCGCTGGTCGCCACGCCAGAGTGGAACAGCAAGATCACCTACCCGGCCGACCTTGAGGTGGCCCGTCTGATCGTGCGCGGGCGCGCCGCCGCCTGAACCGCGACATGCTCTGGCGCTTCGTTTTTTTCGGCCTCATCTGTTTCCTCCTTGGCACGGTTGTCGTCATGTTTGTCGGCCCCCTCGTTCATGAGGATGCGCACGGTGATTTGCCGGCTTGTCCGTATCTGACGGCTCATGATCTGGCCGGTCTGCCCCCGGCCGTCGTCACCGCGGCGGGGGCTTACGAGGCCATTCGCGAAACCCTCGCACGCGGGTCTCTTGCTGGCGTCAGCAGCCAGGCGGAAGTCATCGCGCGTTCGTTCGCCGGGGTTGAGCCGCAAATCTCCTCCTGCGCCAAGCGCCTGGCCGGGGAGCAGGACGTGGAGTCGGCCCGCCGGGCTTTCATGCGGCTGAACCGTCTGATGGAGAAGCACGCGCAAAAACTGCCGGCCGCATGATGGCAGGGCCTGCCGCCCTCAATAACTATGCGGCGTCAGCTTCACCTTCCCGCGGAAAATGAAATACACGCTCGCGGTGTAGGCCAGGACAATGGGCACGCCGATGATGGCAATGACCAGCATGATGAAATGCGTCTTCGGAGTTGAGGCCGCATTGTAGATGTTCAAGCTGTTCTCCGGGTCTGGCATGGACAGGACCATGTTCGGATAAACGGTCAGCCCGAAGAGCATCATGAGCGTGGCCATGGCCCCGCAGGATGAGAGGAAGGCGCGGAATTCGTTTCCCTTGTGCGTCTCGCGCGGAATGTTCAGGACGATCAGAACGTTGAGGACAAAAATCATGAGGAGCCAGGGGCGGGCGCGAACGATCTCCAGCAGATGCGGCGCGAAGACCAGGGTGGCCATGTTCAGCACGATGTAGCAGGCCAGGAAGATCCCGATGGCGCGGTTGACCCAGCGACGCACGCGCGCCTGCAGCTCGCCCTCGGTTTTCATCACAAGATAGATCGATCCGTGCATGGCAAAGAGCGCCACCGTGGTGACCCCGAGCAGGAGGGCGTAGGGATTGAGTAGCGCGTAGAGTCCGCCGACATACTCCCCGCGCTCATCGAGCTTGATGCCCTGGAGGATGTTGCCCATGACCACGCCGATGAGAAAACTGGAGACGACACTGCCGGCGGCAAAACCGAGGTCCCACATCTGCCGCCACCAACCCCATTCCTCCTTGCTGCGAAACTCGATCGCGACCGCCCGGAAAATCAACGCGGCCAGCAGCGCCATGAAGGGCAGATAAAACCCGGAGAACACCGTCGCATAAACCACCGGGAAGGCGGCGAAGAGAGCACCACCGCCCGTGACCAGCCAGACTTCGTTGCCATCCCACACCGGGCCGATCGCGTTGAGGAAAATGCGCCGGTCCTCGTCCTTCTTGACGAACAAATGTAGCGCTCCGACCCCAAGGTCGAAGCCGTCCAGCATGGCGTAGCCGGTGAAGAGCACGCCGACCAAAATGAACCAGACGGTGTTCAGATCCATGGTCAGTTTCTTTTGGCCGCAGCTCTCACCTGACGCCGTTCCATCATGGCGATCCAACTCGGCGGCATCTCCTCGCTGTCCTCCTCATGGTCCGGCCCTTTCTGGATTTTCCGGGTCAGCAGATAAACGAACACCGCGAACAGCAACGCGTAGATCGCCGCAAACATGATAAGCGAGGCCAGCACGTGGTTGGCCGTAACCACGGCTGACAAGCCCTGCGAGGTGCGCATCAGACCGTAAACAATCCACGGCTGCCGCCCCATCTCCGCCGTAAACCACCCAGCTTGGTTGGCGATCTGTGGTCCGAGCACGGCCAGGACCAGGACGACGTAATAGAGCCGCACCAGCGGTTTAGTCAGATCGAAGAGCCAGCCCCGCCACCACATCAGAATGCCCAGCCAGGAAATGCCGATGAGGCCAATGCCGATGGCAATCATGAGGTGGTAAAACTGGTAGATCGCCTGCACCTGCGGCCAGTCCTCCCGCGGAAAGGCGTCCAGGCCGGTGACTACCGTCTTGGGCGAATTTCCCACCAGCACGCTCAGCATGCCGGGAATCTGCAGCCCGTAAACTTTCTGCTTCTCCATGTCCACCCAGCCCATCACGCCCATCGGTGCCCAGTCCTGGGTTTTGAAAAGACCTTCCATCGCCGCCAGTTTGAGCGGCTGGTGGCGCGTCACGCCGTCAGCCGACTTGGCCCCGGTGGCGAGTTGCAGGAGCGAGGCGACCGCAGCCACACACAAGCCTATCTTGAGCGAGGACATGGCAAATTCACGGTGCCGTCCGCGCAGGAGGTAGAACGCGCTGATGCTGATGACCAGAAAAGCCCCGGCCTGCCAGCACCCGACGAGGACGTGCGAGAGCCGATCCAGCGAGGACGGATTGAAGACCATGGCCCAGAAATCGTGGATGACGGCCCGCGAGTGCATGATCTGGTCGGCGTTGGGCACGAAACCCGGCGGCATGATCTCCCCGCGGTATTCGATGGAAAACCCGGCCGGGGTTTGCATCCAGGAATTGGCCACCACGATCCACACCGCGCTGAAGTGCGCGCCGAGGCAGACCATGA
>JBMOJP010000057.1:0-16430 GCA_049315725.1 Chthoniobacterales bacterium | reverse complement strand
TTTCATCGCCAGCGTGGGCATCCGCGCCCTCATCCGTCCGTCCCAGGGCGTGGCCAGCCTCGCGTTAACGCCCCCGCAATAACCCGCTTGCCGCGGAACCGATTTCTCGGGACATTTCCGGCCGATGAAACAAACCCTCTCCATCCTTTTCCTCTTCGTCGTCGTCACCGCGCCCCTGCGGGCGGTTAACGAGAAGGAATTCATCGTGGTCTCCGGCGGACCATCGCTTTACCAGTGGGAGCGGTTCAAATACCCGCCGCACGATCGCTGGTGGGCCAACTTTATCCGCAGCGCCAGCGTCCGCATCAAGGAAATCCAGGCCGAACAGGGCGCGAATGCCCACATCACCTGGCTGGTTTACCGCCCGGCCTACGAACGCCGCCTGCGTCAGAACGAAGGACCGCTCCTGAGCAACATCGAGAGCGTGGCGAAGAAGAACGGCGCCCGCCTCGTCTGGTTCAACAGCACCGATCAGCTCATCAACTACCTCAACGCCGGCCAACCCCGCGACCGCGTGAAGATCGCCAACCTCGAATTCTTCCTCCATTCGAACAAGGCCTGTTTCATGTTCGACTACAGCAACGAGATCGACAGCGGCTCGAAAGCCTGGCTCCACGAGACCGAACTCAACCGCATCAGCCGCGCCAGCTTCGCCCCCAAAGCCTTCGTCAAAAGCTGGGGCTGCCACACCGGCGAGAGCATGTCGAAAAAATGGAAGCGCGCCACCGGCACCCGCATGATCGGGGCCGTCGGCAAAACCGACTACGCCCCCGGCCCCTCCCCCCGCTTGTCTCGCGGCGGACGCTGGTCTGGTTAGCCGACCCGGGCCATTCGCCTAACCCGAATTTCGCTGTTCAAGCGGCGGACTACATCCACCCCGCCAATTTCGTGCGCAGCGTTTCCCTTGCGCGGAAAAGCAGGCTCTTCACTGCGGGCACGGTTGTCTCGAGCACCCGGGCGATTTCCTCATAGGGCATTTCCTCGTAGCGCCGCAGGACTATGGCGGTCCGCTGTTCTTCGGGCAGGGCCGCCAAGGCCTCTTCGATGGCCGCAGCCAACTCCGCCGCGGAAGCTTGGGCGGAGGGAACGTCGCAGGCCACCGGTTCGCGCACGCTTTCGTCGGGCCCCGGATCGTAAAACACGGCACCTCGCCGGGCGCGGCCGCGGCGCTCGTTCAGGACCAGCCGCCGCGTGATGGAAAACATCCAGGTGGAGAATTTCGCCGACGCCTCGTAACGCGCCCGCGCCTGCCAGATGCGCAGGTAGACTTTTTGCGCCAGATCCTCGGCCCCCTCGGGGTGGCCGAGCATGCGGACGATGATGCCATAAACGCGGTCTTCCGTGGCTTCGACCAGCGCGCGGAAGGCCGACTCGTCGCCCTGCCGCACGCGGAGCATGAGCGCGACGAGACTTGCGTCCTCGTCCGCACGCTCCGCCAGCTCGCCAAAACCCTCGTCAATCGGAGGCATGAAGGAGTTGGGGGTTGAGCGTTGAAGCCGGAGGGACCGGGGTGGCGTGGAAGCGCGAGATCGGGAGACCGACCGTGCTGAAGTGCTGCTCGAACTCGGTGCGAGGCCAATCCGGGGCAACGGACCACAAACCCACGCACCATCCCGGCAGGACGGTGAACATTTGCCGCGCCCACCGGCCGTAGGCGGCGCAATCGGTGGCGAAGAAAAATCCACCGGACGGCGTCAGCCGCGAGCGGAGCAGGGTGATAAAATCCTCCTGCACCACACGGCGCACGGCATGACGGCGCTTGGGCCAGGGGTCGCTGAAAAGCAGGTAGGCGCGGGAGACCGAGTGCAGCGGGAGCATCCGCAGGATTTCGCTCACCTCACCCGCGAGGACTTGGGCGTTTTCCAGCGGGCCGCAACGCCGCCGGGCCTGGCGCACCCGGTATTCCTTTCGCTCCACCCCGAGAAAATTCAGGGCGGGTTCGCGGGCCGCCAGGGCGGAGAGGAACAAGCCGTTGCCGCAGCCGAGATCAAGCACGAGCGGAGCTGGTTGCGGGAAACAATCAAGGGGCCCTGGCGTCCTGCCTGCAGGGTCAGAGCGACACGGACGGGACGCCCGTTCTCCCTGGCGAGAGAGGGCGGCGTGGTCGCCACCGGCCAGATGAACCGGGACCTGAACCGTCCCCGTCCTCATAACAATCTCAGGCTGCGTCCTTGTCCTGCTTGCGGCGGACCAGCGGCGGCTTGCGGCCCTCGACGACCGAACGGTTGATCGTCACTTCGGCCACATCCTCGCGGCTGGGAACGTCATACATCACATCGAGCATGATTTTTTCCATCATGGAGCGCAGGGCGCGCGCGCCCGTGCCCTTGCTGGCGGCCCGGGCGGCCAGCGCCCGCAGGCCGTCCTTCGTGATGTTCAATTCGACATCCTCCATGGCCATGAGCTTGCTGTATTGCTTGACCATCGCGTTCTTCGGTTCGGTCAGGATGGTGACCAACTCATCCTCGGTCAAAGGATCAAGCCCGGTGACCACGGGCAAACGACCGATAAACTCGGGAATCATGCCGAACCCGAGCAAATCTTCGGGCTCGGCCTGATGCACGGTGACGGCAGTGACCATGGCCAAGCCGTCCGTCTGACCCTCACGTGCATGAAAACCAAGCACGCGGTTGCCCAGGCGGCGCTGGATGATTTTCTCCAAACCGACAAAGGCGCCTCCGCAGATGAAGAGAATCTTGTCGGTGTTGACCTGGATGTATTCCTGGTGCGGGTGCTTGCGACCGCCTTGGGGCGGGACGTTGCAGGTCGTGCCCTCGAGGATTTTAAGGAGGGCCTGCTGCACGCCCTCGCCGGAAACGTCGCGCGTGATGCTCACGTTGTCCGTCTTGCGCCCGATCTTGTCGATCTCGTCGATGTAAACGATGCCGATCTCCGCGCGCTTCACGTCGTAATCGGCCGCTTGGAGCAGGCGGAGGACTATGTTCTCCACGTCCTCGCCGACATAGCCGGCTTCGGTCAGCGTGGTCGCGTCCGCCATGGTGAAGGGCACATCGAGAATGCGCGCCAGGGTGCGGGCCAGCAGCGTCTTGCCCGACCCGGTGGGGCCGATGAGCAGAATGTTGCTCTTATCCAACTCGACATCATCGGGCCCGGGCAGGCTGATTTCGCGGGACGATGAATGGTGGAGGATGCGCTTGTAGTGGTTGTGCACCGCGACCGAGAGGGTCTTTTTCGCCAGGTCCTGACCGATGACATATTGGTCCAATTGATGTCGGATATCCGCCGGCTTGGGCACGCGGACCGAGGTGCTTTTCTTGCGCGACTCGTCCTTGAGTTCCTTGTCGAGGATTCCCTTGCAGAGGTTGACGCAGCTGTCGCAGATGTAGACGCCGGGGCCGGCGATGAGCTTGCGCACCTCGGCGTGGCTCTTCCCGCAGAACGAGCACATCGTGAGGTTGGTGGCGCGGGCCATGGGATCAGGCCGGCACGGCGCCGGGAATCTCCTTGCGGGATTTGACCACCTCGTCGACCAGCCCGTAGGCCTTGGCCTCGTCAGCGCTCATGTAGTAATCGCGGTCGGCATCGTTGTGCACCTGCTCGACCGGCTTGCCGGTGTGGTGCGCGATGATCGACTCGAGCCGGCGCTTCAGCTTGAACATGAACTCGACCTGACGCTCGACGTCGCTGGCCTGACCCTGCGCTCCGCCGGAGACCTGGTGGATCATGATGTCGGAATTGGGCAGGGCGAAACGCTTGCCCTTGGTCCCGGCGCAAAGGAGCACCGCGCCCATGCTGGCCGCCATGCCCATGCAGTAAGTGTTCACGTCGCAGGTCACGAACTGCATGGTGTCGTAGATGGCCAGACCAGCCGTGACCGAGCCACCGGGCGAGTTGACGTAGATATGGATGTCCTTTTTCGCGTCCTCCATCTGGAGAAAGAGCAACTGCGCGATGACGAGGTTGGCCACGTAGTCATCGATGGGCGTGCCAATGAAAACAATGCGGTCCTTGAGCAGCCGCGAATAGATGTCGTAGCTGCGTTCGCCGCGGCCGGTCTGCTCGACCACCATGGGAACGAGCATCGAGTTCCGCACGGGGGAATCAGAAGTAAAGCCGGGTATTTTCATGAATAGAATGGAGAAACTCAGGCCGCCGCGGCCGGAGACTTGACCTTAACTTTGGAGGCCAGGAAATCAAGTGCCTTGTCCCGCACCACGTCGCCTTGGACCGAGCCGAGGGCGTCGCGTTTGACCAGGTGCTTGACCAGCTTTTCCATCGGCATGTTGAGCTGCTGCGCCAACTGGGCCACATGCCCGGCCAGCTCGTCGCGCGAGGCCTCGATCTTCTGCTCGCGGGCCAGACGGGTCAGAATGAAGTCCGCCTTGACCCGGAACTGCGCCCCCATCTGGGCGTGGTTGAAAATGTCGTCCTTCTTGCTCAGCAACTCCTCGTCACTCAAACCGCGCGACTGCTCGGCCTCGACGATCTCGCGAACGACCCGCCGCGCCTCGCCCATAACCATGGAAGCTGGAACTTCAAAGGGGGTTGTTTCCACCAACTGCACGAGGGCGGTGGTGCGCTTTTTGCGCTCGGTCTGCGCGAGAGCCGCGGCCTCCAGACGCTCACGAAAGGCCTGACGCAATTCATCCGCGTTCCGCCCGGCAACTTTTTGCGCGACCTCGTCGGTCAGCTCGGGAAGTTTCTTGCTCTTGATCCCCTGCACCTTGACCGCATGCTTGATCGTCTTGCCCCGCAGGGACTCGACCGCGAAGTCGGGCGGCACATGGACCTCGACCACACGCTCCTCGGCCTTGGCCGCGCCGACCAGGCCGGCACAGAATCCAGGCCAGAGACTGTCCTCCGCCATGACAACCCAGAGCCCCTGGCCGCCTTTCATGATCGAAGGCGCCTCCGGGCACATCTGGCCGAGCGGCTGACCGTCGACGATCGCGTCGAAATCCAGCACCGCGTAGTCTTCCATCTGCAACGGGCGGTCCTCCACCTCGGAGAACTCCGCCATGCGTTCGAGCAGTTGGTTGACGTGACCGGTGACATGATCGTCGCTCACAACCTCCTCGAGCACCTCAAGATTGAGCGTCTCGACATCGGGCAGGGCGAAGTCCGGCTCGAGGGTCAACTGCACGGTCAGGTCGAGGTCGCTCGCGCCGACGGCACCGTGCTTGAGATCAAAGGCGTTGATCACCGTCAGTTTGTTCTCGCGCGCGGCCTGGTCGACCACCTCGCGGAGCAGGCTCTTGACGGCCTCGGCGGCGATTTGGTCCTTGTATTTGCGCCCCACGACGGCAAGCGGGGCCTTGCCTGGACGAAACCCGGGGAGTTTGGCCTGCTGACGATACTCGCCCGCCAGACTTTCGATTTTGGCTTTCACCGTGGCCGACGGCACGGTCGCGCGGAGGGTGGCGAGACAATTGGGCTGTTTTTCGACAAAGATTTCCATAGTTCGGGAAAAAGGAAGGGCAACTTAGGCGCGAATCCCGCCCCGGACAAACACAATCACCACCGGGCCCGGTGAGATTCAGGGTTTCTTCCGGTCCGGATGCGGCCGAGTGGGTCAACCTCCCGCGGCACAATTACGACGGCCTGGCCGGCCATGATTTGCTCTGGTGCTGGTCTTGCGACTGGATGACCGGACTGTGGGCGCTGGGCAGCGAGATGCTGCGCAATATCGAGTCGTTCTGGTGTTCCGTGCGCTTTGGCGACGACGGCAAGAACCGCCACGCCTGCATCGATTTTCCCGACGTGGAAAAGTGGGCGCCGGAGACCGGGACGATGGAGGAGGCGGTGCGCGTTTTTGAGGAGCACTACGACGGACGACGCAAAAACAGCTGGTGGGGCCGTAGGCCTCCACCACATTCCGATCCACCGGCAAAAAGGCCAGTCGTCCCTTGAGACACTCCCGGTATTCCAACCTCATCCGCTCAGATTCTTTCAGCTCCAGACCAAAGGCCAATTCTCCCTCGCAAATGGCGCAGACAGCCCGAGCACCATCACCCAGCGCCTTCCAGCGATTGACCACGCCAGGATGAGGCTCACGCCGCAGGCTCTGGGAATAAACGTTTGTGTCGAGAAGGTGGGTCAGAGCCATGGCGGTCCCGCATCAAAGCGGGCTGGCCCGCCAGTCATCCCACAAACCTATCCATACAGCCAGGCAGCTAACTGATCAAGGGAGGCGCGCCAGCTGCAACGCCTCGTCCAACACCGCTACATGGGCCCCGACCCTCGCGGTGAGGGAAAACTCGGACGGCGTCTCAAAGGTGAGGCTCCGACGGGTGTGACCGAAGTGGAGGAAGAAGGCCTCCGGATGGTCGGGTATCATGTCCGGTTTGACCCTCGTGCGAATCAACCCGTGGCGGCAACGGCGCCCCTCGACATTGCGGCGGGGTTCGCGGGGCACATGCCGGGCCGCGGCGGAAAGCAATCGCTCGCCCCAGGAGGGACGCATCCCGGGAATCTCGTAAAGGTAGGCCCCGTGCGCGTCGAAGTCCTCATGCAGCATGAGCGCCAGATCAAACCTGCGATCGCGGAGCAGCGCCTGGTGCGCCCGAACCACCGGAATGTTGCGCCGGCGATAGCCGCGGTTGAGATCACGTCCCTGCGCATCGTGGCGGCTGTTGTGCTGCAAACCCCACGGATTGAGGCAGGGGAAAAACATGAAGTCGCAACCTCGCAGCGCGCGGGCGCGCCGCCCGGCCCAAGTCACCAGAGCCTCCGTCGCGGCCGGCTCGTCCCCATGGATGCCGGCCGAGAGATAAATCCGGGGGCAACCCTCCGGTCGGTCCGGCGACGCGACGACAAAAACGGGAAAACCGTCGGTCTCGGCAAACTTCCGCATGACCCATCCCTCGCGCCGGGCCAAACCGTGCCAGCGCTGCGTCAACCACGCATAATCATGGGCGCGCAGGTGGGCCGCGTTTTCAGATTTCCTTGCCACGTGGAAGAAGTATCGGAAAATCGAGCATGAGCAAAACATCCCTCGTCGTCGCCGCTTTCGCCCTCGCCATCCTCGCCGTCCCGGCGCAAAGTGAAAGCTCCATGAAAGACATCCGTATCATCGTAAAAACCAACAAGGGCGACATCGAGGGCGTCCTTTATCCGTCCAAAGCGCCCGTCACTGTGACCAACTTTCTCAACCTGGCCAAGCGCGGCTACTACGACAACCTCGTCTTCCACCGCGTCATCCCGAACTTCATGATCCAGGGCGGATGCCCGCAGGGTCGCGGCACGGGCGGTCCGGGCTACCGGTTCGAGGACGAATGCACACCCGAGTTGCGGCATGACAAGCCCGGCATCTTTTCCATGGCCAACGCCGGCCCCGGCACCAATGGCAGCCAGTTCTTCATCACCGTGGCCCCCACCCCGCACCTCGATGGACGCCACACCGTCTTCGGCAGCGTGACCAAGGGCATGGACGTGGCGGATGCGATTTCCAAAGTCCCGACCGGTCCCGGCGACCGCCCGGTTGACGAGGTGAAGATCAAGTCCATCGAAATTCTCGATCCGACCGACGACCTCTTCGCCGCCGAGGCCAAGCGCCTGGCGGAGTGGAACGCCGTCCTCGACAAGCGCTAGCCGGTTCAAAAAACCCGCGGTTCGCCCTCGCGCAGGAAGCAGACCCGGTCGAGCAGGCCGTCGGCTGCGGCGCGCTCGATCAGACGCGAAGGTGGTTCCCAGACCGGTTCGTAGCTGAGCGGGAACGTGCCGTAGTGCATGGGCACGAGGGTCTGCGCGCCCAACTCGACGAAGGCCCGCAGCGCATCCTCCGGCGTCATGTGCACCTCGCGTTTGCTCGGCGCGTCGTAGGCCCCGATGGGCATGAGGGCGATATCGACGGGCTGCCTCCGGCCGATTTCGGCAAAACCCGGAAAATAGGCGCTGTCCCCGCAATGAAAAATGGTGCGGCCTTCGATTTCGAGCAGGAAGCCGCCGAAGCCGCGGTGGGTGTCGGCCAGCATACGCGCGCCCCAATGATGGGCCGGAGTCATGGTCACCCGCACCGAGCCGAGTTGCATGGACTCCCAGACGTCGAGCTCATGCACACGGTCGAAGCCCAGGCCCTGCACAAGACGGCCGACATTGCGCGGCACGACGATGGGCTGATCCCGCGCGACGAGACGCAGGGTCTTGCGATCGAGATGGTCGAAGTGGGCGTGGGTCACCAGCACCGCATCGATTTCCGGCAGGGCGTTGAGTTCGATCCCGGGTTCGCGCAGGCGCTTGATCACCTTGAGCCAGCGGGCCCAGTTCGGATCAATCAAAAGATTGACCCCGGGAGACTGCACGAGAAAGGAGGCATGCCCGATCCAAGTGAGTGAAACCTGCCCGGCCTGCAGGACGGGAAAATCCGGGGTCAGGCGTTCACCCTGGGTCTTGAGGAACAAACTCGGCCAGACGACCTCGGCAAGAAAATTGCGGTCCCGCCAGCCCAGGCCCGGCTTGAACCCGACACGGTTGGCCGGCTTGTGGCGCAATCGAGGCATAATCCGCCGCCGCAGGGCCCGGGCAGGCTTGTCTGGTTCGTCGGCAGCGCTCACCTTGTAGGAATTCCATGCTCTCCCCGGACAAAACAGAACTCCGCCGCCGAATGCGCGCGCAGCTTGCCCGGATGGCTCCCGCCACCATGGCGGCTGCCTCGGAGAGCGTCCGCACGATTATCCCATTGCTACCCCGCTGGCAAGAAGCCCGCATCGTGGCCGCCTTCGCCCCCCTGCGAGGTGAACCCGATTTACGGCCCCTGGACTGGCTGGGCCCACGAACCGTGCTTTTTCCCCGGGTGGATGGTGAGGACCTGATATTTCACCGGGTGGAAAGCCCCAACCACCTGCGGCCCGGAGCCTTCGATGTGCTCGAGCCGGACCCCTCATCCTGCACGGTCATCGCCGCCGCCGCCGACTTGATCTTTGTCCCCGGGTTGGCCTTCACTGCGGATGGGGCCCGGTTGGGACGCGGACGCGGATACTACGACCGGCTTCTGGCCTCCCTCCCGGCATCGGTGCAGCGGGTGGGCGTTTGTTTTCCCGGGCAGTTGCTGGACACGCTCCCGGTGGAACCGCATGACCAGAAGGTCGATGTGGTCCTTACTGCACCAGTTTGACTCCCAGCATGGTAAGAATGGCGAAAGCCGCGCACCAAGGGAGGACGCCGAGGGACAGCGCAGCAAAGATCCGCAGCGCCCTCTCTCCCACGGCCAAAGCAAGAATAGAGCCTGCCTGCGGACCGATCGTCACCGGGGCGAGCAGACCGAGACCGAGCAGCCCCCCCCGATCCCAGACCCTCCAGATGAGCTTGGACGGATCGCGCTCGACGGGGATGTTCATTCTGCGGACCAGCCAACCACGCAGCGGCGCCCCGGCGAGCAAGACCACCGCCGCGCCGACGGAATAGCCGAGCCACGCAAACAGGGCCGCGACCCAGGGCAGCAAGCCGGCGGCCGCTCCCGCAGGAACTGCCGCGATAAAGTAAACAAAACCCAAACCAAACGCCGTGCTGATGCCTGTGATGCTCATAGCTCGGCCGCGCCCACGGCGACAGCCTGCGCACTGACAGAACTCTCGGGCAAGGCGAGCAACCGGGCCGCCGCCTGGCGGTAGGCGAGCAACTGGCCAGCGTAACGCTGCGACAAATCTCCCGCCGGGGCACCGGCCTTGAAATCGTAAATCTGCGCGGCCACAGCCTTTCCATCCGCCCCGCAGGTGATCTGCACGCGGTCGAAAACGCCGCTGACCATTTTTCCGTCCACCTCGACGTCGAACGCCCGCTCACGCCACAACTCCACCGGTGAGGCGGGCCGGGAAAAAATCCGCGCGCCGTCTGCGGAACCGAGAAAGTCGCGCACCAATATTCCCGCCTCCCCCTCGCCGATCGAAGCGGGAATTCCCCCATCCAACCACTCCACCCCGGCCAGCAGACGATGCACTTCGGTGCCGGTGCGCCGGGCCTCTCCCCCGGTCAGAATCACCGAGAGTTTCAGACCGCGCTGCTGCGACGGGGCCGGAGCCTCCTCCGTCCGAGCCACGGCCAACGGCGTCGGCGCTTCGTCCCCGGCCACCACCGGCTCATCGATGATCGGATGGGCCTCGAACCAACGCGCATGGCCCGCTTCGCGGCGAGGGTCGTCGCCACCCACGGGAGGGAAGGTCCGCTCCAGCCAGTTGACCGCGTTCTTCTCGTTGCGCCCGCTCATCCCCAGGCAGTAGAGCGCGGACTTGGCTCGCGTCATGGCAACATAAAGAACGCAAAGCGCCTCGTAAGACTGGCGGGCGCGCATTTCCTCGCGCGCCGCCCGCAGCACCGGATCCGCGTCGCAGAATTCCCGGCGCGGCAGGGCCAGGCCCCACTGGACCTCGCCCCGGGCGTTGCGGTGGAGCGAAACCCCGGCACTTTCGCGCCACTCGCTCAGCGCTTTTCCCCCCAGACCCGGCAGGATCACCATGTCGATGCCGAGGCCCTTGGCGCTGTGGACGGTCATCACGCGGATGGCTCCGGGCGTTTCGCCCTCTTCCATCGTGCGATGTTCGACCGCGCCGACGAATCCGGGCCAATCCCCCGCCCCGGCAGACGTCGCATCGTAATCGGAGGCCGCGGCAATAAACGGATCGGCTTCGGCCGCAACGATCACCCCAGCCTCCACCGCGCGGGCCGCCAAAGCGCGGAACGTCGCGGCAAAACCATGAACCGCGGCCCCGCGCAGCAGCGCCAGCCGGCAGGCCACCGCGTCGCCGCCCAGCAGCACGCGCAGAGGCGAGGCCTCCACGTGGGCGAGCGAGAAGCGGTCGGCCGGCGTGGCCACAAAGCGCGCCAGCGAGCGCAACGCCAGGCCCGCAGGCCCGGCCAGGCAGGGGTTCGATTTGCCCTCGGCCGCCACGGCGATGCCATTTTTTTTGAGCAGATCAACGTAATGCGTCAGGTCGGCATTGGTCCGCACGAGAATCGCGCAACCAAGTCCGCGGGCCAGCGGATCGGCTTCGCGCAGGATATCCAAGACCGCCCGATCCAGAGCATCCTTGCTGGACTCATCCTCCTCCACGGCTTCGACCAGCTCGAAGCGGGCATAGCCCTCCTCCCCCCCGGCGCGGGGAACGTGCTCAACCCAGGCGCGACGCCACCCGGCCACGGCCTCGGCGGGGAAACGAAAGTCCGCCGCGCCATCCTCGATGACCTGTGGATTGAGCACGGCCTCGAGCGTTCGCACGATGGCTGCCGCCGAGCGCCGGGAGATTTCCAATTTGTCCTCGCTGACCACCGCGATCGCACCGCGGTTGTAATGATCACGAATCTCCCAAAACAGCTGCGCATCCCCGCCCCGCCAGCCGTAGATGGCCTGCTTGGTGTCGCCGACGTAAAAAAACGACCGCGCCTCCGAGGTATCCTGGATGATCTCCGCCGCCAGCGGCTCCATGATTTTCCACTGCGGGCGGCTGGTGTCCTGGAATTCGTCGAGCAGCCAATGATCGCTGCGGCCGTCGAGACGGTAGTCGAGGTCGCGACGCCAAGCGGCCTCCGATCCCTTCGCCAGCACCATGGTGACATCGGCGAAAGTCAGCGCGCCCGTGGCCCGCACCGTCGCGTGGTAGGCTGCTTCGTAGCGGGCGAGCAGGGCGTGCAGGGCGCGGGACGACGCCAGCCTGGCTTCAAACTCCGGCCGCAGGAGCGCGCGACGCAAGTCCTCCCGCCGCTCCGCCACACGACCCCGCAGGTAAAGGCGGTTCTGCGCGCCATTTCCGACTGGAACGTAAGGATCGCCGCCTTTTTTGCCCGCCTTCACCGTGACGAGCTTGTCGCTGAGAAATTTGTCCAGCTTTGGGTCCATCCGCCGCGGCGGACGGTGGGCCCGGGCCAGTTCAAGCCATTCGCGCCATTGCGCGCGCGCCTCGTCGCCAAGTTCCGGATTGGTCGCCTCGACTTCGGCCCAAAATGCGTCCGCCGCCTCGTCCACCGACGCGGCCTGCAGAATCTCGCAGCCGCCGGGCCAGATACTCTGCGGGTCGCCCCAGACAGTCCCGGCCGGCGTGGCGAGAAAACTTTGCTGGAGATCAGCGGCGGCTTCGCTGATGGCCTTGAGCGCTGACTGCCCCGCGCGGTCGCGGTTTTCCTGGCGGAGCAGATCGATCAGTTGCTCCAGCCCACCCTCCGTCGCACCCGCCGCGGCGAACAACGCGTCCAAGGCCCGGCGTCGGCTCTCCTCCTGCGCTGCGTTGTCCATCAGGCTGAACTCCCGACCAAGCCCGAGCTCAAAGGGAAAGGCCCGCACGATGCGGCCGAAGAATTGATCCATCGTGCCCATGGCCAGTCTCGGCATGGCCGTCACGAGGTGGCGCAGCCAGGCGACACATTGGCAGGCCTTCAGCTGGGGATCGCCCAACTCCTGGCGCAAATCCTCCAACTGCCGCGGATCCCGCGCCGCCCCGGCCAGACGGCCGAAAAGTTTCTGCAGGAACTCCGCCGCCGCCTTGCGGGTGAACGTGAGGGCGAGAATTTTCTCCGGCGTCTGCCCGCGGGCCATCAATTCGAGGCATCGGGTGACCAGCCGGTAGGTCTTGCCGCTGCCGGCATTGGCCACGATGAGGAGCACGCGGTCGAACTTCTTCACGGGCGGCCTTTCAAGCTGGCGATGGTTTCTTCCTCGAGGACCAGCGCCGGATTCTTGCCGTCGAACCAGGCCTCAAAGTCGTCGTAACGCACCTCGGCCCCGGGCGTCGGCGGCCAGAAGACACCGCGCGCCACCCGGTCGGCCACCGCCGCGGCGCAGGCCATGGCGGATTGGAAGGCCGTGTCATCGAGCTCAAGCAACGCGACCCGCGTGTCCTCCGCATCACCCGGCAGAAGAATGTAGCCCGCGGCGACACCCTTCGCGGCATGATCCGGCCAGAGGGCCGAAGCCATCTGCCGGTAAAGCGGAAGCTGCAGGTCGGTCCAATGTTTCTCAGCCATCTTCTCGCGCTTCGCGGGACGGGCGATCATGGCCTCCGGAAAATCCGGCCAAGCTCGGACCGAACCGAAGTGTGTCTCCTCCGGTGTCTGCGCCCGGCCGAAAGTCTTGTAGTCGAGGACCCGCAGCCCCAACTCCTCATGCACCTCCACGCGATCCATCGTGCCGGCCAAAGCCAACGACCCCACCATGGCTCCGGCCTCTCTTCCCACGGCGTATTCGGCCTCAATGATGCGCCACCCGTCGCGGCGTTGCCCAGCCTGCAAGACGGCAAAACGCCGCAACCTCGCCCGCATCGACTCCACCTGGACGCGCACGACAGGCGAGGGCTGCCGCCCATGCTGCCGCGCCACCTCCCGATCCAACTCCTCGCTGAGGAAATCCGCGATGATGCCCTCGTCGGTTGCATCCGAAGCCCGGCCCCGGGCAAAGTTTTCCAGCACCCGATGCATGAGCGTGCCGAAATTGGCCGCGTTGATTTCCGTCGCCTCCGCGTCGAATGACTCCCACCCGCAAATCTGCCCAAGGTAAAACCGCAGCGGGCAGGTCAGGTAGTGCTTGAACTGCGTGACGCTAAGTGAAGTCACCGGTAGCGGGGCTGGCAACCTCAACTTCCATCCGTCTGGCGGTGCGGGGATCCGGCGCAGCGGGGACGGCGGATGAAACATTTTCTCCACCCGCGCCGGCAGGTCGTCGTCGGCGCAGCCAAGGAGCAAACGCGAGGGCCGGTTGGGCTCCCCGCCCGGACGGAACCGGCTCGTGCCCAGCCGCACATGCTCGGGTCCGCGAGCGGCCAATAAGGACGAGAGCAGGTAGGCATCGCGCGCGAACCGCGAGGCCTGCGACGAGAGCCGGAGCCGGGCCCGCACCCCATCGGGAAGAAATACGTCCTCCGCCACACCGGAGGGCAGTGCGCCTTCGCGGCAACCGGACAAACCCAACGTCGGCCCATCGGCCCAGGCCGCCTCCAGCCAGCCCAGGATTTCCACCACACCATCTGGAGCCGGCGCGAAGACCCGCCGACGGGCCATTTCCCGGCGGAGCACGCTGTCGGTTGCCGTCGCATCCAAACCGGAAAGCAAAGCCGACGCCTCCATGGCCTCGAGGACCCCGGCCAGGCAGGACAATTCCGCCGCCTGCCCTGGATCATCGTTGGCCTGGTCGGCGTAAACGGCCGCGAGCAGCTCCCGCCCGCGCAGATTCCGCGAAAGCAACAAATTCAAGGCCTCAAGGAATTGCGTCATCAAGCCGAAGCTGCGCTTCTCCGCGCTTCTTTTCGGCACCTCCGCGACGCTGCGCCAGTCCAGGGCCGAGGCCAAAGTCTCGCACAGTCTCTCCGCCACCAATCGGTCGCACGCCTCGCTGGCCGACTCGGCCGTCAGCCCCGGGGCGGCCGCCGTGAGCAGCCGCAGAAAGGCCGGCAAACCGAGCAACGACCGCAGCCCCCGCAGACGCCCGGTGCGCAGAAAATCCTCCCAGCCGAGGAGAATCGTCGCGGCTTCCGTTCCTGCCAGCGACCGCCCCTCCGGTGAGTAGGGCACAGACCCGCGCCGAATCAACTCAGCCTCCAACGCGATCGTCGCCTCGGGCGCAGCGGACACGATGGCGTAAGTTCCCGCCTCCGCGCCTGCGGCAAAACGAAGCAAAGCATCCGCTTCGGTCATCGTGTCATGCGCCGCGACCACGCATTGATCCGGCACCGCCAACAAATGCGTCGCCCACCATTCGGGCTCCGGTCTGCCCCACGCGTCCATGCGGGCCTCCGCGTCGGAAGGCCGCCAGGAGAAGATTTCCACCGCCACGCCCTGAGCCAGCATGGAGTTGAGGTATCGCTCCGTCACCACCGGCAAATCCGGCACACAAGCCACGACAATTCTGCCCCGACCCTCCGGCCGCTCCGGCGCGGCTGCTGTGGCCGACCGCGCCTCGTTCGGATCGCGCAATCCCGACCGCTCCAGCACTTCAAGATAAGCCTGGTGCAGGCGGCCAAAAATGGCCCACCTCTGCGCATCGTGGGCACAGACTTCGGCCACCTCCGGGGAACCCGGGTGGAGCCCTGCCTCAGCCAACAGGTCGCACACGTCCACCAGCCGGCCGGCCGCCCCGAGCACATCGTCCGGTGAATCGAACTTCACCACGCTCGGGATGAGCCCCTCGTAAAGCCGGCGGTTGGTCGCCCGCAGCACCGCCATCCAGGCCGCCTCGCGTTCACTTTCCGTCGCCAAATCACCCGCATCCGTCGGCTGCACCGCATCAAGGGGCGAGGCGAATTGCGGCGAGAGCACACCACCGGCCGAGCGGCGGACCAGCTCGCGGCGGATGATCCGCCCAGCCCCGGCCGTGGGAACAATGACGAGCGTGTCGCCCAGATCAGGCGGCGTCCCGCCACGACCATCCAGAAGCCGCTCCGCGATCTGCGCGGGCTGCGTGATGGTGAAGCGGGAAACACTCGGCATGGGACACGAAGGCGGAATCCCAAGACTGCCCGAGAACACGGGGCTGGCAAGGCCGCTTCGTGTCATACCGGCGCGCCCCGCTTGCCCGTCTTGCTAGAATCCGGCCATGTTGGGATTGACCAAGCGCGAGGAGGCGAAACTCAGGCGGCTCAATACGCCGGCGAAGATTCAGGACTTCCTCGACCGCCTGCCGATCAACCACGAGAAAAACGGCGACACGCACTATTCCCCGCGGCGCGTTCTGCGCGAGGGCCGGGCACACTGTATTGAGGGCTCCCTCGTGGCCGCCGCCGCCCTCTGGCTGCAGGGCCGGCGGCCGCTTCTCCTCGACCTCAAGACGAAGGTGCATGACGACGACGAGCACGTGGTCGCTCTTTTCCGGGACAACGGATTTTGGGGCGCCATCTCCAAGACCAACCACGCCGTCGTGCGCTACCGCGACCCGATCTACCGCACGGTGCGCGAACTGGCCCTCTCCTGGTATCATGAATATTTTCGCGATCGCGACGGAGTGAAGACCCTGGCCTCCTACTCGCGCCCCTTCGACCTGCGCCGCCTCGGCGAATCGTGGGTTACGGCCGAGGAGGACCTGTGGCACCTCGACGAACTGCTCAACGCCAGCCCGCACTATCCCTTTGTGCCTGCCGACAACCGCCGTCTCATCCGCGCCGCCAGTGCCTTCGAGCGCCGCGTCCTGGCGACCCGCGAGTGGCCCGAAGCCGACCCCCGCACCTGACCCGTCCCCGCACCGGCGAGGCAATCGAAATTGACACCCGCCCGAACCACAGCCATGATTTTCCCCTCACTGCGGGTGTAGCTCAGTTGGTAGAGCACTTCCTTGCCAAGGAAGATGTCGCGAGTTCGAGTCTCGTCACCCGCTCTCCCCTTCATTTTCAACGGCTTACGGGGAAAAGAGGGCCAAAAATGGCCTAAACTCCTAACAACGACTCCGGCGCCGCTCTCGTTTGTCCGGGTTATTCGTGCGGCATTGTGCCGCGTAACTCTCGCCGCCCGACGGGCGAGCCCACGAGGCACGTCTGCCGCCATGGCGTTGCCAACGGCGTCAG
>JBMOJP010000056.1:0-16640 GCA_049315725.1 Chthoniobacterales bacterium | reverse complement strand
AGGCCACATCCGGGTAGCGGTCCAGATGGTTTGCGCTGAAGTTGGTCCAGACCGCCACCCGTGGCCGAAAAGTATCCGTAGTCTCCAACTGGAAAGAGCTGACTTCGACGACGGCGGCGTCGAGTGAGGCGCTGCGCACGGCAACCTCGCTGAACGGCAGGCCGATGTTGCCGCAGGCTTCGGCCCGCAGGCCGGCGGCATTGAGCAGCGCGGCGGTCAATCCGGTGGTGGTCGTCTTGCCATTGGTGCCGGTGATCGCCACCACCGGGCAGGCGCAGGAGCGAAAGGCCAGCTCGACTTCGCCGACGAGGGAAAGACCCGCCTCGACCGTCCGGCGGGCCAGCGGGGACACCGGGTCAATCCCCGGACTGAGCACGGCGAAGGAAAAATCCTGCACGCAGCGCAGCGCGTCGTCCCCCAAAACGACGCGCGCGCCGCGCGAGGAAAGTTGGGCCGCAGCCGCCCGACGCGGGGCGGACGGACCGGAATCGAGCACGGTGACGATCGCGCCGCGGTCGAGGAGAAGCCGCGCGGCGGCCTCGCCGCTGCGGCCCAGCCCGAGCACCGCCACTTTTTCTCCCGTGTAGTTCATCGTCATCACCGCAGTTTCAAAGTGGCCAGCCCGAGCAGGGCGAAGACAATGGAGAGGATCCAGAAACGGACAATGACCGTGCTTTCCTTCCATCCGCTGAGTTCAAAATGATGATGCAGCGGTGACATCTTGAAGATGCGCCGGCCGGTCAGTTTGAAGCTGGCCACCTGCAGGATGACCGACCCGGCTTCGAGCACAAAGACACCGCCCATGAGGGCGAGCAGCAACTCCTGCTTGCACGAGATGGCGAGAACGCCGAGAAGCCCGCCGATAGCGAGAGAGCCGGTGTCGCCCATGAAGACGCGGGCCGGATGGCAATTCCACCAAAGGAAACCAAGGGCTGCTCCGACCAGGGCCATGCAGACGACTGCGAGTTCGCCCGAGAACGGGACGAAAGTGATCTGCAAATAGGAGGCCACCTTGAAGTTGCCCGCCGCATAAGTCAGCACGGCGAAGGCCGAGGCAACCACCGCCGTGCAACCGGCGGCCAAACCGTCGAGACCGTCGGTCAGGTTGACCGCGTTGGACGCCCCGACAATCACGAAGAGATAGAGAAAGAACGTGAAGATGCCCATGTTCTGGATGATCGGCTCCTTGGCAAAAGGCACGAAAAGGCGGGTGGCGTGCTCGGAGAGTTCCGGCTGCACGACGAAGAAAATGGTGATGGTGGCGGCCAGCACGCATTGGAGGATAAATTTGAGCCGACTGCTGATGCCATCCGACGACTTCTTCGTCACCTTGAGATAGTCGTCGATGAAGCCGAGCGCCCCGAGGTAGATGACGGAAAAAAGCGCGACCCAGACCAGCGGGTTGGTTGGGCGGGCCCAAAGGAAGGTCGAGATCAGCACGGCCCCGAGGAGCAGCACCCCCCCCATTGTCGGCGTTCCCGCCTTGGCTCCATGCAACTCGTGCAACCGGTGCACCTCCTCCTGCGAGCGGATGGGCTGGCCGAGTTTGAGCGAGATCAGAAGGCGAATGACGAAGTTGCCGAAGACCAAGCTGAGCACAAACGCGGTCACACCGGCAGCGAGCGCGCGGAAGGTGATGTATTGAAAAACATTGAAGCCCTTGAGGATCTCGGAGTCGATCCGGGTCCCGTAGTCGTGCAGGAGGTAAAGGTAGTAAAACATCAGGCAAAGTCCTCCAGCACACGCTCCATGCGGGCCGCACGGCTGCCCTTGATGACCACGGCG
This sequence comes from Chthoniobacterales bacterium, assembly GCA_049315725.1. Classification (GTDB taxonomy): domain Bacteria; phylum Verrucomicrobiota; class Verrucomicrobiia; order Chthoniobacterales; family JACTMZ01; genus JACTMZ01. Next base: position 14,855 of record JBMOJP010000056.1, on the reverse strand, counting down.
TCACCCGGACGGGCCAGTTCGCGGAGCAAGCGAGCCGCCTCAGAGGTGTCAACCACCCTCCGAACCTCGCACCCGCCGGCCTTCTCCGCTTCATCGGCCAGCGCCTCGGCCTCCTCGCCCACCACGATGAGCGCATCCATTGTTCCAGCCGCAGCCCGGCCAACGCGGCGATAACCTTCATCCGCGTAAAAACCCAGCTCACCCATCCGGCCCAGCACCGCCATGCGGCGGCCACCTCCGGGCAATCCGCGCAACGCGTGCAGCGCCGCTTCCATGGAGTCAGGATTGGCGTTGTAGCTATCATCCAGCACGGTCACGCCACGAATACTGAGACAGCCCAGGCGGCCCTTGGAAAGTTTGGCGGCGGCCAGACCCGAGGCGCATTCGCGGAGGGACAACCCCAGTTCCAATCCCGCCGTCACCGCCAGCAGCGCGTTGCGCACCATGTGCTCGCCGGTCACCGGCAGGTGAGCCGAGACGGATTCGCCGCCGCGCACAAGGTCGAAATCCAGTCCATCCGCCGACGGCCGGGTCTGCTCGGCCCGGACACCATCGGGGCCGCCGACCAGCACCACGCGGGCCTTGGTCCGTGCCGCCAGCGACGGGGTGAACTCATCCCCGGCCGCGAGAACCAAGGACGCCTCCGCGGTCAGGACCTCGCCGAGCATGCCCTTCTCGCGGGCGATCGCCTCGCGCGAGCCGAGAAACTCGATGTGGGCCACGCCGATGTTCGTGATGATACCGATGTCCGGCCGGGCCAGACGGGCCAGGGGCTCGATTTCCCCGCCATGATTCATCCCGATTTCCCAGACCGCAACTTCGTCCGAACCACGCGCAGAAAGAATGGTCAGCGGCAAGCCAAGGTGATTGTTGAGATTGCCCTCGGTGCGGTTCACGGCGAAGCGCGTGGCCGCAATTGAGGCGACGAAATCCTTCGTGCTGGTCTTGCCATTGCTCCCGGTCAAACAAACCACGCGGACGCTCAAACGGTCCCGATACCAGGCGGCCAGACGCCAGAGCGCCTGCTGGGCATTCTCGACTTGAATCAACGGCCAGCCGGACGGTTCGTCGCCCGTGACCCGCTCAACCACGGCACCAACGGCCCCCGCCGCGGCGGCCGCGGCGACAAACTTGTTCCCGTCGAAACTCTCGCCGCGCAAGGCCCAGTAAAGCTCTCCGGGCTGCAGGGTCCGCGTGTCTTTACAGATCGACTCGACCGTGACGGAGCCATCACCGCCGAGAAGGCGCCCGCCGCAGGCCGCGGCCAGATCGTGTAATGAAGTGGCGTCCATGGTCAGGCGGCTTTCCCCCGTAAGGCCGAAGCCGCTTCGGCCACATCGTCGAAGGGCACCTTGTGGTCGGAAAATTCCTGGGAGTTCTCATGCCCCTTGCCTGCGACGAGCACGATGTCGCCGGGTTCGGCCAGGGCGACAGCGCGGCGGATGGCCGCGCGACGGTCCACGATGACCTCGTGGTTGCGTGTGCGCAGCGCCGCGGTGATCTCGCGGCAGATGTCCTCCGGATGTTCACTCCGCGGGTTGTCCGAGGTGATGATGCAATAGTCGGAAAAATCCTCGGCGGCCTGTCCCATCAGCCCGCGTTTGCCCCGATCGCGATCACCCCCGCAGCCAAAGACCGTGAGCAGCCGCCCGGGACCGAGCGAGCGCAGCGTGCGCAGGGCGTTCTCCAGAGCATCGGGCGTATGGGCGTAGTCCACGAAGACCCGGTGCGACTTGGGTCCCGGCACAATCTCCAACCGCCCGGGCACCTGGGGCGCGTCTCGCAGGGCGGCGACGGATTTCCGCACGTCATGACCCAGGGCTTGCATGGCCGCCAGCGCGGCCAGCGAGTTGTAAACGTTGAAGGCGCCGAAAAGCGGCAGCCGCACGAGGTAACTGCGGCCGCCGGCGTGAAGCGAAAACTGCGTGCCCTGCAGGTCGGTCCGCAGGTCGGCCGCGCGGAACATGGCGGTGGGTGAGAGGCCGTAGGTGATGGTGGTAACCCGCGCGCTGAACTCGTCGAAGAGACGGCGTCCGTGCGCGTCGTCAATATTGACCACCGCCGTCCCGCGCTTGTGCGGCTGCGCGGCCATCTGCTCGAAGAGTTTCCGCTTGGCCGCAAAGTAGGCCTCCATGGTCACGTGGTAGTCGAGGTGGTCCTGGGTCAGGTTGGAAAAAAGAGCGGCGTCAAACTCGACCCCGCGCACCCGGTCCTGGTCCAGAGCATGGCTGGAAACCTCCATGACGGCAGACCGGCAGCCGACCTCGCGCATTTCCCGCAGAAGCCGCTGGATTTCGGCGGATTCCGGCGTGGTGCGGGCCGCAGGCAATTCCCGCGGGCCAATGACGTAGCGCACCGTGCCGATGAGTCCGCAGGGACGCTCCGCCACGTCGAGGAGATGCTTAAGCAGGAAGGCCGTGGTGGTTTTTCCATTCGTCCCCGTCACCCCCGCGGTCTGCAACTGCAGCGAGGGATGGCCGTAGAAGGTGGCGGCGGCGTCGGCCAAGGCGAGACGCGGCTCGCGCACCTCGATCACGGTGGCGCGGGGAATCTCCAAGTTGGAGGAGGTGATGATGGCGACCGCACCTTTTTCCACGGCCTCGAGCAAGAATTGCGCCCCCCCGGCGGCGGCCTCCCCCTGACGCCCCGGCGTCGCGCTGGGCAGAGCGACAAAAAGCGAGCCGGGCGTGACCTGACGCGAATCATGGGTCAGGGCGGAAATCTCGCGCGCGGCCGAACCGATAACTTTGACCGGCTCAGGCTGCAGGGCGGAGATTATTTTTGAGAGCTGCACGGGAGTTCAGTTGATCGGGGGTGAAAACGGCACCAAGGCGACAGTCGCGCCGAGGGCCTCATCGGTCTCGGGCGGAAGATCGAGTTCGCGCGCCATGCCGGCACCGATGCGGGCGAAGATTGGGGCGGCAATCGTGCCACCGTAAACGGTGGCGCCGGGGGTGCGGGGATCATCGACAACGACGATGCCCGCAACCTCGGGATCGCCGGCCGGAAAATAGCCGGCGAAGGACACCACGTATTTGCCCGTCGTGTAGCCGCCCTTGGGATCAACGCGCTGGGCCGTGCCGGTCTTGCCCGCCACGTGGTAGCCGGGGATGGCGCCGAGACGCGCCGTGCCGTGCTCGCTGACCACATCCTGCAAGGCCGAAGCCACCTTGGCGGCGGTCTCGGACGAAACAACCTGCCGCACCTCCTGCGGCGTGAACGAAACAACCTCGCGCCCGCTTTGATCGCGCACCGAGTGGATAATCTGGGGCATCATCATGGTTCCGTGGTTGGCAATGGTGGCCATGGCCATGGCGATCTGCAGCGGCGTGACCGCGATTTCATGGCCCATGGGGACGCGCGTGATCGAGAGGCTGGTCCAGGCGTGACGGGGGCGCACGACGCCGGGAATTTCGCCGGGCAACCCGATCCCGGTGCGCTCGCCAAAACCGAAGCGCCGGATGTAGTCGTAAAAGGTGTCGGTGCCAATATGCATGGCCACCTTGGCGCAGCCGATGTTGGAGGATTTGACGAGGATGTCGTGGACGCTCAGCGTGCCGTAGGGATGCACATCGCGGAGGTTTTTGCCGGCGTAAGCGAAGTTGCCGTTCTCGCAGAAAAACTGACTCTCGGGCGAAACGGCGTTTTCATTCAGCGCGGCGGAAATGACGACCAGTTTGAAGGTCGAACCAGGCTCATACATGTCGATGATGGCCCGATTCTTCGTCGTTTCGACGGCGGCGCTGTTGTAGGTGTTGGGATTGAAGGCCGGGCGCGTGGCCATGGCGAGAATCTCCCCGGTGCGCGGACGCACGAAGACAGCGGTCATCATCGTCGGGTTGAGCATGGCGTAGGCCTGGTCGAGTTCACGCTCGACGATGGCCTGCAATTCCATGTCCACCGTCAGGGCCACGGTCATGCCGTCGCGCGCGGGACGCTCCATCCCGCGGTAGGCCACGATTTCGCGACCCGTCCGGTCCTTCTCGATCCAACGGAAACCGTCCTCCCCGCGCAGGTAGGGATCCATCATCATCTCCACGCCCTGGATGCCCTTGCCCTCGCGGTCGAGATAACCAACGACATGGCTGAGCATGGTCTCGTTGGGATAGTTGCGCTTGGGCTCCTTCTCGCAGACCACGCCGCGAAGATCCTTGGCGCCCAACTCGTCTTTCAAGGCGGCGACCGCCTCGGCTGGCACCTGACGCTGGACCACGATGTAGGCCCGGTCGGAGGCGATGCGCTCACTGATCTGGGCGAGAGGCTCATTGAGGTGGCGGCTCAGGACCTCGGCCAGGGCCGCGCGGTCCATCTTGGCCTCGCTGACCAACTTGCCGTCGACGACCACGGCGTAGATCGGCACGTTGTCGGCCAGCGCCTCCCCATGCACATCGGTGATCCGTCCGCGCTCGGCCGAGACAACTTTTTTCGTCCCGGTATTGTCCGCGGCGAGTTGGGAATACTCCTCGTGTTTGCCGACCTGGAGGTGAATCAGACGCGCGGAGTAAACGCTGAAAATCAGCGCAAAAAGTATGCAGACCAGTCCCGCGCGGCGATGCATTCCGGCGTTCACGGACGATCCTCCACATTCCGCGCCACCTGCGTTACCGCCGCGCCTGTCTCCACGCGAAGCCGCACCATGCGCGCGTCCTGCACCGGGATCATGCGGATGAATCCCTCCTGGCGGCGACGCTCGAGGGCCGGCCGGGAAGCCATGTGCGTAATCTCATTGCCGGCGACCTTGAGCTTCTCGTTGAGGTCGGCCACGGCCAACTCGAGTTCGCGGCAGCGGTCGCCCTCGACCTTGAGCTTGTGCTTCATGTGGACGTAGCAGAGGCCGAGGAGGCCGATGAAGATGACGAGGACCGCCCAGCTCATGAGCGGGCCGATGGGCAGGGTGTTTTCTTGGTGGACGGATTTCATGCGGCAATTTCCTTTGGTTGGGCCAGCATCTCGACCGCGCGAAGGCGGGCGGAGCGGGCGCGTCGGTTGCGTTCGGTCTCGGCGGGAGATGGCTCCAATGGGTGCCGAGTCAGATCGCGAAAATACCAGTCGGGGTTGCGCCGCGGGGCGGGCCATTCCGGACGATCGAGCCATTCCACGCTGCCCGCGCGGAAGACGGTTTTGACCGCGCGGTCCTCGAGGGAGTGGAAGGTGATGACGACGAAACGCGCCCCGGTGCGGAGGAGGGAGGGAACAGCGACCAAAGCGCGGCGCAGGGCGCCGAGCTCGTCGTTGACCGCAATGCGCAGGGCCTGGAAGACGCGGGTGGCCGGGTGAACCCGACCGCGGCGACCCAGCACTTTCTCGATGAGCGCCGCCAACTGCGCCGTGCGAGTGAAAGGCAGACGCTCCCGCTCGGTCACAATGGCCCGGGCGACCCGGCCCGCTTGAGGCTCCTCGCCATACTGCCGGAAAATTCGCACGAGATCGGCGGGATCGGCGGCGTTGACCAGATCCGCCGCGGGTGTGCCGGCCGTGGGATCCATGCGCATGTCCAGCGGGCCATCCTGACGGAAACTGAAGCCGCGGGCCGCGGTGTCGAGTTGGTGGGAGGACACCCCGAGGTCGAGCAGGGCACCATCGTAGGGCCCGGCCGCTCGGACAAAAGGAAGGCTGGTCAGATCGCCGAAATCCCCGTGCACCGGACGGAACTTGTGCCCGAAAACGGCCAGCCGCTCGGTCGCGCAGGCCAGAGCCTGCGGATCGCGGTCCATGCCGACCACGCGGGCGCCCGCGGCAAGGAGAGCCTCGCTATGGCCACCGCCGCCCAACGTGCCATCGAGAAAAATCCGGCCCGGGCCGGGACGCAGCAGCGACACAGCCTCCTCGCGCATGACCGTCTCGTGCCAAGCACGGTCGTCAGTGCTTGCGCGGTGGGGCGGGTTTGCGGAGACCGAATTGCTCATAAATCGTGCGGACCCGAAGGCGCAAGCAGGCGGCACCCTCCGCCCGGCCCTCTCCATCCCTTTTTGCGGAGAAGCCAAAGACGAATTTGCGGCCGGCTTTTGCCATCGTTGCCTGGTTGGTTGTTCGGGGTTCGGGGTGATGCGGGCGCTACAAACCGACCTCTTCCGCCACCCGGCGGAAGGTTTGGTCCTCGTCGGCCGTGGCGGCCGCCCGGCGTTCTCTATTCCAAATTTCCATGCGACTGTGCGTGCCGATCAGCACGACGTCGCCCTCCAGGCTCAGCCGGTGACAATGATCCTCGGGCAGCAGCACGCGGCCCTGTTTGTCCACCGAGACGATCTGCGCGAGGGCGTAAAAGCGGCGGATGAATTTTCGGCGATCGGCCGGCGAGATCGCCGCGTTGGCCTCCACGCTGCCCTTGACCCGCTCGAACTCGGACGGCGGCATGATCATGAGAAAACTGCCCGTGGCATCGGGCACGGCGAAAAACTCCTCACCAGCCTCGCCCGAACGCCAGCGCGAGGGAATCGTCACCCGGTGTTTGGTGTCCAACGCGTGGCGGAATTCGCCGGCGTAAACCACAGGTGCTGGAACGATTTTGGACATTGTTAGGGTTGTGATGCCACATGCCACCACTTCAACCCACTTTAAACCACCGTCGACAATCCTCCGTCAACGCTTTATGCGCGGTTTTTCCCATTTTTTTTTACCGGTCGGCCGCACCCTCCATGCTTGAGCCCCGCGGCAAAGTCCTCCACCCTCGCCTCGACGCCGTTCGCCATGCCCTTCATCGATTCTGTTTTCAGCCGTTTGCGGCGCCATCCGAAGAGGATTGTTTTCCCCGAGGGCGAGCACCCGCGGGCCATCCGCGCCGGGCGACGATTTTACGAACTCGGCCTTGGTGTCCCTATTTTGCTCGGTCGGCGGGCCGTCATCGAGGAAACAGCGCGGCGCGAAAATGTCCCCTTCGACCACCTCGGGGTGATCAATCCGGAGAACTCGGCCGACCTGCCGGACTTCTGCCGTTTTTTCGAAACCCTCGACCGATACAAGAATCTTGGGCTGGCCGATGCGCGGTCGGTTTTGCTCAATCCCAACTATTACGCCGCGATGATGGTGCAATACGGCCGGGCCGACGGCGTGGTCGGCGGCGTGGCCGCGCCCGCCAACGCCCTGCTGCGACCGCTTCTGCGGTTGGTCAAGCCCATCGGCGGACAGCATCTGGTCAGCAGTTGCGTCGTGGCCGATACGGGGCGCGAGGAACTGGGCCACGAAGGCACCCTCGTCCTGGCCGATTGCGGGGTGATTCCCTGCCCAGACATCGAGCAACTCGCCGCCATCGCCCTGCAAGGGGCCCATCTTTGTCGTCAACTGAGCGGCGAGATTCCCCGCGTGGCCATGCTGAGCTATTCGACCAAAGGAAGCGCACTCAACCCGGGCACGGAAAAAATCGCGGCCGCCGCGGCTCTGGCCCGGCAAATCGCGCAGAGCCGGCATTTGGAGGTTGAGGTGGACGGCGAATTCCAGCTGGACGTCGCGCTGCGGCCCGAGGCGGCCCAGGCCAAGGCGGTGCAAAGCGCGGTGGCTGGCCGGGCCAACGTGCTCGTCTTCCCTGATCTGGCCAGCGGCCACATCGCGGCCAAACTTGTCACCCTGCTCGGCGGCCGCGCCTACGGGCAGATTCTGGCCGGCCTGACCAAACCGGCGGCCAACGTTTCCCGCGGGGACGACGCGGAAACGATCGCCGCCGTGGCCGCCATCATCGGCCTGCAGGCTATCGAGATGCGGCGTCTGCAAGAAATGGCCGACGAGGAAAAATCGAAAGCCGCGCAGCCCTGACGCGCACGGCGGACGAAGCCCCGACCGGAATTTTCCGCCTTCACGCCGGTCCTCCATTCCCGTCCCCGCCCGCCGAATCCAAGGGCGCACCATCCGGAGGGGCGAAAAGAATGAACTCTCGCCCGTGGCCGTGCAGCGGCAGAAGCGCGCGCCAGCCCCGCAAGCCCGGCCACGGGGCCACGGGCTCGGGCCATTCCATCAGACTCTCCGCGGCCGGCGCGCCTTGGTGGGAACTGGCCCGCGCGTCCTCGGTCGAAGCGGCCCAGGCCTCAAGTTGGACCAAACCCGGAGGTTCATATTCCAAGTGGAACGACGGCATCTCGTCGCGCAGCGGCGCGGCCAGCAACCCCCGCCAGCCGGCCGCAGAATCCCAGGGGCTGCGCACCATGCGCCCGATGCCAGCCAGCGGCTGGTAATCGAACTCGGTCCCTGCGGTGGCCGCCTGCTCCTGCGCCCGGTATTGGGCCAGCAACTTTGGACGGTCGCCTGTGCGGGTCAGGTCGGCGTATTCCATGATGCCCATGGCAACGGACTCGGCCAACCGCTCGCGCCACTCGAGATTGTGCAGCTTGCGCGCATCGTTCGGATTGGTCATGAACCCGCACTCGATGAGGACGGCCGGCACGTCGGAATAGCGCAGCACGGCAAACCTCGCCCGCTTGGCCCCGCGGTCGAACATGGGCACCCGCCCGAGCATGGCGTGATAAATCGAGGTGCCGAGAGTCAGGCTGGCGTAGTCGGCGCGATGCCCGCGGGCCGCGGCGAAACTCTGCCGCGGGGGATAAGGTTCATCGCTGTTGGGCGCGCCCCGCGGCGTCAGGGTGAAAACCTCGAAGCCGGTGGCCAACGAGGTGGTGGTCCCGGCGGCGTTACAATGCACGCTGACGAAGACCGTTCCATCGCCCAACTTGTTGGCCCGCGCGGGGCGCTGCTCCAGCGGAATGAACTCGTCGCGGCTGCGCGTGATGACCACCCGCAGACCGGCCTTCTGCAGGTAGGTGCGGATGCGCCGCGTGAGATCGAGGTTGTAATTTTTCTCCGACCCCAGGCGATTGACCGCGCCGCGATCGTGCGCCCCGTGTCCGGGATCAAGCACCACGGTGTGGATCGGCTTGAGCCCGGGAATCTTTTGCGGACGCATCAGCGGATCGAGCGTTTTGGATAGATCCATCCGCGAGACATAGAACTGCCCCGCGAAAAAGAAGACCGGGAAGGACAGCCATTGTTTGACCCCGTCAATACGCGCCTCCCGGGAGCCCTTGACGAAATCCATTCGCCGCCCCTCCGAGACCAGCGTCACCCCGCTGTCGCCGCGCGGCAGCACCTGCATGCGGTAGAAAGTGCCGAGTTGCCTGACGGGCAGATAATCACGGCCATTGAGCCGCTGAATTTTCCATGCGGAAGCGGCCAGCACCGGCCCGGCCGTGCTGATGATCAGCACCGCCACGAGCAGGCCCGCAGCCCATCGCCTCAAGACCACGTCAGTCATTCCAACCGGTCGGCTTTGGCCGCGGGCAGAGTCATCATGGGCAGGCAGGGCATAAGGTCGCGGAACCTAACCCAAGCACCGCCCGGCAACAACCCCTTCAATCGTCCTCCTCCTCGTCGGGCGGGGCCAGGCGACGGTATTCCTCGATGACCTTGCTGGCCGTGTGCCCGAGCACGGCGGCCACCCCCACGGTCAGGACCAGCCCCCCACCCCAGAGAAAATACTCGGTCCATCCGGGCTCCGACTCACCGCGCATGATCCGAATACCCAACTGCCCGAGCGTGCCGAGGTAGCAGTAAAGAAACACGCCCGGCAACCGCCCGAGTGCCACCCACTTGAGACAATTCCAAAACGTCACCTTGGTGATACCGTAGAGATAATTGAACAGGCTGGTGGGGAAGAGAGGATTGAGCTGGCTGAAAAAAATGATGCGCGGCCCATGCCGGGCAATGGCTCCGTCCAACGCCGCCCAACGCGGCTCACGGAGGATCTTTTTCCGCACAAAACGCCGGCCCAGCTTGCGGCCGACGAAAAACGCCACCGCCGCACCAAGCAGGTTCCCAACGAGGACCAGCAACGTCCCCCACCACAAGCCGAAGAAAAATCCTCCGCCCAGGCTGAGGATTCCGCCCGGCAGGAAAAGCACCGTGGCCAGCATGACGAGGAGCGGATAAACCAGCACGCTGAAGGCGCCCCAACGCTGCACGACGTCCTCGGTTTGCTCGACCGCGCCAAGGAAGGGCGCCGACCGCGCCAGCCAGATCAAGGCTGCAACCAAGGCCAGCGCCACCAGGGTTTGCACCGCTGTTGCTTTAAGCGAGGCCCGCATCGTTCAGGCATCCCCGCGCCGCCGCCGGACCATCCAGACGGAAAGCGCAAACACGAGCACCCCGAAAAGCGCCGAGATGGCCAGGGCCGGGCCATAAGCGGGCAGCGCACCGAAGGACGCCCCATCGCCATAAAAAGCCCGCCGCACCGCCGCGGTGCCATAGGCCAGCGGATTAACCAACACCACATAGCGCACCCACGAATCAGCTGCGGCAGGAAACAAAGAACCCGAGAGCAGCCAGAGGGGCATGAGAAAGATATTCATGATGGCGTGAAACCCCTGGGTGGATTCGAGCGGCCAGGCCAGGAGAAAACCAAGCCCCACCAGCCCAAAGCCCACGACCAACAAGGCGGGAATCAAGCGCAGTAGCACCCCGACGTCCATGGGCAGCCCGGCCAGCGGCGCCGCGAGACAAAAGAGCAGCGCCTGCCCGGACGCCAGCGTCATCCCGCCAAGAAATTTTCCCAGGACGATCGCCTCCGGCGCGACCGGCGCGACGAGCACACCCTGCAAAAATCCTTCCCGCCGGTCCTCGATGACCGAGATGGTCGAGAAGATCGCAGTGAAGAGCAGAATCAACATGACCGTGCCGGGGAAAAAGTAGGCCAGATACGTCAGGTCGGCCGGCTGCCCGGGCAGGCGAAACCCCGGGCCCGCGCCCGAGCCGATGAGAAGCCAAAAAACCAGCGGCGTGGCCAGCGCACCAACGATGCGGTTGCGCTGGCGGAGAAACCGCACGATCTCCCGGTGCCACAGCGCGAGAGCCGGAAGCCAGAGAAACGTGCGGCCTGGCGGGTTCGTTTCATTCTTCATCACGCCTCGCCTCCCTCGAAGAATGGCCCGCCCAAACGCTCCCCGGTCATGCGCACAAACACATCCTCCAGGGTGGGGCGTCCGGCGGTGACCGAAAGCACCTGGCCCGGCAACGCCTCAATAATGCGCGCCACCTGTTCATGAGCCCGCGGAATTTCCACCCGGACCGAGCCATCATGCACCGCGACGGCCCAGCCGAAGGTCGCCTGCAACATCTCCGCCATGCGGTCCGGCTCGCGCCCGGTCAGCGTGAGCACATCGGCCCCGATCGTGGCGCACAAGGCGGACGGCGTGTCGCAGGCCAGCAATTGCCCGCGGTGCAGGATGGCCACCCGATCGCAGCGTTCCGCTTCATCCATCAAATGGGTCGTCAGGACAATGGTCATGCCCAACCTCCCGCGCACCTCCTCAAGAATACTCCAAAGATCGACCCGGGCCACGGGATCAAGCCCGGTGGACGGTTCGTCCAGCAGGAGCACGCGCGGGTGGGGCAGGAGGCTCTTGGCGATTTCCGCCCGCCGTTGCAAACCTCCGGAGAGCGACTTGACCCGGTCATTCAGCCGGTCCTCGATCCGCAACGCGGCCGCCATCTCGCGCCCGCGGTCCTCGAGTTCCGCTCCACGCAGTCCGTAAAGATTGCCCCCGTAGCGCAGATTTTCCGCCACGGTGAGATGCGGATCGAGGCTGGGCGATTGGAAGACCACCCCGAGAACCTGGCGCACGGAAGCAGCCGCCGTGACGACATCCTGGCCGCCAACCCGGGCCGTGCCACCGCTGGGCGGCAGCAAGGTGGTGAGCACGCGGAACAGCGTGGTCTTGCCCCCGCCGTTCGGACCGAGCAACCCAAAAATCTCCCCCTCGGCCACGGCGAAACTCACATCATCGAGCGCCATCCGCGCGCCGAACACCCGCCGCAGATGCAGCGTTTCGATCGGCACACTCATTCGGGCTGCACCACCGCGGCGGGCTCCGGCGCCAGAACCACACGCACCTCGGCCACCGGGGCCGGGCCACGCCAAAGCACAGCCGCAGACCCGAAGAGGAGAACGGCCAGACAAGTCACCAAGACCCGCGGTTCAGGCCAAATTGTGGTCTCTTGCTCGGTCCCGTGGCTCATGCAGCCGCGAGCATCCCGCCAGCATCCATTCCTTGGCAACGCAATTTTCCTTGGGCCGGTTGGACGAGTGGCCCTCGGGCCCACCGCCCATCATGGAGCGCGACGATGGCCCCGAGTGGAACCGACGGACTTGCCTGGAGATTACAACATCCCATGACCGACCCCATTGGCCCCCTATCCAGGCACGGCAGCACGGACTCGAGATGATCAGTCGGGATCCGGTGTTTGATCGTTACGATCTTCGTCGTGTCTGGTGAGCTCGGCTGTCTCGCGCCGCTCCATCCTCCACGCGATCCAGATGCAAGCCGCGTCGAGCAAGACCATCGGGGCACCCATGAGGCACGTCCGAGACGCCGACGGCGAACGCGGCGGCCGACGAATCCTCAGGGCTCGCGGTGAAGTTTTATGTATTCGGAAAACCAGCGGCCGGTGGGTTCGAGGATGCGTTCCTTCGTTTTGCGATCGTAAGAGAAGAGGCCGAACGTGCCGTGCCAGCCTTCCTTCCACTCGTAGTTGTCCACCAAAGTCCACGGAAAGTAGCCGCGCACATCAACACCTTCATTCATCGCGCGGCGCATTTGCGCGATGTGTTCGCGGATGTAGCGGATGCGCTTTTGCTCGCTCTGGGTGCCGAGGCCGTTCTCCGAGATGACGATGGGCTTGCCGTAGCGCTTGCTCACCGTGGTGAGGATATTGTAGAGCCCTTCGGGCACGATTTCCCATCCGAGCTGGGTGTATTCGGAGGACATTTCGCCGTGGCCGCGGCTGAGGAAGCGCGGGATGCTCGCGTCCTGCGCGTAGTAGTAGTTCACGCCGATGACATCCATCGTGTCCGCCACCATGTCGAGGTGGTCGAAGTTCTGACGCTGGACAATGTTGTGGATGAAGGCGGTCGGATCCTGGAGGACATTGCGGCGCCAGTCGGGCAGGGAATAAACACCCATGATGATGGCATCAGTCCGTTCCCTCCGCACGATCGCGGCGGCGTCGCGGAACATGTCGGCGGCGACGCGCATGGCGCGCTTGTAGGCGAAAGGATGCAGGAGCAAACCGGGCGGCCAGTGCCCGGCGATCCACCCGAGTTGCAAGGCCCCGTTGGGCTCGTTTTGCGGCACGTAGATGCGAACGTAGGGCTTCATCGCCCGAGCCACCCGCTCGACATGAGCACGCCAGGCGACGAGGGCGTCCGGATGAAGGAAATTCGAGCGGGCCTTCGCGTGCGTGTCGTAGAGCCAGTCGGGGAAGGTGAAATGCCAGAGGGTGACGACCGGTTCGATGCCAGCCGCGCGCAAGTCGCGGGCCATGCGAACATATTGCGCGAGGGCCGCCTCGTTGATCACCCCGGGCCGCGGCTCGATGCGCGCCCATTCCACGCCGAAACGAAAGTGGGAGACGCCCAGACGTTTGAGCGCGGCGAGATCAAGATCGAAGCGACTCCAGGAAAAAACCGCATCCTCTCCGCGGGGCGGGGCGCCGCCCTCCTTCGCGTAAACATCCCAGTCCGTCTGGAAATACATGGGTGACCCCGGTGCCACCCCGCGGTCCTCGTTTTGGTAGCTGGCGGTGGAGGCGCCCCACCAGAACGGTTTCTTCGGCAGCACCCTCTTCACCATGGCATCGGCCGGAGCCACGTAGGGCCGCGGCGGCGTCACGCAACCGGAAAACAGGAGGAAAAGGCAGAGCCAGAGCGGACGGGTGACTTGCCACATGGGGCGGATGTTAGTTTAGTGCCCTCGTGATCGCAACGCGCCATGTCCCCGTCCTCGCGGTCGCCTTCGCGCTTTGGTTGACCGGGCTGGGCCGGGCCTCGGTTCCGGAAACGATGCCCGACCGGCTCGAGATGAATGACGGGAGCAGCATCCGCGGCCTCATTCTGCGGAACTCGGCCACCTCCGTGCTGATCCAGACGGAGAAGACCGAGGTCGAGATTCCAAAGTCTTCGATCCGCCGCATCCATGACGCCCCGGACGGCGGCATGGCGTTTTCCAACGTGACCCGGAAAGGCCGGCTGCCGCAGTGGCGGGCCATCGTGCATGATTTCCGCAACCATGACACAATTAAGAGCTTCGTCATGATTCCGGCCACCACGGTGGACAACGGCGTTTTCCGCAACATTCCCTATATGTCTTTTCGCTTCAACGACCGCGGCGAGTTGAATGTTCTCGGCGACCCGGAGGATCCAGTCGGCCTTGAGTTTGGTATCTACGGTCGGAACTCCTTCACAACCCGGCAGCAGCGAATTCTCCGCGAGTTTCTGGCCGGACATCTGCACAGCCGCGAGGAGCTCCGCGCGCTCTACGCGGTCAACCTGGCCGGCGGAACCGTGAGAGCCGGCAACTTGGTCTTCGAGATCACACCGCCGAGTGCCCCGGATGCCTACGGCGGATGGTGGCTTTCGGTCTACGAGGCCGACCGCTTGGAGGGCGCGAGGCTGAGCGACAGGGCCTATGCCAAAGTCACCCAGCCCTTTGACTTGGTGAACCGAAGGAACGGCAGCCTGCGGGCCGAGCATGCCGCGGCGCAGCAGAACTGGCTCGCCCGCACGATGCACAATATGACCGGGGACGCGCCGAGGATGCGTGGCTTCTACCGCGACAAAGACGGGGTGTTCCGCCTGCTCGGCTTCGACGATTCTTAGCCGCGACGATGCAAACCCTCGCGCTCCAAGGTTGTTCTTGCGCGGGTTTTCCAGGGAGCACAGGCGTCCCGCCCTATAATGTTGCTTGAGCAGAAAAGATTAATCCGCAGAGGGCCGCAGATTTTCGCAGATATAATCTATAACTAGCCGACAAAAAGACTGTTGCACTTTTTTAATCTGCGCTCATCTGCGTGAATCTGCGGATAAAACCTTCTTAAGTAAA
>JBMOJP010000055.1:0-16696 GCA_049315725.1 Chthoniobacterales bacterium | reverse complement strand
GCCCGCAGTCCGATGGTGACCCTCGGTGTGCAGCCTGCCAGTGAGCGTGTTCAGACCTTCGCCGATGCGGCGGCGGCGGGTTTCCCGCGTCCGCAGTCGACGGAGTTCGGCAACTACTGGGGTCCGTTCGGCATTGCCATCAACAAAGTGCTCAACAATGGAGTCAACCCGGTGACCGCGGTTCAGGAGGCAACGCAAGCCATGAACGCCGCCAACGGGAAGTAGAGCTTTACCGTCCAACCTTGAACAACCGGGCCCCGGAGTCTGGTATTTCGAGCGGTTTGACTGCTCGCTCCGTGGACCGTGAAGTTGCCAAGAGCTTGTCTGCTGGACGGGTAGTTTCGCCATGAATCAAAAAGTTGCCACTATTGCGCTGGTCCTAGCCGCTGTCGCAGTATTGTTGGTCTTCCTTTTGCTGCCTTCACCCCCGCCGCCCGCAAAAGCGACTGTTCCCCGCCAAGCAAGCGCCGCTGCAGCGGCTGCCATCACCTCTGCCGACCCCGGCTCTGCCATCACCGCGACTTCCTCCGGTCCCCTCGGGTTGGCCTCCGCACCTGCGCCCGTAGTGGCATGGGAGGACCGCCTCGACCAACTGCTCACCGCCGAAACCGATAATGCGACCACGGTCCGCGGCCTGGTTTCATCCATGCTCCAACTTCCGCCCGAGGCCCAAGAGCAATATGCCGCCCATGCGGTGAATCTCTGCGGGGACGAACAGTTCGGCTTGCTCGGGGAAATCTACCTGAACGCGCAGACTCCCCAAGCGGTGACCGAAACCATTTTCAGCGACCTGCTCAATCGCCCCGACACGATCAAGTTGCCTTTGTTGGCCAAGACCTTGCGCAACGCCGCTCATCCCATGGCAGGAGGAGCCGAAGAAATCCTCCGAACGTACATCGCATTGGAGCCGGGAACGATCCCGCCAAACGGCTGGGATCAGGCCGTCGATGCCTACTTGAAGCAACAAAGCTCGCCGTGAGTTATGGCGCAGCCCGCAAGCGCGTGCTGGTCAAAGTTATCGGCGATTAACCGGGCTAGAGCGTTTTCGGCGGAGCTCTTTACAGGCGCTACCGTGGTTTTGCAGAAAAGTGGCACGGGCATCTTGCCCGTGATCACTGGACATCATCGGTCCCGCGGCTGCGGGACCGATGCCACGTAGTCAAAACCCCGATGGAACAAACGAGACCGCGTAAAGACTGGTATCGAAAACGCTTTGACCCGGATATTTCATGCTGGTCATGAAATATCCGCTCAAGGCGCCGATACGGCCTGATGTCATCAGGCCTATCGGGGTTAACCCCGTCGGAAATGGGAAAAACCACTTTGGTTTTTCCAGTTTGCCCGGTCGGCCGCGCCAGGTTGTTTGGTCAAAAGAACTTGGACGCGGCGCATATTTTATACCAACCCCGAAAAGGTTGTGGACTTTACCTCGCAAGGTAGGAACGGGCGGCCCGCTCGTCCGCTCTCTGAAAAACATACACGTGGGCCGCGTGTCCCCGCCGACGGCTCGCTGGATTCGCGCCCGGAGTCCGGTTTTGGGAGCGCGATCCACTTTGCCGGAAGTCCAGAAACTTTTCGTGATCAGTCTCACTCGGCCAGCAATTCATCCTTGGCCTCGGCCAATTCCTTCAGTTGGGCCGCATCGACCTTCGGGTAGGCCAAATCCAGAGAAGACAGAGCGTCGATGACCGCGGCGGCGACGACGAGGCGGCTGAACCATTTGTGGTCCGCCGGGACGACATACCACGGCGCATCTTCCGTGGCGGTGGCGCGGATCATGTCCTCGTAGGCCCGCTGATAGTCGTTCCAGTGTTTGCGCTCGTGCGAGTCGGCGGTGGAGAATTTCCAGTTCTTCTCCGGGTTGTCGATGCGTTCGAGAAAGCGCTTTTTCTGCTCCTCCTTCGAGACATTGAGGAAAAATTTCCGCACGAGCACGCCGTTGCGGTTGAGGTAGCGTTCGAAATCGCGGATATCCTCGTGGCGTTCGTCCCAGATGCGCTTGGTCAGGAGCTCGCGCGGGATTTTTTGTTTCTGCAGGATCTGCGGGTGCACGCGCACGACGAGGACTTCCTCGTAGTAGCTGCGGTTGAAGATGCCGATGCGCCCGCGCTCGGGCACGCGCTTCGAGCAACGCCACAGGTAATCGTGGTCGAGTTCCTCGCTGGTCGGTGCTTTGAAAGAGTGCACCTCGCAGCCCTGCGGGTTGATTCCGGACATGACATGCTTGATCGCGCCATCCTTGCCCGCGGCATCCATCGCCTGAAAAATGAGGAGCACGGCCCATTGGTCCTGGGCGTAAAGCTTGTCCTGCAACCCGGCCAGCGTTTCGATGCCGTTGGCCAGAGCCTCCTTAGCCCGCGGCTTGTCCTCCTCGGTGAAATCGAGCGTGTCCCCCGGATCGCAGTCCTTCAGGCGGAATTTTTTCCCGTTGGTCACGCGAAAGGGCTGCGAAAGCTTGCGGGCCTTTTTAATGAGTTGGTCGGCTGGCATAGGGTGAGGACGCTCCGATTCTCGGCCTCGGCGCGGGTGACCACAATGTCAGAAATCCATCGACGCACAAAGGCCGGTGACAAGGGCGTTGCCAAGTTCCGTGCGATCCCCCCGGTTGAAGGATGAACTGGAGGTCGGGCTGCCGGGTGAGCCACGGCGTGATCTGGGCCTGATAGGTGGCTTCGAAAACCAGTTCGAGCGGCATTGCCGGCCCGACGTTGTATTCGATTCCGCTGATGCCAAAATTGCTGCCGACGAGAGAGACCGAAGGCTGGTCACCGGCGTTCCAGAGCCAGGTCGTGCGAAATGAACCGCCGCGCCAGCCGAGGGCTTTCTCCAAGTCCGCCTTGGGACCAAATGTCGCCCGTCGCGTGATCCCATCGCAGCCAGGCGAAATTCTCCGCGGACTGGCCGAGAGTCGTGCCGGCGAATACTGCGATTAACCATGCTGCGCGCCAGACCCGCACAAGCGAAAAATTCTTCCTCACGCGCGCCGGGGCCTCGTCCATTTCAGCGCCAGCCAGAGGAGGATACCACAGGCGAGGAAAGCCGAGGGCAGCCAGGGAAGGGTCAGGGCGAAAATGCCGTTCTCGTCCGTGCCCGGATGCGTGCTGCGCAGGTGGTTGGTCAGTTGGGCGAAGAGCAGTCCGGCCGCCGCATAGCCGAGATTGAAGGCCACGCCGCGAAAACTCAGCACGGTGGCGCGGACCTGCGAATCGGTCCAAAGGTTGAGGTAGCTGGAGGTGAAAAACTGCAACGCGGACATGGCGAGGCCAAGCGGAACGACGACCCACGCGCCCCAGAGCGGCCAGGCCAGAGCTGTGCCGACCAATCCGACCAGGACCAGGGCGGCCACAGCGGTGAAGTTGGTCACCACGCCGAACCGCGCGGTCATCCGGCGGGCGATCGGCGCGGTGGCAAAACCAAGCAAAGCCAACGCGGACCCGAGCACGCCGTTGACGAACTCGGGCAGTTCGATGAGCCGGTAGTAGTTGCTGGCGAAGGTGAGGAAAACGCGGACAAAACTATCGCAAAGCAACGCGGCGAGCATGAGCAAAAGAATCCGCCGCGAGGTGAAGACGTGGAGAGATCCCTCCACCACGTTTTGCCACGCACGGCCGATGCTCTGCGGACCGCGGGCGGCATGGGTCGGAGGTTCGCGGAAGCTGAGAGAGACACCGAGGCAGGCCAGCGCGGTGCCGAGGGTCGCGTAGACCGGCCAGCGCACGGTGGCGCCGACCGCGGGAACCCATCCGGTCCAGCCGGTCAGCCAGGCCATGAGACTTTGATCAAAGAGTGCCGCACCGCTGACCATGGCGAGAAAAAACCCGCCGGATTTCCAGCGCATGAGGGATTCAAGGACGCGCGGCCACGCCGTTTCGCGATCATCGGCCGGCAACGAGTCGTAGGCCAGGGCCTCGTCGGCGCCGCTCGCGCAGGCCTCGGCCGCGCCGCTGAGAATACGGTTGATCACGAGGAGGGGAAAGAGCCAGGCCCCCCGCGGAGCGAAGGCAAACACCGCGATCTCGGCGACCATCAGACCGGCCGCCACCACAACCAACCGCTTGCGGCCGATGACATCGGCCAGCGCGCCGCTCGGGATTTCCAGCACGAGAATGACCACGGCCCAGACGACGTTGAGCAGCGCGTATTGCTCCAGGGTTAGCCCGAGGTCAAGGAAGAGGACGCCGATGACCGGATAGTAAAAGCGCGCGTTGAAGAGAACGCGGAAAGCGATGAACAGCGGCAGGTTGCGCTGCAGTCGGTCGGGTGCGGCTTGCATAGAGTTCGTGGGCTCATAAGCTAGGTCAGCCATGGCCGAAGACAAACACAGCCTGAGTGACGCGCAGTTGGAACTGGCCAGCCATGTTCTCGCGGGCCAGGCGCAAATCGCCTCCGCCTACCTGTTGGGCTCGGTGGTGGGCGGAAGGCTGCGGAACGATAGTGACATTGATGTCGCGGTGCTCCCTGTCCGCGGGGCAGTTTTTCCCGCCCAAGACCGTCTCGACCTTGCCGCCCGTCTGGAAAATATTTTCGCGCGCGAGGTGGACGTCGGGGTGCTCTCCACGTCCAATCTGGTTTACGCCAAGGAGGCCGTGGTCGGCGGCCGGCTTTTTTTCGAGCGCAACCACACGGCCACGGCGCGCTTTGCCATGTCGGTTCTCTCCATGTATGCCGAGTTGCAGGAAGTCCGAAAGGAAGTGCTCCGTGCCTACGCCGCCTGACGACATCCTGCTCAACAAGGCCGCGATCATCGAACGCTGCGTCCGGCGCATCCAGGAAGAGTTGGAGGCTTGTCCCCGTCTGGACAACTTCACCCGGCTTGATGCTCTGACCCTCAATATCGAGCGCGCCTGCCAGGCCTCGATCGACATGGCCATGCATGTGGTGGCGGAGAAACACCTGGGGGTTCCGCAGAGCACTGCGGAGGCCTTTGTCCTGCTCGAGCGCGCCGGGATGATCGACGCGGCCCTGATGAAGTCACTGCGCGGAATGGCCGGATTTCGCAACGTGGCTGTGCACCAATACGAGGAACTGGATCTGGGCGTTCTGCGCTGGGTGGCGGAACGGGGACACCAAGACTGGGTTCTTCTCGGCCGGGCCTTGGGTGTCCTGATCCAGCCCTGACCCGAGCCCGGGCCTCGTCAGTGCTTGGGCGCGCGGATGGTGGCGGCTTCGAGGTCGGTGCGCCGATGTTTGATGATATCGTCCGCGATCTCGGTGACCATTTCCTCGATGATGAGGCGCAGGTGGCTGCCGGGACGGTAATCGGCCGGGGCGATGTGACGCACGCGGTCGGCATGGGCCGTGAGCTGGTAGCACTTCTTGAAGCTCGCGCGGGTCGCGTCCGTCGGATTGTAAACCGCGATGGCGCGTCCGCCGGTTTGCCTCATCACCGTGAAGCAGGGCACATCGGTCGGCCCGTCTCCCACGTAGATCATGTTCTGGAAGGGAATCGGCCGCAGCTCCGCCGGCATGTGATCGTTCACGTCCTGCGAGAGGTCGAGCATTCCCTTGTTGATGCGGAAGAGAAACTGCGTCTTCTGCGTGTGGCTGATCACGCGTTTGGGGAAGGAAATATGGCCGTCCGCGTCCTCGGCATATTCGCAGCCGAAAATCTTCCGCACGTAGGGCTCGATACGGCTGCCGACGATCAGCTCCTTGATGCCGGAGCTGACGATGTAATGCTCCAGCGTGATGCCGTGGGCGTCGTGCTCGGGGCTGAGGATGCCGGAGCGGAACTCCTCGAACATTTCCGGGAGACCGGGGAAAAAGCTTAGCTTGGCTCCGAGTTCCCTTAGTTGCTGGTTGGTCGGGCGGTCGGGCTCAAGGTAGTCGAGCAGGGCCTTCATGTAGGCCAGTTCGTGTTCGTAGCCGTGTTTCTCGACCAACTCACCGCAGCGCTGCCAGAATTGCCGGCCGTCGATGCCGAAATGCGGAAAGATCGCCTCCTCCTGCATATAATTCGGGATCAGGGTCTGATCGTAATCGTAAATGATCGCGATGGTGCTTTGCGGAACGGACATAATCGGGTCGGCTTTGTCGCCGACCGCCCTGCATAGTAGGTCCATGACCCAAGACTTCCAGCAGGTTTATCGCGGGGGAGGCCTCGCGTGATCGAGTTGGTCCACCGCCGCGGGATTCACCTGCCGTCGCTTGATCTCTGGCTCGATCCGTCGGGTCGGCGTGATTTCGCCTTCGTTTCCCACGCGCACAGCGATCATGCGGGGCGGCACGGCCAGACCATTCTTTCCGCGCCGACTGCGCAGCTGATGCGCGCCCGGCTCGGCCCGTCGCCCTGCGAACATGTGTTCGAGTTCGGCCTGTCCCGCGAAATGCGGGGGGCGCGGCTGACCCTGCTGCCGGCCGGGCATGTCCTGGGCTCGGCCCAATTGCACGTGGAGAGCGACACCGGGAGTCTGCTCTACACCGGGGATTTCAAGCTGCGGCCGGGACCATCCTGTGAGCCGCTCGCGTGGCGCCCGGCGGACACCCTCGTGATGGAGACAACTTTCGGCCGGCCGGAGTTTGTTTTTCCGCCCACCGAAGTCGTGTGCGCCGACATGGTCAGGTTCTGCCGCGAGGCGCTGGCCGATGGTGCGGTGCCCGTGCTGCTGGCTTACTCCTTGGGCAAGGCGCAGGAAGTTCTTTGCGCGGTGGCGGCGGCGGGACTTTCACCCATGCTGCACGGGGCGGCGGCAAAGATGACGCGGATCTATCGCGGGTTTCTCCCGGATCTGCCGGCCTTTGCCGATTATGAGGCCGGAAATGTGGGCGGCCACGTGCTCATCTTTCCTCCAAATGTTCGGGCGTCCGACGCGATGCAAAGGATCCGAAACCGCCGCGTCGGCATGGTGACCGGCTGGGCGTTGTCATCCGGCGCGGTGCATCGTTATCGCTGCGATGCCGTCTTCCCCCTGAGCGACCACGCGGGTTACGACGACCTGCTGCGCTACGTCGAGCTGGTCGCGCCGCGCCGTGTGTTGACCCTGCATGGCTACGCGGCCGACTTTGCCCGCGACCTGCGAGCCCGCGGGATCGAGGCCTGGTCCCTGGTCAGCCCGGACCAGCTTGAGTTCCCGTTCGCGCCATAGTCACGGTCGTAAGACCGCTGCCACTAGGCGGGAAGCGGGGCGAGGTCACCCGGGAACTCTCCGTCGTCTTTTTTGGCCGTCGGGCTGGTAGCTGCGGCGACCGGGATGGGCGGCGGGGGCGGGTCACGGTGTGGCGGATCCTTCATCTCGCCGAGCGCGATCAGGTCGCGGATCTGCGAGCCTTCGAGGGTCTCGAATTCGAGCAGGGCGCGGGCGATCAGGTCGAGCTTCAGGCGTTCAGCCAGGAGCAGCATCTTGGCGCGGCTGTAGGCCTCGTCGATCAGACTCTTGACCTCCTGGTCGATGGCTTGCGCAGTGGATTCGCTGTAATCGCGCATGCGGCCCATATCACGGGCGAGGAAGAGGGGTTCGTCGCCCTCGCCGTATTCGATCATGCCCATCTTTTCGCTCATGCCCCACTGGCAGACCATTTTGCGGGCGATGCTGGTGGCTTGCTTGATGTCGCCGCGCGCCCCGCTGGTCACGTCGCCGAAAACGATATCCTCGGCCACACGGCCGCCCATGATGACGACGAGGTGGTCGAGCAATTCCTTGCGTCGGGTGTTGTATTTATCCTCTTCCGGCAGCCACATGGTCGAGCCAAGGGACGGGCCGCGGGGGATGATGGTGACCTTGTGCAACGGGGCGGTGTGCTCGAGGAGTTCGAGCAGAAGGGCGTGGCCGGCCTCATGGTAGGCGGTGACCTCCTTTTCCTTCTCGCTGATGGCCATGCTGCGGCGTTCCTTGCCCCAGCGGACCTTGTCGCGGGCCTCCTCGAGTTCGCGCATGCTGATGGCCTTGAGTCCGCGGCGGGCGGCGAGCAGGGCGGCTTCGTTGATCACGTTGGCCAGCTCCGCTCCGGAATAGCCCGGGGTGCCGCGGGCGATGATGGCGAGGTCAACCGCCTCGGCCACTTTCACCTTTTTGATGTGGACCCGGAGGATTTCCTCGCGTCCGCGCACGTCGGGCAGGTTGACCGTGACCTGACGGTCAAAGCGTCCGGGGCGGAGCAGGGCGGGGTCGAGAACATCCGGGCGGTTCGTCGCGGCGATGATGATCACGCCATCTTGGGCATCGAAGCCGTCCATCTCGACGAGGAGCGCGTTGAGCGTCTGCTCGCGTTCGTCGTGTCCGCCACCCATCCCATGTCCGCGGTGACGCCCGACCGCGTCGATCTCGTCGATGAAAATCAGGCAGGGCGCGCTTTTCTTGCCCTGCTCGAACATGTCGCGGACGCGCGAGGCGCCGACGCCGACGAACATTTCGACGAAGTCCGAGCCGCTGATGCTGAAAAAGGGCACGTCGGCCTCGCCCGCGATGGCCCGGGCGAGGAGCGTCTTGCCGGTGCCCGGAGGGCCGACCATGAGGACGCCCTTGGGAATGCGGCCGCCGAGTTTCTGGAATTTTTTCGGGTCCTTGAGGAAGTCAACGAGTTCGGAGACTTCCTCCTTGGCCTCCTCGACGCCGGCCACGTCTTTGAAGGTGGTTTTGTTTTTCTCCCGCGCCATCATGCGCGCCTTGCTCTTGCCGAAACTCATGGCCCCACGCCCGGCCATCTTGATCTGGGAGCGGAAGATGAAGTAGAGGAGGACGAGGAAAATCAGGATGGGCAGGAATCCTATGAGGGTGGTGGCGAGCAGGTTCGACTCGGCGCGCACGGCCGGGGTGATGCCGGCTTTGGCCAGTTGCTGTTCGAGGGTCGCGCCGTTGAAGGGCATGAAGACGGACGTCTTGAATTGCACCATGCGCTCCTCGGGTTCGGCCGCCGGGGGCACCGTCACCATCTTGCGGTAATAGCCACCCAGGGTTTGGGTGTTTCGTCCCTCCTCGACGACGAGTTCAACCGGACGCTCGGCCGTGGAAACAATTTTGCCCTCCGCCAGCAACTCGGTGAATTTCGGATAGCTCAGTTCGTCCACCTGGGCCAGATTGCCCCCGCGAAAAATGAAGGCACCACCGATGAGGGCGAAGGCCACGGCAAAAAGCAGGAGGCCGCGCCAGTTGAATTGCGGGTCCGGGTCGCCGCCACGAGGGCGGCGGTCATTGGGCTGATTGGGATCGTTTTGCGACACAGGAAGTAGGAGACTGAACCTTTAGCATGGGAGAGGGGAAGATCAAATGATTGCGTCGTCCGGCCGGGCTCTGGCCGTCTCGGTGCATGATGTCAGCCCGCCGACGCGCCGGGCGACGGAAACCATGCTGGCCGATCTGGCGCTGGCGGGTGTCGGGGTCACGTCCCTTCTGGTCGTGCCCGACCATCACCACCGTGGGGCGGTCGATCAGGACGCGGATTTTGTCTCGTGGCTGCGCGAAAAGCAGGCTGGCGGCCATGAGGTTGTGCTGCATGGATATTATCATCAAAGAGAACCGCAGCCCGATGCCGGATGGCGGCAAAAACTCATCACCGAGCAATACACGGCGGGCGAGGGGGAGTTCTATGATCTGGGTTATGACGAGGCGGCGCGGCGGTTGCGGCTGGGGCGCCAGATGCTCGAGGGCGCGGGCTTCGACTTGCAGGGGTTCATTGCCCCGGCCTGGCTGCTCGGTGCGGAGGCCGAGCGAGCGGCCCTTGATGAGGGGTTTGCCTACACGACGCGGCTCGGGGGATTTCTCGATTTGCGCACGGGGGCTTGGACCGCTTCACAGTCGCTGGTTTACAGCGTCCGCAGCGGATGGCGACGCACGATCAGCCTCGGGTGGAATGCATGGCTGGCTCGACGTTTGCAGTCGAATCCTCTGGCCCGGCTCGGGTTGCATCCGCCGGATTGGAATCATGCAAAAATTCGCGCGCAGGCTTTGCGCCTGGCGCGGGAGGCCGCGGTTGGTCGCCGGGTCATCGCCTATCGGGATTGGTGTTCCGGGGTGGCATCGGCTTCCAGCCGATGATGGAAGGGGTTCATCGGCAGGATGCCGATGCCACGCTTCCGGCGGCAGAAAATCTGAAACGACTAAGCGCCGATGGCGCCACGCGCCTCCTCGGCGATGAGATCGGCGTGCCTCTCCAAAAGCGCAGCCTCGCGTCCCTCCAGGAGGATGCGCAGCTTGGGTTCCGTGCCGCTGTAGCGCACGAGGACACGTCCTCGCGCGCCGAGGGCCTGCCCGGCGGCGCTGATCGCGGCTTGGACGGCAGGCAGTTCGATCAGCGCCGGCTTGGCTTGGACGGCCAGGCTGCGCTGGGCCTGCGGGTATTTGTGCAGAACGCGGCGGAGTTCGCTGAGCGGCCGTCCGGTCTCGGCCATGAGGCGAAAGATCTGCAGCGCGGAAACCAACCCGTCTCCGGTGGTGGCGTGGCGGGCAAAAATCATGTGCCCGCTTTGCTCTCCGCCGAGGTTGAATCCACCCGCCCGCATGGCTTCGAGCACATAGCGATCGCCCACCCCGGTGCGGACGACGCGCCCGCCGGCCCTTTCCATGACCTCGTCGAGGCCGAGGTTGCTCATTACGGTGGCCACGAGGGTTTGCCCGGCCAGTTCGCCGCGACGCAGCATTTCCAGTGCGGCCATGGCGAGCAGTTCGTCGCCATCGAGCGGGTCGCCGGTTTCATCGCAGAGGAGCAGACGGTCGGCATCGCCGTCATGGGCCAGACCTGCTTGCGCGCCGGTTTCACGCACCAGACGGCTGATCTCGTGCGCTTCGGTGCTGCCGCAGCCCAGATTGATGTTGGTCCCGTCCGGTTCGACGTGAAAGGCCACGGCATCGGCCCCAAGCTGGCGCAGGGCGGCCGGGGTGGTTTCGGTGGAAGCGCCGTTGGCGCAGTCCACGGCGATCTTCATCCCATGGAGGGAAAATCCCGGAGGCAGCGAGGAAAGGGCGCGGGCGACGTAGCGGTCGCCGGCGTCGGTCGCATGTCTGATCGTGCCAAGAGCCGTCCCCGGCGGGACAGCGGCGTTGAGACCTGCTTCGATGGTCGCCTCGGCTTCGTCGGGCAATTTGAACCCGTCGCCGGAGAAAAACTTGATGCCATTGTCCGCCGCCGGGTTGTGCGAGGCGGAAATGACCACCCCGGCGGCCAGGCGGTCGGCTACGACGATGGCCGCCACGCCCGGCGTGGGGAGAACACCGAGCAGAACGACGTCGCCGCCGGCGGAAATGATGCCGTCAGCCAAAGCACGTTCCAGCTCAGGACCGGAGCCGCGGGTGTCACGGCCGATGGCCACGACCGGCCGGGCGGTCGGGGCGTCGAGGACGAGGGCAAGAGAGCGGCCGAGTTTCTCCGCGAAGTCGGGGGTGATTGGTTCCACCCCGGCGCGGCCACGTATGCCGTCAGTGCCAAAATAGCGCCGGCTCATTTGCTCAGGGTTCCGGAAAGCGGCCCGCGGACCCGCCCCTCGCCGGTCGGGTTGACGTTCTGCTGGATGACATACCAGACGACCGAGGCAAGTAGCAGGCAGGTCAGCTTAACTTTCCAATTGTGCAGCAGAATCTGTCTCATATTTCTCGAGGAGGAGGAGTTGGTTGAGGCGGCGGCGGAAGCGGTCGAGATTGAGGTTGCGCTCGAGGATCCCGCGATGGCAGAGGGAGACTTGGCCGGTCTCCTCCGAAACAAGTATGGCAATGGCGTCGGATTCCTCGGTTATGCCCATGCCGGCACGGTGCCGGAGGCCGAGGCTGCGATCGAGATCCTCGCGCTGGGTCAGCGGAAAAATGCAGGCCGCCGCCGTGATCCGATCATTCTGCACGATGACCCCGCCGTCGTGCAGCACGGTCTTGGGATGGAAAATTGTCATGATGAGTTCCTTGGAAAAAACCGCGTCGAGATCCACCCCGGTCGAGGCGAACTGGCGGATGCTGATCTCGCGTTCCAGCGCGATGAGCGCGCCGAACTGCCGACGGGCGAGGTCAAAAACCGTTTCGACCAGCAGGTCGATCGTCTCCTTTTTCTGCAACCCGGAGCGGAAGTAGTGATGGCTGCCCAACTCGGTCAGGGCGCGGCGCAGTTCCGGCTGGAAGATGACGACGAGTGCGATGGCGAGGAAGACGGAGAAGCTGCGCAGAAGCCAGCCAATGACGTGGAGGTTGAGCAGTTGCGAGGCGAGGGTGAGGCTGATGAAAACGACGGCGAGGCCGACGAGAATTTTCGCGCCGGGCGTGCCGCGGAAATAGAGATAGCCATAGTAGATCAGCACGGTGAGCAGTCCGATCTCGATCGCGTTGGTCCAGTGCCCGCCGACAAACTCAATAACTGACTGCATGTTAACCACCATGGTCCCTGCATGCTGGTCCAATCGCCGGCCCGGGGCGAGCGCGGAGTCGCTGGTGGTTTTTGCCACTGGATTTATGGGGCCGGTCGCGCGTAGCTTGCGGCCATGCCTCAGCAGCAAGTCGTTCCCGTGCAACTCAAGGCCGTGGTGCCCACGGCCAACGGGGCCGCGCTTTTTCTTGGCACCGAGGAGAAGACCTTTGTCATCTACGTGGATGGCACGGTCGGACACGCGATCAACATGTTCCTCGCCGGCACGGAAAAGGAACGGCCGCTGACCCACGACCTGATGGCCCATGTGCTGGCGGCCTTCGGGGCGAAGGTTGAGCGGGCCGTGATCAACGACGTGAAGAACAGCACCTTTTACGCCCGCCTCATCGTTTCGGCCGAGAACGAGCTGCACCAGCGCAAGATCATCGAGCTCGATGCCCGCCCGAGCGACTGCATCGCCATGGCCATCCAGCAGAAGGCCCCCATCCTCGTCAGCCGGAACGTCCTCGACGAGGTGGACGACGCCTCCGACGCCCTCAAGCAACTCGAGGACACGAAGGAGGCCGGCGGTGATCTGTCCGGCGGGGAAGAGGAGCCCGAATAATTGCCCCCGCGTCCTCGGGCGCGGTTTCCTTCGCCATGTTTGTTGACCAAATCCGCATCTCGGCCAAAGCCGGCGACGGGGGCAACGGCTGCTCCAGTTTCCGGCGGGAGAAATTCGTGCCCCGCGGCGGGCCGGATGGCGGTGACGGCGGTGACGGCGGGAGCATCATCCTGCGGGCGGATTCGCAGGTGGACACCTTGGTCACGCTCTATTACGAGCCCATCGTCCGCGCCAAGAGCGGGGCCAATGGCATGGGCAAGCAGAAATATGGCCGGGCCGCGCCGGACAAGATTGTGCCCGTGCCGGTTGGCACGCTGGTTTACCGCCTGCCCGACGTCCCCCCGCACAACCCCCTGATCATTGCGGCCGAGGGCGAGGAAGCGCCGCGCCGGCAGAAGATTGATCCGAAGCAACTTGATCTGCTCGTGGATCTCGACACGGCCGGAGCCGAGTTTCTCCTTTGTCAGGGAGGTCGTGGTGGACGCGGCAACATCCACTTCAAGAGCTCCCGCAACCGTGCGCCCCGGCAATACACCGAGGGCACTCCGGGCGAGGAGGGTTGGTTTTTCCTCGAGCTCCGCATGATCGCCGACGCCGGGCTGGTCGGCTATCCCAACGCCGGCAAATCCACCCTGCTCGGTGCCCTTTCCGCCGCGCATCCGAAAGTCGCGGCCTACCCTTTCACCACGTTGCATCCGATGGTTGGGGTGATGGATTTCCCCGGATTCCGGCGTGCCACCGTGGCTGACATCCCCGGCTTGATTGAGGGGGCGCATCTGGATGTCGGGCTCGGCCACGATTTTCTCCGCCATATTGTCCGCTGCCGCACGCTGCTCCTCGTCGTGGATGCGGCGGGTAGCGAGGGACGTGATCCGGTGAACGATGTGAAACAGATCCGCGAGGAGCTGGGGCTCTACGATCCACTCCTGGCCCGGCGTCCATGGGCGCTGGTGGCGAACAAAATGGACCTCCCCGGGGCGGACGAGAATCTGCCGCGCTTTACCCAGGAGTTCCCGGGTATCCCGCTCATCCCGCTCTCGGCGCAGCGCCAGGATGGTTTGGGCGAGTTGAGAAAGTTCCTCGACGCCGAAATCGGGCACCCCGGTTAGGCCGGGGCAAACGGGTCATCCGCCGGGTCGTCATGCCAAACATGCTCGGCCCGTCTCGCCTCCTCTCCGGTCGCCCGGCGGACTGACAACGCCGGACTCCTATTTCAATTGCCAGCGGTCCCGCGGCTCCAGCACGGCCCGGGCCCCCGGACCATCGAGCCACTCTCTCGCCGCTTGATCCCCCCGCAGCCACGCATCCCAGAACGCCGTGCTCAAGGCGAGGATGGCGCGGTGGTGGTTCGGGTTGCGCGGGCCTTTCTCCCCGGGCAGAGCCCGGTCGGTGAAAGCGGAGTGCTCGGCACCTTCGAGGACCAACTCATACTTCCCGCCGGGCGGCAGGCTCGGGAACACCGCCAGCCTTGAGGCGAGGTCCGCGTCGCCGATCCCGGCGATGTCCTTGGTTCCCGTCATCAACATCCACGGAATATCCACCCGGCCGAAGGCGTTATCCGCGCTGCCCCGGCGCGGGCTGCTCGGGCTGAACATGATCGCGGCCCTGATCCTCGGATCGCGGCCGAAGGCCCCGAACAAGCCGAAGCGCTGACCGCTGACCGCCTGCGTGGTCACCGCGCCGAAGGAATGCCCGGACATCCCGACGCGGGCCAGGTCCATCCGGCCACTCAAAGGCGTGGCTCCGTTCGACGTCCATGTCTCCAGCTGGTCGAGCGTGCTGCTCACATCGCCGAGGCGCAGGCGGAAATTCTGCGCGCTCGCGGCCTGTCTCATAGCATCCATCCGTTGGCCGCGCGGCTGGTCTTTCCATACCCCGGTGTCGCTCCCCGGATGTTGGAGAAATATGGCCACATACCCGCGGGCCGCCCAATGCCGTCCGAGGTAAGTGCTGCCCTCACGCGAGCCGCCGAGGCCGTGGCTGAAAAGCAAAACCGGTGCGGGGGATTTTTGCGCCGGAAGATAAACGCGGAGGGGAATGTCGCGGTCGCGTTTCGCGTCATGGACCGTGAGGTCAATCGTTTCGGGGTTGAAGCCCGAGGGCACGGCCAGCGGGTCATAGTCGGCCAGCACGCTCGCGGCCGGGAGGCCTGCGAGGGTCAGGGTGAGGACGAGGAGGAGGCGGCGGGTCTGGGGCGTGTTCATGGGGTGCGCACGTTTCGTTCTCATTCACCCCCGCAAGTTGGAATGAGTCGCGGCCGGTCCGCTTCAGCGCAGGCGGCGAGCCGGTTGGCGGTCGTCCGGCGAGGACTTGCCCGGCGGGCCCTTTTTCCAGGTGAGCAGCTCGTAGCCGTCCCGGCCATCCGCGCGGAGCAGCCCGGCCCACCCGCTGGCCCAGCGAATGACCGCGTCCTTGCCGTCCATCTTCCATTGCCCGGTGCCGCGGTAGGTGCCCACTTGCTCGGTGGCTGTGCCGTCGGCGGCGAGGCCGATCCGGATGGGTTCGTTCGGTCGCGAGAGGCTGGGGGCCGACCAGGTTCCCGCCCACGAAGCCATGGCCGCACGGTCGGATTGCACCACGGTCGTCGGTGTGCCTTTCGTGCCGGCGTAAACCACGATGATCTCGGCCGGAACTTTTCCGCGGTTGACTCCGTAGTGCCAGGCGTCGACCAGTTCGACGATCGGATCGCCGGCATGCAGTTGCAGTGTCTGGCCATTCTCTTTCACGACGGTAAGTTCGCCGCGGAGCAGCACGCCGGCATTGATCACGGGGTGCAGGTGCGTGGGCAAACGAACGCCTGGGGGAATGATGATCCGCTTGATGTTGATCTCCGGCTGGCCCCGCGGATACGCGGGCAGCAGGGTTCCATCCCAGCTGCGCGTCGTCTTGCTCAGGTCGCGGCTGACCACGCCGCCGTGATCTTTCGCCGCCCGTTCCGGGCCGCTGGCGCAGCCCGGCGCGAGAAGGGCCAGAGCGACGAAGGCTGCGAGGGAGCTATGTGGTGGGCGGCTCATGGAGTTGTTCGCCTTTCTTGATCGCCATTTTGTATCCTGGAATCCAAGCCCCGTCTTTCATCAGTCCGCGCTCGAGCCATCCCTCCTCTTTCATCCCCAACTTTTCCAGGACCCTCCGGCTGGCTTTGTTCTCGGCCACGTGACCCGCCTCGATCGTCTCGATCCCCAGCACCTCAAATCCAAAAGTCACCACGGCCCGACTGGCCTCGGTCACGTAGCCATGGCCTTGATGATCCGGGTGGGTCCAAAAGGCCAGATTCCATCGCCCCGGTTCTGGCGTGACGCGCAGCGCGACCCGCCCGAGGAAGGCGCCGCTCGCGCGGTTCTCGAATGTGAAGGCATAAGCCCGCCCGCGTTGCCAGTTGTCTCGATTGCGCGCCAGCATGCGCCGCAGCCCCTCGATGGAATGGTCCGCGCCGAAGGCCAGACCGTCATTGAATCCCGGCACCTGCAGCGCGGACTGCACATGGGGAAAATCCGCCTCGCTCGGCCCCCGCAACGTGCAGCGCGCGGTCGAGATGGTGTGATCCGGTGGAATAGTCATGGCGACGGGATGCTTGCAGGCGTAGCGGCGCTCGCCAATCAGATTGCCGTCGGTCGCCCCGCGGGCTTGAAGAATCCTCGGATGTTCTGGATGCGTTGCGGTCAACCGGTCTCACGGTGAGCGTCGGATCATGTGAGGTCCCCGGCCTCCGCCACCAACTCCTGCGCTTGTCATCGAGAAGGAGCCGACGCCCGTCATGCTCCGCTCAGTAATACCAACGTCCCCTTGCGATCAGACTTTTGGTCTGGGGTGGTAGGA
>JBMOJP010000144.1:0-3746 GCA_049315725.1 Chthoniobacterales bacterium | reverse complement strand
CTCACGCTGTCTACGTCCGCGCAGCGGACTCCGGCTCCCACTTTTTACCTCTTAGTCTCTCGGCTCTTAGTCTTCTCATTCTTTGGTCTGGTCACCGCGGCGGCCTCGGGAGTGGTGCCTGTTCCGCAAGTCTGTCTTTCTGGCGCAAGTCACCCGCGACTCGTCACAGGCCGCGCCGGAGGCCTTATGACACCGGAATGCCGTAAAAGCGTTTTGCCCCGTCGATCAGGATCTGGAACTCCTCGTCATTCGGGGTCTCTGGCGTGGCCCCTTCGATGAAGGTGCCTCCGACCACGCCAATGTCGTTCGCGGCACTCCCCGGCAATTGCTTCGGGAAGATATAGAACGAGCGCTTCACTTCCTGGCCCGAAGCCGTTTTGTCCTTCGGATAGTAGATAA
Source organism: Chthoniobacterales bacterium (assembly GCA_049315725.1). GTDB lineage: Bacteria > Verrucomicrobiota > Verrucomicrobiia > Chthoniobacterales > JACTMZ01 > JACTMZ01. The sequence continues at coordinate 3,347 of JBMOJP010000144.1, read as the reverse complement.
GGACCATCGATTGCAGGTCCGCGGGCACCTGGTCTTTCAGCATGATGAGGTGGCCCTGCACGGGCACCATTTCTTCATCGCCCTCGAGCGTGCGCGCCCCGAGCCCGGTGCAATTGAAGACTAGATCAGACGGCAGATCGGAGAAACTCGTCACCTTGCGCTGCTCGAAGGTGACCTTGCCCTCAAGGTAGTCACGCAGCGACTTCATCATCGCCCCGGGATCCATGAAGATGCCGTCGTCATAAACGACCATATCTCGCGTGGTTCCGTTGCCGAAGTCCAACGTGACATCCTTGGCCGGTTCCATGACCTGCCCGACGTAAGGTTCAAGCCCGGATTCCTCGCGGTTGTCGAAATAAGCGGGGTGGATCGATGCGCCCTCGGGGAAATCCGCGTTCGTGCCCTTGGCCACCGAGGCAAAGAATTTGTAAGCGTCCACCCCGATCTTATCGATAATCTTCTGCATCTCCGGGGCGTTGTCCATCGATACCGGGGCCAAAAGGCCACCGGCCTTGTGCGAGGTGAGTCCGTCGAATTTGTCGGCCACCACCGTCACGTTGGTATAGCCGCGCTTGACCAACTCGTAGGCCGTGAACAATCCGATCACACCTGCGCCCACCACGGTGATCGGCGCATCCTTGGCCAGCGCCTTGCCCTGCTCGGATTGTTGTGCCAGATCGACCACATACCCCGCCGAGCCCGGCGCCAACGTCCAACCACTGCCTCCGTGTCCGTAATTGTGGGCGATGAGTTGCTTGCCCTGGGCTTCCACGCTCAAATTCGGAGAGCCGTGGCGCATCGGCCGGTAGCAATGGATTCTCTGGCCGAGATAAGCGCTATCGAGCTTGGGCGGATTCATTTTGCGAACTACGCGCGCAGCCGACGCGGCCGGTGATGCGGGACTCGGCGACGCCGCACTTTGCTCCGCTGTGCGGGCGAAACTGTCCGATGCGAGGGCCAGACCCCCGATGGTCATGGCTACTTTGGTGACGAATTCACGGCGGGAGATGTCGGTGGACTGTTTGTCTTCGTCGGTGCGGAGATTCATGGGAGTTGTGAGTTTGAGTTGTCGTGAGATGAGCATTCGGTCGTCGGGGCTTTGACTCGGAAAACTCGCGCGAACCGTGGCCCTCGACTTCCACCGGAACGTTGTCCAAGCGGGCCTTGAGTGTAAAGTCCGGACAAACCGCCGCATCCGCAAACCCGCAACCGGTGTTCGGCCGGGGCCTGTCTTACGGCTCAGGAGGTCAGTTCTTCGGTGTTTCAGTTCCTCCGCGCTCCCCGTGCCTCCGTGAGAGATTCCGTTTCACTCTGGCTTCACGTCTCCATCCTGCTCGTCACCGCACTTTGGCTGTCTTCGGCGATGGCTCAGTTCGGCACCAGCGCGAGCACCCGCAGCGGACTACCTGAACCACCCTTGATCTTCAGCGGCGCTGAGAGGATCAATGCGCCGGTCGGGGGCAGTTGGTCGAGATTCCTCAGGCATTGGAGACCATACCGATTCGCGCCGTGCATCAGGGTATGGCAGGGGTAAGGAACCGGCCATTTATAAGATTGGCCCGCGTCGGTGTTGATCGTCTCGACAGCAAAACCATGAACGTCGCGCTCGTGGATCAGCCATTCCACCGCCGCCTGCGTCGGACCAGGAGTATGGGCGCCGTCTTCCTTCAGGTTGAGGAAGGAAGACGGGTCACTGATGCGTTTGGACCAGTCGGTGCGGAGCACCAGCCACGCTCCGGCTTGGATGCGCCCATTCTTGGCTTCCCACTGTTCGAGGAACTCCACGGTCAACAGCCAATCCGGATCATCTGCCACTTCGCCACTGGCATCCACCACGGCAGCCGGGGCAATGAAGTTCTTGCACGCGATGGTATCAACTGTGTTGCCGGGATGATCCTTGCCTGTGATCCAGTGGGCAGGCGCGTCGAAGTGGGTGCCAGTGTGCTCACCGCACGAAAAGTTATTCCAATACCAACCGGGTCCAGCCTGGTCGTATTTGCAAATCGTCTCCAACTTGAACGGCCAGACCTGGCCAAACTCAGGAGGCAACACCAAGGTTGGAAACTCGGGCGATAGCGTGTGCGTCAGGTCAACGATGCGTATGCTGCTGGCATTCAGTTCGTCCAAGAAAGAAGCGAGAGGATGTTTCATAGTGAATTGTTCTTGAGGACTCGTGCGATGTCTTTCCCTCGTTATGTGTTTTTCAACATCTCGAAACGATGTTTTTCAGCGGCGCGCCCGCAGCGAAACTGCGAGCCTGCTCGTTGGCAAAACGATACGCGCGCAGCCGCCAGCTCTCCACAGCGCCGGCCACATGGGGCGTGATCATGACATTGGGTGCCTGCCACAGAGGATGTCCCTGCGGAAGCGGTTCGGGGTCGGTCACGTCCAGGGCCGCGCGGATTCGTCGCCGGTGGAGCGCCGCCAGCAGCGCCTCTGTATCAACCAACCGGCCGCGCGCCGCGTTCACGAGGATCGAACCCGGTTTCATCCGCGCAAGAAAATCAGCATCGACCATATGCTCCGTCGCCGGAGTGAGCGGGAGCAGCAAGACCACGGCGTCCGCTTCGGCCAATCGCCCGGGCAGGGCTTCCATCGGCTCGGCGTCCGCCCGCCGGTGCTGCGCAATTCCGAACACGCGAATGCCGAAAGGTGCAAGCCGCGCCGCGACCGCCCGTCCGATCGAACCGTAACCAATGATCAGCACCGTGCCCCCCTCGAATGTGTCAATGGGTCCGACGGCCGATGGCCCCGTGGCCGTGACATCGTTCAGGTTCACGTCCCACTCACCACGCCGCTGGAGTTCCAGCATGTCCGGCAGTCGGCGGCGCATGGCCAGCAGCACCGCCACCACCCATTCAGAAACGGCGGCATCGTGCACACCGCTCGCATTGTAAACCGCCACGCCCTCCGGCAAATCGGGCAGCAACCAGTCAACACCCGCATTGAGCGACTGCACGGCTTGCAGCCCTGGCAAGGCGGCAAGGAACGCCGGCAGCTGCTCTGCGTGGTGCATTCCCAAGACAGCGAATTCCACATCGGGTTCTGGTGCGGCAACCAGACACATCCCCTCGGGTAGCGCCTCAAACACGTGGTGATAGGCGGTCTCCGGAACGAATATTTTGGTTCTTCGACGTTTCAAGTGGGTAACAGGCGCGGGGCTTGGAGGTTGAGTCCGCCATCTTTGAGGTCGGCGGCGAGTCGATACTAACAGGAGTTGCGGAATCCGCGAACAATGCGGATCTGTGTGAGAGCTCCCCCGCTCCGACTGTAGACTGAACACTCCGCCCTCCGCAATGGGGGTCAGTCATAAAATCTTGCTTGTTCGCGAGATATCATCCCTCAGC
>JBMOJP010000054.1:0-17035 GCA_049315725.1 Chthoniobacterales bacterium | reverse complement strand
TGGCCTGATTGAGCGCGGTGAGTCGCAGGGATTCCAGAATGTGTTTCCGGCGTTCCGCCGCGGCTTGTTTTTCCGCCACCTTGCCCAAGTCGTTTTGCCAAAGGGGCAGAGGGATGCTCAGCCGCACTCCCACCAGCGTCTCGGGCTCGATGCCCTCGGGTTCGTCACGAAAGCGTTCACCTTCGACAAACACCCCGACTCCGACATCCTCCCAACGCGAAGCCTGGGCGAGGGAGACATCGGCCGCGCCCGCTTTCACCGCCAGTTCCGCGAGCTTCAAGTCGGGACGAAAACCGATGACACGATTTGTCGGCAATGTTCCCGGCAGGGCCAGTGAGTCTGCGAGCAGAAACGTGGTGTCGGCATTCCGGCCCAACAAGGTGGCAAGGCGCCCCGCGGCCAGGGCCTCCTCGGCGCGGAGTGTTTCCTGTGCGGTGGCAAAGCCGTCTCCGGCCAGGGCGGCCTGTCCGGCATCGAGGTCGGAGGTTAATCCTTCGTTCGCGCTGCCTTTGAGGTGCTCGGCAATGTTTGTTGCTGCTTCAACCTGCTTCCCCGCGAGCGAGACGGCTTCGCGGATGCTGGCGAGTTCGTAAAACGCCCGTTGTGTCGCCCAGGCTAGTTGCACCTCTTTCTCCCGCACCTCCAGCCGGGCGCGTTCGATGTCCAGCGCGGAGAGATTTCGCTCCAGTCGCAAACGGGCGGTCAGGGGGAAGCGCTGGGTTAGTCCAGCGGACGCACGGCCTTCGGAGTCCCGTCCGGCAGCCATCTCCAGCTCCACTTCCGGATTCCGCAGGCGTCCCGTGCTGCGGGCGCGTCCCTCGGCCTCCGCGACGAGCGCTCGTGCGGCCAGCAGTTCGGGATTATTTTCGCGGGCCAGCTGCGAGGCGGAATCCGCCGTGAGGCCGATCTCGGCGCTGGCGCCTGCCGCGGAGATGACCAGCAGGGTGCCGATGTTTAGCAGGCAGAGCCGCCTGAGGATTTTAGGTGGGCCTTGGCGTGAAAAAGAACGCCGATCCTCGCCGTCAGGGCGGCCTGGATGACACGGCCCGCGGCGGCTCTTGGCAGCCAAAGGTAGGAGAAAAATTTTCGAAAGTAACTTCATGGTTGTCCTGATGTCGACGTCGCCACACGGCGTGGGCGAGATGAGAGCGCGGGGCACGCAAAGGCCCGGAATCGGGGGCCTTCCCCGAACTACGATTGAATCGTGGGCACGATCTGCCCGTGATTCCTCAGGACAACTGAGGTGGGTGGTCGATTTCTCGAACCGGCGGTTCGGGAAGGGCGAGCGACATGAGGCCGACCTCGCCGCAGACTGGCGGCCGGTTGAACGTGGGGTGAGAATCCAAGTTGACCAAACTGGCCGGAGCATGCGCGTGGCAGCAGTGATGAGACTCCTCGTCTGCGTGGCGGGACTCGCAGGCGACTTCCGCGTGATCCTCAAGCGCATGGGTCAACTGGCCGGTGGCCAGGAGCATGGCGGCAACGGTCCAGAAAATCCGGGAAGAGCGGCGGAGTGTCTGCACGGCGCGGAACCTGCGCGGGGACCGGGCCCTTGTCAACTCTTGGTGTGTTGCTGCGCCGAAGCATCCGGTCAAACGACGCGCCGCGGAAAATCCAACCATGGCCGGGCTAATGATTTGCCCTGCCGTGGTCCGCTGGTGTTTGATCGCAGAAGTATGAGCAAGAAATTCGACGGACAGACAGCAATTGTAACCGGGGCGGGGCGTGGAATCGGCGAGGCGATCGCGAGGAAATTCGCCGACGAAGGAGCGAGGGTCGCGGTGGTCAGCCGCACCGAGGCCAATGCGGGCAAGACGGCGGATGAGATCAATGCGGTCCACCCCGGAGCGGCCAAGGCTTATGCGGTGGATGTGGCGGATTTCAGTGCGGTGGCGGAATTGGCCGACACGATTTTACGGGACTTCGGCAAGGTCGATATATTGGTCAACAATGCCGGCGTGACGCGCGACGGCCTGAGCATGCGCATGAGCTCGGACGACTGGGACGTGGTGGTGAACACCAACCTCAAGGGCGCATTCAATTTTATTCGCGCCATCCAGCGGCCCATGGCCAAACAACGCAGCGGTCGGATCATCAACATCAGCTCGGTCAGCGGAATCATGGGCAATGCCGGACAGGCCAACTACGCGGCGAGCAAGGCGGGACTGATCGGACTGACCAAGACGATCGCGCGCGAATTGTCCGGCCGTGGGATTACCGTCAATGCGGTGGCTCCCGGCTTCATCGAGACGGATATGACCAACGTTTTGCCCGAGAGCATCCGCACCGCGGTGGTCGAGCGCATTCCGCTTGGCCGTTTCGGCGCGCCCGGCGACATCGCCGCCGCGGTGGCGTTCCTCGCCGGAAGCGAGGCGGCTTACATCACCGGCCAGACGCTCGTGGTGGACGGCGGCATGGTCATGTAGAGTGCGCAAAGCCTGCCATCCCGATGCTGCTGTATTTGCTCCGTCATGCCGAGGCCGGGTCCGCGACGACCGACGACTATGCGCGGGTCTTGACCCGCAAGGGGCGCGAGCAGGCGGCGCGGGTGGGGAAGTTTTGTCATCGGGAGGGGCTCGTGCCGGAGGTGATTTTTTCCAGCCCGGTGACGCGGGCCCGACAGACTGCCGATCTCGTCGCCGGGGGGCTTGCGAATGTTCCGGTCGTCGAGGTTTCGTGGGCGTCCTGCGGGATGGATCCGCAGGAGGCGTTGGCGGAGCTGGCCTCGGCGCGGTTCGAATCCTTGATGCTAGTCGGCCATCAGCCCGATCTCGGGAAGCTCGCCGCCGCGCTCCTCGGGCTCACCAATCCGGAGGCTTTACGCGTGCGCAAGAGTTTGCTGATCGGACTGGAAATGGCGGGGGGGCGCGGCGTGTTGCAGTTCTTCCTGCCCGTCAAGTTGATGTGAGGGACGCGGCGCGAGGCGGCCTCAATCTACGGGCCACGCTCGAATGCGGGCAGGTTTTCCACTGGCGTGAGCGTTCGGATGGATCGTGGGAGGGCCTGGTCGGGTCGGAGTATGCGGTGGTGCGCGAAACGGATGGCCACCTCGATGTGCAGCGCGGGAGGAGCGAACGCCTGGCGCGCTACTTCGCCCTTGATCACGACCTGGCCCCGATCTACGCAGGTTTTCCGCAAGATGAGACCATGCAGGCGGCGCTGGATTACGGCCGCGGACTCAGGATCATCCGCCAGCCGGCGTGGGAATGCCTCGCCACTTTTATCACCTCGTCGATGAAACAGGTCGCACATATCCGCCAGATGTCGCTGGCTCTGCGGAGCCGTTTCGGTGCTCCGGTGGCGGGCACGGATCTCCGTTCCTACCCGGAGCCAGGGGCTCTGGCTGCTGCGTCGGAGGAGGAGCTGCGCGCCTGCAGCTTGGGTTACCGGGCGAAGCATTTGCGGGCCACCGCGGAAGCCGTGGCTTCCGGCCGCGCCAACCTTGCGGCGTGGGCGGCGTTTGATGATGAGGCTTTGCGCGAGGCGCTTTGCGGGTTGCCCGGCGTGGGGCGCAAGGTGGCGAACTGCGTTATGCTCTTCGGTTACGAGCGCTTGGCCGCCTTTCCGGTCGACACGTGGATTGGGCGGATTCTGCAGCGCAACTACTGGCGCGGGCGCGCCCGGGCCACGCCGCTCGCCCTTGAGCGCCGCCTGGCCGGCCGCTTCGGTCCGCATGCCGGCTATGCCCAACAATACCTTTTCCATCATGCCCGGGCCACGCAGGGGAGGGGACGGTCATGATTGCGGTGCGCACATCGGAGCGGCGGGCTTTGCGGCGGCGCACGTGGTGGGCCTTGCTTTTTTCCCTTCTGGCCCACCTGACGGCCATCGTGGGCATCACCTGGATCTATCTCTCCCGCCCGCCGCAGCCCCAGCCTGAGCCGGTCGAGGAAATCGAAATCACCATGATCGAGCCTCCGGCGGCGGAGAAAACCAAGTTCATTGACACCAAGGCACCGGAGTCGACCCCGCCAGAGCAGGCGGTCTTCGAGGCCGACCGCAACACGGCCGCATCGGCCCCGCAGCAGGGCGCGGACAGCGCGCCGCTGCCGACGCAGGACGGCCGCGAACAGCCCTTTGTTGAGTTGGAAGAGCAGGCCCTCGCGCTGGCCAAGCCCGACGTGGCCCCGCCCGCTCCGGAGGTTCCGCCGTCCCAACCCGCGCCCCCGGCCCCGCTGGAGCCGGAAAAATCACAGCCCGAGGCCAAGCCCGAGGAAAAGAAACCGGCCGAACCGGAGGAAGATGCGCTGCTGGCCGTGGCCGCGCCGCAGAAAAAACCGGAGGAGCGAAAGGAAGTGCCCCAGCCGCCGGCTCCGCCGCCCCCGCGCCCATCCTATCAGCGCGAGGCTCGGGCGACGCGGCTGAGCGGGAGTGTAAGCAACCGCGGCAAAGCCGCCGTGGCCGCGCTGGCCACGCCGCTCGGACGCTACCGCAAGGCGATCAGCGACGCCATCGGCACAAGCTGGTATCACCACATCGGGTCGCGCATGGACATGTTCAACTACGGCACGATCACGGTCGTCTTCATCATCGACCGCAACGGCAAAGCGCGCCGCCCGAAGGTCGTGAGCAATACCTCGAACGAAAGTTTTGAAATCGTGACCCTGGAGTCTATCCTCTCGGCTGAGATTCCGCCGATCCCGCCGGATATCCTGCCCACGCTTGAGGGCGGCCAGATCGAGATCGACTACAGTTTCAGTATCATCACCAATTGACATGATGGATGTATTGCACGGCGCAGTGAGCTTTTTTGTCCGCGGGGGCTTTTTCATGATTTTTCTGCTGGCCCTCTCCGTGGGGGTGGGCGCGGTCATCCTGCTTCGGTCGTGGGGCTTGCGAGAAAAAGTCATCATCCCCCCCGAGTTGGAGAGTGCGATTGAAGCGATTCAACCGGGCGAGAGCATGGATCGTTTGGCGGCTTTGGCGCGGCAGAGTGATTCGCCGCTCGGGCGGATTGTTTCGGTCTGTCTGGCCCACCGCAACTGGCCGCGCCACGAGAACGTCGAAGCTGTCCATGTGCGGGCCCGTCACGAGGTGGTCCGCATGGAGGGCGGAATGGCCATGCTCGAGGTGGCCACGGGGATAGGACCCTTGCTTGGTCTGTTGGGGACTCTTTCGGGTTTGGTCGGCATCTTCAGCAACCTCGGGGGAGGTGGGGGTGAGGGCGACCCGGTCGCGGTGGCCCGGGGGATTTCCGAAGCCCTCAACACCACGATCGCCGGCCTCGCGGTCGCCGTGCCCAGTCTGGTCGCCTTCAATGTTTTTCAGCGAAAAATAGAAACCATGGCTGTCAGCATGGAGGGTATCCTCGCCGATTTGATCGCGAAATGTTACCCGCAGGATCGCTGACCGACGTGCGGCCCTGATGAAATTCTACACCCGCAAACGGCGTGCCCCGCTCGTCATCATCGTGTCGATGATCGACATCCTCGCCATTCTGCTGATTTTCTTCATCGTGACCACGACGTTCAAAAAGAGCATGCCTCGGCTGAAGATTGCGCTGCCGGAGTCAAACTCTGCGGCCGCGGGTGAGGCCAAGGAGGAGCCGGTCGTGCTCGCGGTGCGGGATGAACAAAATCTTGAGCTGGGCGGCCAACCGGTGACGCTCGACGGCCTGGCGGCGGCCCTGCGCACCGCCAACGAAGCGAACCCCTCGCGCGGAATTGCCCTCCAGGCCGACCAGTCCGTTCCGTTCGGCGTCATTGTGCGGATCATTGACGCCCTGCGCGAGGCAGGTATCCGCAATCTGCCGACCTTCGCGCGTCCGCCGGGCAAAGCAGCTCCCTGACCATGCTCAAAGTCCTGAAAATTGGCCATCCCGTGCTCCGCGCCAAGGCGGAACCAGTGGCCAAGATCGACGATGCCCTGCGCAGTCTGGCTGACGATATGCTGTGGACGATGGATGCCTACGACGGGTGCGGTCTGGCCGGCAACCAGATCGGGGTGGCGCGTCGGATCATCGTCATCGATGTGCGCGAGGCGAAAAAGCGTCCCAGCGTCCTGCGCATCGGCGGAAAATCGCGCCCCGTGCACAAGCACATGCCCATGGTCCTGATCAACCCGGAACTCGAGCCGCTTCCCGGGAAAATCGAGTCGGGCCCCGAGGGATGCCTGAGCATTCCCGGTATCTATGCCGATGTGGAACGGCCGGGGGCCGTGCAGGTCCGCGCGCTCGATCTTGAGGGGCAGGTGGTCGAATTCGAGGCCGAGGGTCTGCTCTCCCGCGCCCTGCAGCATGAGGTTGACCACCTGGACGGTGTTCTTTTCATTGATCGTCTCGATGCGGAGGAGCGAAAGCGTGTGGCCGACGAACTGGACGAGATCGCGGGGGGGATGATGGGCTAGATGGAAATTTGCGGCCTGCGCTTGTCTCCGCGGGGCCGAACGTGTTTCCTCACGGGTCACCCGATATGGCTAAAAGTAAAATAGCATCCCCCGACCGCAAGAGTGATCCGATATTTGTCCGGGCTGACTGGATCGTGGCCCTCGTAGCCACTCTGATCAGCGGCGCGGTCTATGTTTACACGGCAATGCCGAATGTCGGGCTGCTCGATTCCGGCGAATTCATCGCCGCCGCGCAGCACTTCGGGATTCCGCACCCCACGGGCTATCCGCTCTGGACGCTGCTCGCGTGGCTCTTCCAACTGCTGCCGCTCGGCAATGCCGCTTGGGAGGTGAATATTTTCAGCGCCGTGTGCGGTGCGCTGGCCGTCGGCGTGACCACGCTGGTCGGCTCAAGCATGCTGCGCTGGCTCATGCAGGCTTGGGTGCATGAGGGCGTGGCGGTTCCGCCGATGCTGGTGGCTCTGATCTCCGGAAGTTTCGGGCTCCTCTTCGCCTTCAGTTTTTCCTTCTGGACCCAGGCTGTCATAGCCGAGGTCTACACGTTGCACGGCCTGCTCATCGGGCTTTTCGTCCTTTCACTTTTCTGGTGGGTGCGCCGCCCCGAACTCGACCGTCCGATTCTCGCGACGTTCTTCACCTTCTCGCTCGGCATGAGCAACCACCACCTGACGTTGGCGCTGGCACCTTTGCCGCTCCTGGTTCCGCTGCTGCTGCGCCGGGAGGTTTTCTGGGAGGTGCTGGTCGCTTCGGTGGTCAGCGCCGCGCTGGTTTATCTCGGGTTCGCCTATCTCTCCAAGGACCCCACGACCTGGTCCACAGCGATGCGGTTTTTCTATTTCGCCATGCTCGGGCTGGTCATTCTGCTCGTGCTCAAGTGGAAGAAGACCGACGTCCGCGTTGTTCTGCTGGTTCCGGTCGTCGTGATCCTCGGATTGCTGCCCTACGCCTACATGCCGTTGGCCTCGTCGACCAACCCGCCGATGAACTGGGGCTACACGCGGACTCCCGAGGGCTTTTTCTACTCGATCAACCGCACGCAATATGCGGGCAGCCTTTCCGACCTCATCGTCAAGACGCTGGGCAAGGGAATGGGCACGGCGCCGGAGAAACCCCCGGAGCCGGAAGATCCGGAGCGTGTTTCGACCATCGATCTCGGGCGGCAGTTTGTCTCTTTTTACGTCCTCCGGCTCTTGGAAAATTTCACGCCTTGGGCGGTCCTTGCCGTGGTCGCGTCCTTGCTCGGAGTTTTTCGGCTGCCGCTGCGGCAACGAACATTTCTCTACCTGCTTTGGATCGGTTTCCCGCTGGCGGCGTTTTTGCAAGCCATCATGGAGCGAACCGAGACGTCGATTGATGCCTGGTCGCTGCAGTATCCTTACCACGGCTACGCCTACCTGATCTTTTCGCTGCTCTGCGCGGCCGGCACCGGCTACGTCGCGGCCCGGCTCATCTCGATCCGGCCGTCTTTGCGCTGGGCCGCTCTGCTTCTGCCGCTCATGCCCTTGTGGACGGCCATCCAGAACGAGCCGCTTTGCAGCCAGCGCGGGCACTGGTTCGGCTGGGACTATGGGCACGACATGCTCAAGGACCTTCCGAAAGGGGCCTTTGTTTTTGGCGGAACCGACCCCGGCCGGTTTGTTCCGACCTACATGATTCTCGGCGAAAGCTTCGTCGATCCGAAGTATCGGAAAGATCCTGATTTTGACCGGCGCGATCTGGTCATTGTCACGCAAAACGCGCTCGCTGACGGATTTTATCAACGCTACATCCATGACCACTACGCCCCGGGTCGCCCGAAGACGAAGGGTTGGTTCGAGAAGTGGCTCGGCCGCGACGAGCAATACCCGAAGGACGAGACCATCATGCCGAGCGAGCAGGAACTGATGGAAATCGTGCGCAACGTTTCCAACAACCTGCCGCCCGGCGCGAATCCGCAGGATCCCAACATAGGCATCCTCTACCACGCGGGCATTGCGCAATGGATTTTCGAGAAGAACAAGGACAAGCGGGAGTTTTTCATCGAGGAGAGCTTCCCCATGGAGTGGACCTATCGTTACGCGGTGCCGCACGGCCTGAGCTACCGACTGAACAAGGAACCGCTGGAAACTCTACCCCGGGAGGTGGTCGAGGAGGACTTCCGCTATTGGAATGCCTACGTCGAGAAACTGCTCGGGGACAAAAATTTCCAGGTGGATTTCGACGCCAAGCGCTCTTTTTCCAAGTTGCGCAACTCAACGGGCAATCTCTACCGGGCGCGCAAAATGTGGCCGGAGGCCGAGCGCGCCTACCGTCAGGCCCTGCAGTTGCATCCGAACAACATGGAGTCCCTCATCGCCATGAGTGACATCCTGCGAATGCAGAGGCGCTGGGAGGAAATGACGGAAATCTGGGATCGCGCCGTCGCGGGCGACCCGACGAATCGAGGTGTGGTCAAGGCCCGGCAGCGGGTCACGCGCTTGCGCGAGGCCGACCGCGAAATCGAGGTGCTGCGGCGCGACCTTGCGGCCAACCCACAGAATGCCGAGGTCGTTTCCAACCTGCTGCGCCTCTACGTCGAAACCGGTCAGGCCGATAAGGCCGCCGCGCAGCTTGAGCAATCCGGGCGCGACTTCAATGACAATCCGGAGTTTCTCAAGTTTGCCATCGAGTTTGCCAACGGCAATGGCTTGTGGCCGGCCGGGCTCGGACCGGCCCGCAAGTTGGCGGCCGTCGCGACGAACGACGCCAGTATCTGGCTTGCCCTAGCCCGCTTCGAGTTTGCCAACCGCGATCCCAACGCCTTCCTTGAAGCCGCCCGCAAGGCGGTCCAACTCGGCGGTGTGCCGGTCAAGTCGGCCCTGGCCAACGACCCGATCTACGCGTCGATCCGCGGCACGCAGGAGTTCCAGCAACTGCTCTCGCTGTAAGGTTGCGGCGCAAGCCAGCCCGCGACGGTGGATTGCCATGTCCCTATCGCGATTCTCTACACGCTCCTCGCACTGGGATGGCGTGACCCAGCTCGTCTTTTCTAACGGCAGTCACCGACCACCCCGGCAAAGTTCGGCTCACGACATCTGGTTGCGATCTGTTTTCGCTGCAGGGGTGCAGTAGAGGGTCACCGTGTCGACGACGAGATGAATTTGGCGGGAGGAGGTGCGGACGACCAACTCAGCAGCGAGTTGCTTGCGCTCGGAAACGGAAAAGGGAAAAGAAATTGGAGGGATCGGTGAAGAGAATGTTGCCCGGACCAAATCCAGAGAAGGTGGCGGTGGAAAACTATTCCTCGCTCGTCTCAGGCTTTCTCCACGATTGCACTTGGTTCGAGCAGGCCGTCGCGCGCGTCGACTTTCGAAGGGTAGTAAAGGCCGTCCAGGGACCCCTCCCAGAGGCCTTGTTCACCAGTGGATGCGGGATCAAGTAAACGCTATCGCTCCAGCATAAAATCTAATTGCTCAGGGACTTTGGTATGAGTCATCAACTCGCGCTTGATCGCTTCTTCAAGATGGTGGTGGGAAAGTCCGAGACTGAGGGGATCAGAAAATTCCGCATTGCCGCGCAGGAAGTCGGTGAGAATTACCTCGTGAAAATGGTGCCGGGGCAAGGAAGGTCCGATGTTGTTTCCCTCGCCAGTTCGACGGCTGGTCGGGCAAAAATAACCCCAGCGTAGCGTGCCATACGCGAGCCGCGCAGCGCACCGACGGTGAGCTCGGCCTCACGGCAGGTGAGAGCGAGCAAAGAAAAGGCTCTGTTCAGCCGGCCCGTTCGTGGCCAAGAGTGGCGCCGACCCTGCGATGGCAGAGCGTGTTGGGTCCGATGCAGAGACAATCAATCTCCCCTGGCGAGAAAAACGCGTGGACGGCTTCACCCATGGCGGGCAAAGAGATCCCCGGGGCGCGGTTCGCCGCGGCAGTGCCACCACGCCGTGAGGATCATGTGGGGCACGGTGAGGGCGCTGAGTCCCAGGAAAATGGCGCGGATCATGGTCTCGTCGTAAGCGGAGTAACGGGCGAAAACAAAGCAGACAACCGCGGCCAGCGCGCTGGTGGCCACGGTAAACGGAAGGCTTTCGCGCAGCAGCCAGCGAAAGGCGCGGCGTCCGCACTCGGGAAAGCGCGACGCGCCGAGGTCGGTGATGTGGCGGACGGAGTGAACAAAGCAAAAGTAGAAGAGAAATGCAGCCAAGGGGCGAAAGACCGCGAAGAGCGCGGCGGTGAACAGCAACTCTGCGCAATTTATGAAACATCCCGGTCTGCGGAGAAGCAGCCGCCAGAGCAACGCGGCCGCCAAGCAAATGCCCCAGATCCATACGGCCGGTGTCACCACAAAGCCAAGGACTGAGTCGAGCGTGGTCATGGATTGCGGCCCGACCAGCAGGGCGAAAAGTTCGCGCGTGGCCGACGGGTGAAAAGCCATCGGTGCAATCCCCGCGAATCCGCCGCGCGCAACCACTTCAGTCGCGCGTTGCGGGCCCTGCAGATCCTCGGTGTCGCCGAGTCCGAAATGAATCACGGCAATGGCCAGGAAGGCGGCAAGCGCCCACACTGGGGTGATAATCCACAGCGCGAGCACTGCCGCGGCGGCCGCAAGGTAGAGGATGATGACCGCAGCCAGGGGAGCCCGCGATTTTTGCGTCGCTCCCCGAACCAAGTTGAGGTCGAGCGCCCCATGGGGCAGACCAAAAACGACCACGGCCGCCGCGAGGAGAGTCAACTGGGTGGCGAGTGGTATGGATGGAAGGAAAGGCGAGGCCGCCAGTGCACACGCGAGAAGGCCCACGACGGAAAGGGTGTGGCGGCGTTGGAAGGCGGGTAACCAATCGCTCATTGGAGGGCGGCACGCAAAAACGGAGTGGCGGGCAGTGCGCGCATCACCCGCAGAATATCGCCGGGCTGCGGGTCCGACTCAAGGAATCGGACGAGGGCTTCGGGTTGGACACGTTCGAAGAGACGCACGAAATACTCCGGAACGCGTTCCGGATGGTCGCTGATGGCGCGCAAAAAAACCCGGTCCATCCATTCGAGCAGACGCGAGCCGTGCCCAGCGCCACGATCGGGGCGTCCGTTCCGCGCCCAAGCGGCAGCCATGCGGTCGGACGCGCGTTGCACGCGGGAAAAAGCGTAACCGGAAGAGGTGCGCACGGCTCCGGCGGCGGTGCCCCAAGGGATGATGCGGTTGGGTTTTCTTCCCGCAGAGACCGCCGAGGATGAAGAGGGCAGGAGACCCATGGGAAGGTTTCCTTCTTCGCGGTGACCGATTTGCCAATTGCTCGGCCCAAGATTTCTGGTGGCGTAAGAAAGTATTTCGTCGTCGGAAAAGCACGGTGTCTTTCCCCACGGAACCAGCCATGTGTCCTCCACCAGCGCGGTCTGCGGATCGAGGGGCAGCACGTAGAAGAAGCGGATTCCATCCGGACCGGCGGATTGAAAGTCCATAAGTGTCACGGTGCCCGTTTCGAGGCTGACGCGCGGAGCGTGGAGCTCGAGTCCGCGGAAAATCTGGCGCCATGGCGCGTTGTCGAGCCGCGGGGGACGGCTGTCGAAGGTCCATGAGGATGCAACACGACGTCCGGTGGAGAGTTGCAGCACGGCGTGGTCCTTGGCGTCTTCAAGGGAAGTCACAGAAACTCCCCGGAGGAATTCCGCTTGCGGGCACGCTTCGAGTTTTTCAAGGGCGAGCTGGCGAAAGCGATCCGCGGGAATGCGAACGTAAGGGTGGCGGGCGTCTCGGCCAGACGTCCCTGCCGGGGGGGCATCGGGGGAGCGGACGATCCATTGTTTCCAACTATGTGTGATGGCAGAATCGAAAGGGCCTTCCCGGCGATGCCAGTAGCACCAGGTGCGGTCCCGCGATTCGCTCTCGCGCGGATCGATGAGCAGCATGCGCGGCGGACGAGGCAAAGCAGCCAAGCGCACGGCCAGGCTTAGTCCCGCGAGTCCGGCGCCGGCGAAGGCGATATCGTATGCGGGCTTCATAAGTGCACCCCGACCAAACCCGCGAGGTCGCGGTGCAAAGCCTTATCATGCGGCTGCCCGGGGACGGTCCAAGGTGCCGGCGTGAATAGTGATCCCGCCACCACAACCGCTTTGCGCCACGAGGGAACCACCGAGCGGTCGTTCTCACGATAAGGTCCGCGGCGGCGCAGTTCCTCTCCGATCTCACGGTAAACCCGTGCCGCGATGAGAATGCCGCGCTGTGATTCAGATGGCAGATAGGACAGACCCGCAATCCCGCTGGCGTAATAGGGTTCGGCCAGCACGAGGCAGCGCATCGCGCTTTGGTGGACGGCCTCGGGAGCGTGGCGAATCGATGAAGGCGGCAGATCGATCCAGGTGGCTGGGAGGTAACGACGCCTGCGGTCGGCATCCTCGCGGGTATCACGCGCAATGTTGGTGAGTTGAAGGGCGATGCCGAGATCAATGGCGTGCCATGCGGCGGCGGGCTCGTTTGCTCCGAGCACGCGGGCCATCATCAGTCCGACGGTGCCCGCGACGCCGTGGCAGTAGCGCAGCAGTTGACGTTCGTCCGAGATCTCAGTCGGGCCAGTGTCGTCGCGCAGCGACCGGGCCAAAGCAACGGCGGGCGCGGGATCTGGATTTTCCAGCTCGAGATAAAGGGCGGCGAGAGGATGCGAGATGTCGCCTTGCTCCAGAGCGGTGGCAACCGCTTCGATTTGCGCGGCATCGCCGGTGTCGTCGGCGAGGTCGTCGAGTCCGCGGCAGAACGCGTAGAGTTGGGTGGCGGCGGCGCGGCGTTCGGCCGGAAGGAATTTACCGGCGAGGTGAAAACTTTTGCCCGCCCGGGCCAGTAGTTGCTCGGGAGTGGCGGTCATGCCGCGCGGCGGAGAATATTTTCGACAACTTTGGCCGAGCACAAGACACCGGGCAGCCCTGCGCCGGGATGCGTCCCGGCTCCGACGAAATAAAGGCCGGGAACGTCCTCGCTTTGGTTATGGAAGCGGAACCATGCGGATTGCGTGAGGACAGGGGCGATGGAAAAGCCGGTGCCATGCGTGGTCAGAAGCGCATCTTTGAAGTATTGCGGCGTGACGTGGAATTGCGAGACGAGGTGACGGTCGAGGCCGGGCAGGACAGTTCTTTGCAGTTGCGCGAGGATGCGCTGCGCGTAGCGGGGTCCCTCGCACTCCCAGTCGATGCCATGCTGCAAGTTGGGCACGGGCGACAGAACGTAGAAGGTGTCGTGTCCATCGGGCGCCATCGACGGATCGGT
This sequence comes from Chthoniobacterales bacterium, assembly GCA_049315725.1. Classification (GTDB taxonomy): domain Bacteria; phylum Verrucomicrobiota; class Verrucomicrobiia; order Chthoniobacterales; family JACTMZ01; genus JACTMZ01. The sequence goes on along the minus strand of JBMOJP010000054.1, from coordinate 3,484 downwards.
GGCGGTGGGGCGGTGCAAGTAGAGGCTGAAATCGCCGGCCAGCTTGCCGCGGCGGAAAATGTCGTCGAGAAGCCCGCGGTAGCGCGGTCCGAAAAGGATCGTGTGGTGGGCGACGTCCTCGTAACGGCGATCGGTGGCGAAGTAGAGGACGAAGAGGCCCATCGAATACTTGCGGCGGGATAGTTTGGCGTCGGTCCAAACGCGCCGATGCTCCGATGGTATAAGTTCGCGGTAAACCGTGGGCGGGTCGGCGTTGGCCACGACGAGGTCGGCTTCGATTGTTTGGCCGCAGGTCAGACGCACACCGGCGGCGCGTCCATCGCGCACAAGGATTTCATCAGCCGTCGCGCTGTGCCGGAACTGCACACCATGGCGGCGACCGAGACTCAGCAGGGCGTTAATGAGCGCTCCGGTGCCGCCGCGAGGGAACCAGACACCCCACTCGCGTTCGAGGTAGTGGATGAGAGAGTAGAGGCAGGAAGTGTCGAAGGGGTTGCCGCCGACAAGCAGTGGCTGGATGCTGAAAAACATGCGCAGCGACGGATCGTGCAGGTGCGAGCAAACCAGATCGTAGACCGTGCGGTCGCCGCGCAGGCGGATCAAATCGGGCAGGATGCGGATCATGTCTGTGAGCGAACTGAAAGGCTCGGCGGCGAGTTTTGTGAAGCCCGTCTCGTAGAGTTGGCGCGACTTGGCGAGGAGCCGCAGATATCCGCGCTGGTCGAGCGGGTTGAATTTCGCGATCTCGCGGAGAGTGTCCTCGACGGTGCCGCCGTAATCGAAGTTGCGGCCCTCGTGGTCAATCATGCGATACCACGGCTTGACGGGGAGAAACTCGATATGATCGGGGCGGTTCTCTCCGAAGAGGGCGAAAAGTTCGTCGAAGAGAAACGGGGCGGTCAGGACGGTTGGACCGGCATCGTAGAAAAATCCGTCGCGACGAAAAACGCGGGCGCGTCCGCCATAGTCGGGTTGGCGTTCCAGCAAAGTGACCTCAAGCCCGAGGGCTCGCAGTCGCAGCGCGGCGGCGAGTCCGCCGAAGCCGGAGCCAATGACGAGAGCGTGGACAGAGGAAGAGGCGACAGTCATAGATCATCGCTACGACTGGCCGAATTCGCTGTTCGTTGGAAGATGGCGGGTTCCCGGATGCCGGCAGCGAGGGAGGCGAGGTGCGGGGCAAAGGGCGCGGGGAGGTGGGCGGCCGCGTCGGTGATTTCGTCGCAGAGGCGGTGGAGGTGTTCCTGGGTGGCGGCCACGGCACCCGAGGCGAAAAGTTGCTGGAGCCACGCTTCGAGTTGCGCATCGTCGGCGCGGGCCGGGGAATCGCGCAGGAAGGCAAGCAAGGGTGCGCTATCGTCGGGGCGCAGGGCGAGATGGAGGAGGACAAGGCTGTTGGCTTTGCCTTCGCGGAGGTCGAGTCCCGCCCGGTTGCGGCCTTTGAGACCGAAGGCGTCTGCGAGGTCGTCTTGGATTTGGTAGGCAGCACCGAGGCGGGCGAAGGACTGACCGATGCTTTCCGAAAGATTTTCCGGAAGGCGGGCGAGGGTGGCGGAGGATTGAGCGGCCAGTGCAAAGAGGGCACCGGTTTTTGCTTCGGCCATTGTTTCGTAAGCGGGGAGCGTCGGTGTTGCGGTGTGATAGTCGATCTCCGCGGATTGACCAGTGGTCGCCTTGCGAAGAGTTGTGGCAAACAGTGAACCGATGCCGGAGAGGCGTGCAGCGAGCGTGGCCGATTGCGCGATGAGGAACATGCCGAGGTTGATCGCTTGGCTTCTTCCGAAGGTCCGCCAAACGCTGGCGCGGCCGCGGCGCATTTCATCGTTGTCCTGCACGTCGTCGAGGACGAGCGAGGCGTTGTGGAGGAGTTCGACGGCGGCGGCGAGTGCGATGCCGTGTTCCGGAGGAATTTGCAGGCTGTCCGCGAGGTTGAGGCAGAGTCGGGCGCGCACACGTTTGCCGGGGCGCTCGAGGAGATAGGCGGCGCTTTGGCCGAGCTGACCGGGCGTGCGGGTGGCGTCGGCCAGGAGTTGCTCGACGAGAGCGAGTCGGTCGTCCGGTCGGGGGACTGAGGTGCGGCGAGGGGTCGACACGGAAAAAAACGGCCGGGGCTGTGGAGCCCCGGCCGCAATCAGTCGAAGCGATAGATTTTAGTGTGAGGCCGAGGCGTATGACGGGTCTTCTTCGGCCGACTTGGCGCGGGCGATGAAGTAGACGTAGAGGCCGAGTCCGCACTTGGCTACGATGTCGGCGATGCTGTAACCGAATTGCAGTCCGATGTTGATCGAGCCGGGTGCGCCGAAGCCGAGCATCGGAAGCATGAACGCGATGGGGTAAAAGGCCCAGCTGACGAGAATCAGGCTGCGGGCCGCGCTGATCAGACCGCGTGCCGACTCGGGCTGACGGTCGAGGGATTTCGAAAGTTCGATCCACAACACGTAGAGGATGTAGAGGAACGGAATCATGCTCAGCGTCCACCAGAACCAGCGGGTGCTGGCATCGGCGGAGATTTCGCCCGGATAACCGAGGCCGATCATCAAAATGGCGGCAATGATCAAGCGCGTGAGCATTGAGCGGGTCGTGGTCTTCGGGAGGGCGAGGACGGCGACGAGCTCCACGAGAAGCAGCGGCACCGTGAGCAACCAATCGACGTAGCGGTAGGCGTCATTGAACGGCTCGCCGGAAGCCACATATCCCGCGTCACCCAACTCGAACGCACCGGTCCAGCTGAGGAAGATGCGGAAATAGTGGTAACACGCGATGAGGGTGACGAGGCCCGAGACGACGAGGGCTGGACGGTATTTGGGCAGGACCGAACCCCGTGATAAGAAGAAGAACACGGTGGCGGCTCCCATGGCGGCAACGGTCAAACTCAGCGTGTTGTAAACCAAGCTGTATTGACCCGGACTGAGGATTTGGAGGGTTTCCATAACAATTCGCACTCTGATGCCCGCTGATGGGTAGCGCAACAGTTTTTGTTTGAAATAAATCGGGGTTCAAGCTGCCTTCTCGTATTGATCAATTCGACGAGCGCGGTCATGCGCGATTGATCGACCCTGTGCTCATCGGTTTCGCCCTGCGAGCCTTCGCCATCGCGCTGGCGGGTCTGCCGCCGTCGATATCTTGGCCCAACTCCGCGTGCTCGTCGGCATCGGAGGTTTCAGGCGAATGCACGACCGAGATGCCTGAAGTTGAGGGCCGGGAGCCCACGCGCCGTCCCACATCTGTCCGGCCAGTGACGACGATGCGGCGCGTTTTTAGCCGTGGAACTTGGAGGCCGCCGTCCGCCGGGTCTCGGGGCAGAGTGATCCCGGACGCCTGCCGTCAGTTGCTCGAAGCCTTCGAGTGTGTGCTGGGCAGGCGTCATTATTTCAGTTCGCAAATCTCCAAGGTCATCTTTGACAGCATGCGGGGAAGGGAGACTCCACCTGCCGCGGGGGAGGACGAGGAGAAACCGAGCGCCCGCGAGCGCGAGACCATTCAGCTT
>JBMOJP010000143.1:0-3851 GCA_049315725.1 Chthoniobacterales bacterium | reverse complement strand
CCATCTTGCTGGCCTTGGCCTCGGCGAGGGTCGCCTTGCCGGTGCCGCTGGTGTTGATCTTGTGGAAGCCTCCGGACGTGCCGCCGCCGGCGACATACTCCGCCTCGGTCACGTAGCCGTTGCCGTTCTTGTCGTAGCGGATGAAAGCGTCTTCGATCATGAAATCAATGAACTCATTGCGCGTCACGCGGCCATCGTTGTTGACATCAGCTTTCTGGAAGCGCTGCTCGATGGACAATGGTTTTTTGTAAGTGGTGGCGCAACCGGCCATAAGGAAGGCGAGGCCGGCGAGGAGGAGGGACGGGTAGTTCTTCATGAAGAGGCGAGCAAAATCCCAATCGTGCGGCGAGTCAATGCAAGATCGGGCGCGGCCTTGGCTCAGGCGGCGGCCAGGGGCAGGCCGTGGGCTTCGGCCACGGCGGGGCAAAGGAGCCGGCCGTCCTGCACATTGATGCCGCCAAGCAGGGCCGGCACCTTCTCGCAGGCGCCGGCGAGACCAAGGTCGGCGATCATTTCGACATAGCGAGCCGTCACATTGGTCAGCGCTTGGGTGGCGGTGCGGGCGTAGGCGCCGGGCATGTTGGCCACGCAGTAGTGGATCACGCCCTCCTCCAAATACGTCGGGTGCTCGTGGGTCGTGGGGCGGGAGGTTTCCGCGCATCCGCCCTGGTCAATGGCGATGTCCACAAACACGCTCCCGGGTTTCATGCAGCGCAGCATCGCGCGGCTGATCAACCGCGGCGCGCGCGCCCCGGGAACCAGGACCGCGCCGATGAGCAAATCGACCTGGGGCAAAACCTCGGTGAGGTGCGACTCGTTCGAGTAGAGCGTATGGGCGGTGTGCAGGGTGATGTCGAGGAAACGCATGCGCTCGAGATCGACCTCGAGGATGGTCACGTCGGCCCCGAGCCCCTGGGCCATGCGGGCGGCATTGATGCCGGAGGTTCCGCCACCGATGACCACGACCTTGCCGGGCAGCACACCGGGCACGCCGCCGAGAAGGACCCCGGTGCCGCCGTGGTGCTTGGCCAGACAATTGGCCCCGACGACCACGGACATGCGGCCGGCGATTTCGCTCATCGGCTCAAGGAGCGGCAGGCGGCGGTTGATTTCGATCGTTTCGTAGGCCAAGCCGGTCACGCCACTGGCCAGCAGGGCCTCGGTGAGGGTGAGGTCAGCCGCGAGGTGCAGATAGGTGAAGAGCACCTGACCGGAGCGCAGCAGCGGAATTTCTGCAGGTTGTGGCTCCTTGACTTTGACCACGAGGTCGGCAGCGAAAACGGCCTCGTGGGTGGCGACCAATTCGGCCCCGGCCGCTGCATATTCCTCATCCGGGTAGCCGCAGCCGGAACCGGCCCCGCACTCGACGAGCACGCGATGCCCCCGCTTGGTCAGCTGGTAGGCGGTGGCCGGAAGCAGGGCGACGCGGTGCTCCTGTTTTTTGATTTCACGGGGCACGCCGACGGTCATAGGGGGGGGTGCTTTCTGTCGCGGGCCTAGTTTTCGTTTTCCTTCTCGAGCCGTTCAGCCAGCCACTGCTTGATCATGCTCTGGTAGTTCAAGTAACGCGATCTGGCCACCCTTTTGAGCCGCGCCAGCAGGCGGGGATCGAAACGCAGGGTCACGGTGGCTGACTCGCGGGCGTCGCCCTTGAGGATCGAGCCATTCATCAGCTTCGGCTCGAGCCCGTGCTTGAGCCAGAAATCCGCCTCGGCCTTCTCCGATTCGAAGGCCGGAACCTCCGACCAGGCCCGCAGCACGCGCAGGCTGCTCTCGGGGTCATTCGTCATTTTTGCGGTCGAAAAAGTTTTCCTCGTCCCGGGTCATGGGCCGGGCGGCAATGACGCGAAAGGATTTCCCGTCGGTCCAGAAAACGCTGAAGATTCCCCGCCCCTCGACGGAGCGGCCGAGGTTGAAGTAGCGCGATTCGCCGAGGTCGGAGTCGGGCAAGAGGCGGAGACTGAAAGGATCCTCAAAGGATTCCTCGATGGCCCGCGGCGTGAGCGCCTTCAGGTCAAAGGATGCCTCAAGCCAGTCGAATTCCATGGGAGGGCCGCCCTCTATTTCGGCGCCTGAATCAACTCGATCTCGTAGCCTTCGGGCGCGTCGATGAAGGCGAAAACCGTGCCGGTGGAGGATGAGGTTGTCGGGCCGTCGGAGAGCGGATACCCCTTGGCGGCGGCGGCGGCGGCGAACTGCTCCAAGTCATCCACCGCAAAGGCCAGGTGGGTGACGTCCGGACCGACCACCACCGGCCCACTGCCGGGGAAGCAACAAATCTCAATCAGCTCCTCGCTCTGCGGCGCCTTGAGAAAAACAAGCTCCGAACCGCGCGGCGATTTGTGCCGGCGGATCTCCTCGAGGCCGAGCACGTCTTTGTAGAAATTGATCGTGCGGTCGAGATCCTGCACGCGGTAGCGGGTATGTAGCAGCTTGGTTACCATGACAGACCCCTATCACACCGCAAGGGCGCTTGTCTCCCCGTTTCGCGGAATGCCGCGGGCACAGAGCTCCCAGGAGTGGACCTGATCGAGAATGACTTCGGCCATCCCCGGGTCGGTCCCGACGGCGCGGGAGTAATAGAGCCTCCGCCCCTGAAGATGATGCGGATTCCTCCGCTCACGTTCCCCTGCGCTCCCTTCGCCCGTGATGCCGAGAAGTCGCGGAATGTCCTCATCGCTGTGCAGACCATCTGCGATGAAAAACGGCACAGCAACCACATCGCGACACGCGGTCAATCCCGCCCAGTCCTCGATCTTCGGCGGGGTCTCCATGAAGGCCCCGTGGACCTCGGCAAAAATCCCGCGGGCCCGCAGCACCGCGACCTGCGCCTCCACCGCGGCCGAGCTGCGCTCATCCAGCGGCGTGCCGTGACCCAGCACGAGGAGCGCGGCGGAAGCCAAGTCCACCCCCGGCGCAGCCTCGTGCGCCCGGTGGATGAGCACCTCGGTCATGCGCGGATGCCCCCCGACCGGCAGGCAGAGCCGCAGGACCTGGCCGTGCTCCCGCACCGTGACCGGGGAGGTGAGGCCGAGTTCTTTCGGGATGACGTTGCGCACGAAATACCCCTCGACGGTGAAATTCGGGACGAGGAAAATCTCCGGCGCCGTGAGAGAATCCAGTGCCTCGCGCAACCCGGGTTTTTCCTTCCAGAATCCACAGGCCACCTCCGCGAACAATTCCGCTGCGCGCAATCGCTCGGTCAGCTCCCGCGTCGGAAGGCTCGACGTGCCATTCACACTCGAGCCGTGCGCGAGGATCAGAAGGGCGCTGTTCTTTTTGGGCGGGAAAGGGAGGTGCATCGGAAGCTCCATGCTGGGCTCGCGCGGGCGCGGAGTCAAACGGCCGCACGAACGGATTACCCTTGAGCAACGGACGACTTTTCGTCCACAACCCTGGAGTGATTTTTCTGGCCGCATCCATTGCTTCGACCACGGTCGAGCCGAATCCGTGGATGATTCTGCCGTTCGGACTGATGCTTTTGTCCATCGCGCTGATGCCGTTCATCCACGCGCATTGGTGGGAGCACAACTACCCGAAGGTTGCCGTGGCCCTGGGACTGTTCGTCGTCGGGTATTATGTGGCCATCCTCGGCCAAGCCTCGCGCATCCTCGAAATTGCGCACGAATATGTCAGCTTCATTGCTCTGATCGGGTCGCTCTTTGTCGTGGCCGGAGGCATCCACATCCGCGTGCGTGGTGAAGCCACGCCGGCCCGCAACGTGCTTTTCCTCGCCCTCGGGGCCATCGCCGCCAACTTCCTCGGCACGACCGGGGCCTCCATGCTGATGATTCGTCCGTGGATCCGGATGAACAAATACCGCATCACGGCATTCCACATTGTTTTCTTCA
>JBMOJP010000142.1:0-3923 GCA_049315725.1 Chthoniobacterales bacterium | reverse complement strand
GCTTTGGCCATGGCCTGGTGCGCTTTGAGCACGCTGCGGATCCCGGCGCTGGAAACGTAGTGGCATTGCGCGAAGTCGAGGGCGAGTTCGCGCACGCCGTCCAGGGCGAGCTTGGCATCCAGCGACGGCGCTGTGACGGCGTCGAGGCGTCCGTCGAGTTTTACCGTGAGCGTGCGGCCCGCTGTCTCGGTGGTGATGTTCATGAAATTGTCGGGGCTTCGGAGTTTTCTTACTTTTCCTGCGCGGGTTTTTCTCCGGCAGGCGCGGTGATCTCGTGGCAAATGCCGAGCACGCCGAGGACCTTGCCGTCTGGGCCGATCCACGGCGTCTTGAGCGTCTCGACGTAAACTTTGCGGCCGTCCGGGTAGGTCAGCCATTCCTTGTTGCGGCGGGTTTGGCCGGCTTCGAGCATTGCTTGATCGTAAGACTGGAAAGATTTGGCGACGTCCGCGGGGAAAAGATCGAAGTCCGTTTGGCCGATGAGTTGATCGAGCGGTTTGCCGGCCAAGGCAGCCCACGCGCTGTTGCCCCCGCGGTAAACGCCGTCCATGTCCTTGTAAAAGATGATGTCCGGAATGGAATTCATCGCGGTGGTGACGTCTTCGAGTTGTTCCGCCGCGTTGTCGGCGGCCGGTGATTGGCCTGTGGTGGTGGCGAGTGCTGCGGCAACCGCTGCAGCGAGTAGGGTCTTTTTCATGGTTTTGTTTGCCGGGCAGGATTGAGCAGCATAAAACAATGGACTATGTGGCGGGAGGCTGCCGCTGTCAGCCCTCAAAATTCCCGCAGGAGACGGCCGGAATGCAGGACCGGGGCGGTGAATCCGTTCTCGCGGTTTTGCACCAGGATGTTCGAAAGCTCGCTCTCCATCGTGGTGTTGGTCGCCGGAATGAGCAGGCCGAACCGCCGCCGGTAGCTGCACGCCTCGGGATGACCGTCGGTCAGCTTCGCTGGATCAAAAAGCATGGTCGGCTCGCCGTTGTAGATCGGACCTGAATGTCCCGCGGATGCCGTCGATTGCGCCGCCCTGGTTAAGCGTCGCGGTCGAATTCACTCCGATGCTTTTCCGCTGCGTTCTACTTTTGACTCCGCGGAAATGAGAACGCTCGCCTTATCCCACGCTCCGGCCAGATTGAACTGAATCCACTCGGGACTGAGATGGATATCCAACGTATCAAGCCGTCCCGGCCCCAGATTCTGATAGCCGTGCGGGATGTTCGCTGGACCCAAGACCACGTCTCCGGTTTCAGCATCGATTGTCCTCTCGCCGACCGTGAATCGAGCACGGCCTTCGGTAATTGTGAAAATTTCGTCGTATGGATGAACGTGGAGGGTCGGGCCTTCGCCGACCACGTCGGTAACGTAACGAATCAGCGTAACGCCGGTATTCAAAGTCTTTCCTTCAAGCAGACCGCGCAGCGCCCGCCCCGGAGTGAGCCATTCACTGGCGGCAACTTTTGCGGGTTCCGTTTTCGACTGAATTGGCATGGATACTTGGTGGTTTGATTAGTGAGCTTGGTCGGACGCCTGAATGCGCCATCCCGCGGCCACAGCGACGGCTGCTGCCGCGCCGCCGAGTATCGCTTGGCGACGCGTTGCTCATCCCGATCCGCTGGAGAGAGCAGTCAATCGGGGGACCTTGGGCCCGGTGGTCGTTTTTGTCGAGGGGCAAAGGGGACACCGCGGAGTCGCTGAACCCGCGCGCAGCGGGTGTGGTTTGGGAGTAACTGGGGCTGCCAAACCTGCAAGGGGGAAAGGCACCGACGCTCATAGAGCGCCGCTACACCTCGAAGAAAAATTGTGGCGGTGGTTTATGACCGTCGCTGCCTGAAAACACTTCGAGTCACCGACCGGTCGCGGTGCCGTTCAGCGCCAGTAGTTGTTGGCCGCGGCGATGGTGGAGAATTCCTGCGCCACGGTCTGCCCGATGGCGATGAGCATGGCGGGATCTTCGGCGTAGATGGGACGCAACCTTTCGCGCACCGCAGCGTCGGGTTGGGTGACTTTGATGATGAGGCGAGCCATCTTTATGGCGAGTTGGCGGCCTTCTTCGGGAGTTTTGGTCAGCAGGGTGTTGCCGGGGACCAATTGGACGGGTTCGGGGGAGGTGGGGGAGTTCATGTGTTTTTTGTGGCCGATGAGGCGCTTCACTTTGTTCCTTGCCGTGCCAGAGTCAATGGCATTCCCCCGTGTTTGCGCGGCACTTCGCCTCGCTTTGGGCGGTCATGAGAGCCCATCTCTTCGAATGTCCGACAAAGTTATCATGGTCGACACGACGCTGCGCGACGGGCATTAATGCCACGGCGGGTCGATGAACTTGCGTGAGAAGATGGAGGTCGCCCGCCAGCTCGAGCGGCTCAAGGTCGATGTGATCGAGGCCGGGCTCCGAACTACTGCCTGATCGGCCCGTGACCCCATTCATTTTCATCAACCGGCACGGCGACTGAACCCACACCCTCCATCCCCCGGCGCTGGCTGCGGCAATCGCCCGGCCGGAAAGTGAGAAAAATCCCACGGTTCTTCCTCAAGTCCGACAGGCCTCGGGGGCGGAATGGCATTGCTGGGGGGGCGGAGCGTGGCTATAGTCCGAATGAGCCCCCCGTTGCCCGTGCCAGACACGGGCCGGGGGCTTTGTTCTACATCTATGATTGCTGGATTCCCCGAACTTACGGCGACCGAAGCGGCGTCCATGATCAAAACGGACGAGGTGATTGGTTTCGGGGGATTTACTCCGGCCGGGTCTCCGAAGGCCGTTTCCTGCGAGATCGCCCAACGGGCTATGGAGGAGCACAACGCCGGGCGGCCCTTCGCCATCGGCGTTATCACCGGAGCAAGCACCGGTCCATCGCTCGATGGCGTCCTGGCCAAAAGCGATGCGGTCAAGTTCCGCACGCCCTACCAAAGCGACCCCGAGCTGCGCAAGCGGATCAACACCGGCCGCACGCAATTCTACGACATGCACCTCTCGCAGCTTCCGCAGGCGGTGCGCTACAATTTCCTTGGGCCCATAGACTGGGCCATCGTCGAGGTCTGCGATGTCAAGCCGACCGGCGAGGTCACCCTGACGAGCAGCGTGGGGGCATCCCCGACCTTTCTGCACAAGGCGAAGCGCGTGGTCCTTGAGTTGAATCACCGGCACCCGGCGGCCTTGCGCGGTTTTCATGACATCTACGAACCGGAGGATCCGCCGACCCGCACGCACATTCCGATCTACCATCCTGCCGACCGCATCGGCACCGAGACGATCATGGTCGATCCGGCAAAGATCATCGGCGTCGTTCCCACCGACCTCGACGACGAGGTCTCGGCCTTCGACGAGCCGAATGCGGTCACGCGAAAGATCGGCGAGAATGTGGCTGACTTCCTCGCCGGGGAGATCCGGGCTGGACGGATCAGCCGGGATTTTCTGCCCATCCAAAGCGGGGTGGGGAACATTGCCAACGCCGTGCTCTTTGCCATGGGGAGCAACGCGGAAATCCCCGCCTTTCGGATGTATACCGAAGTGATCCAGGACTCGGTCATCCAACTCATGCGTGACGGTCGCATCACCTTCGCCAGCGGCTCCTCTCTGACCGTGAGTCCCGAAGTCCTGCGCGACCTCTACCGCGACTTGGAGCAGTTTCGCGGCAAGATCCTCCTTCGCCCGCAGGAGATTTCCAACCATCCGGAAATTGTCCGACGGCTCGGCATCATCTCGATCAACACCGCCCTCGAGTTGGACCTCTCCGGCAACGTCAACAGCACCCACGTGATGGGGCGTCAAATGATGAACGGCATCGGCGGCTCCGGCGACTTCACCCGCAACGCCTTCATCTCCATCTTCACCTGCCCGTCCTCGGTCAAGGGGGGGGGAATCAGCCCGATCGTGCCAATGGTCTCGCACCTCGACCACAGCGAGCACAGCGTGCAAATCATCGTCACCGAGC
>JBMOJP010000141.1:0-3924 GCA_049315725.1 Chthoniobacterales bacterium | reverse complement strand
CTAAGCCGGAATAATGCAATTGAACCACTGATGGCAGGCATGACTACATGCCTGCTCTCCGTAGTTAAAATCTTCTGCATGGTTCCGGCTAAGCGTAGGCGCTTGGCTTGAAATAAACTCAAATCGCCGTAGTTTGAACGGCTTGACGAGTTCCATGGTCCGTCTTCCGCAAAATTCACATCTGAGGGTTCTTCTGGTCGCTTTTTTAGCCGGATCGGTCCCGGTGGCGTCGGCTGTGGATGCCGGGGATGAACTCCCGCGGCTGACCGCGCCCTCCGGCGACACTTACTCGGGGCCCTACGTGGGTGGTAAGTTTCAGTCGCTCATATTCGTCAACAGCCGGCTCGGATGGGATGATTATTTCTCGGCGGGCTTTCTCGGCGCCAGCACGGTCATCGCCAATATCGAAGCCGGCGATGTCTGGTTCGGCCACGAGGCGTTCAACCGTCCGAGCAATGCCACCACCGGCTACAGCACCTTCACCAACACCAATTCGCTCAACGAGGTCGATTTTCATGCCACCATGGTCGGACATATTCTCGCCGGCACCGGTTATGTGAGCGGGACGAACCCTGGGCAGTATACCTACGTCGGTCTGGGCATGGCTCCGCAGGCGACGCTCATCTCGGCCCCGTTGGCTACGAGCTTTTCTGCCGTGGATCTCGGCGGCTTCGAGACGAGCTATGATTCGGTGCTCACGCCCTTCAAGGCATTCTTCACCGGGGTCGGGGCCGCGAAGGCCGATGTCATCAACAGCAGCTGGGGAGGTTACGATCCGGCGGCCATTAGTGCCGAGGCGGTGGCCTTCGATGGACTCGCGGCGCAGAGCCGCACGGTCGCGTTCGTGGCCGCCGCAGGCAACGGGAGCACAGAACCCGAGGGCAATCCGGGCTCGGGCTACAACAACATCACCGCCGGCTCGCTCGGCGGGAATACTTTCCTCGTGCCCTCCGATTTCTCCTCGCGCGGCCTCGCCTCGTTTTACAATCCGGCCACCGCCACTATGATCAGCAATGCCCGCGTTGCGGTCGATCTGGCTGCGCCCGGGGAATTCATGGTGCTGGCCGCCTACCTCGGCGATTCCGGCGGACTGGGCGCGTCGACCAATCCCGTGATCGAAGGCATCATCCAGCAACCGTCGCCGACCGACCGGTATTTTCTCAACATGGATGGCACCAGCTTCGCCTCGCCCATCGTGGCGGGCGGCATCGCCCTGCTCAAGGATGTGGCCAAGGCGCATCCATTTTTGAACTTCAACAACGACACCAACGCCCTCGACACGCGCGTGGTGAAATCGGTCCTCATGGCCGGCGCGCTGGAGACTTTCGGCTGGAACAATCTGCAGGCCCGCTCCTCAAACGGTGTCGTCAGCACCACGCAGGGACTCGATGCGGCGATGGGGGCGGGCGCCTTCAATCTCACGCGATCCACCGATGCCTACTTCTTCGGCACGCGCGATGTGGCGGGGTCCGCCGGCGGCACGATCACCGGCGGCGGTTGGGACTTCGGCGCGCTCGGCCTCGGTGCGACCAACAGCTACATTTTCGATGCGGCGCTGGCCGGCGATCGCGAGCTGACCGTTTCGCTCAACTGGTTTGCCGGAAGAACATTCAACAGTCAGACCGATCTCGGCGAGAACCTCAGCTTCGCCGATCTCAACCTGCAGGTGTGGGAAGTGGCCAACGGGAACTTCAGTTCGCTGGTGGGCCAGTCGCTCAGCACCTACAACAATGCTGAGTTCCTGCGCCTCGACCTGACCGGCGGCAAGACCTACGGACTGCGCGTCACGCTCGACGGCATGATTTACGATCTCACGGGTCTGGTCGATTCCGTGTCCTACGGCTTGGCCTGGCGGACCGAGGCTGCGGGCGATCTCTACTGGAATCCCAACGGCACCAATGTTGCTACCGTTGCCTCGTTCGCCGGTGATTGGAATGGTCTCACGGCAAATTGGAGCACCTCTTCCAACGGCATCAGCGGCTCGATGACGGCGGTGACGACCGGATTGGACAACTTGATTTTCTCGGCGGGCACCAATGGCTCATCGTCCGCCACCATCAGGGTGGACGGCTCGCAGATGGCGCACGGTTTGGTCTTGCAGGAGGGGACGTTGAATTTTTCCGGCACCAACAGCGCAGCCCTTCAGATCGACATCGGCGGCATCGAGTTGCAAAGCGCTCTGCCGGGCGATGCCGGCTTCGCCGGATCGGTGCAGATTCTCCTCTCGGGTGATCAGACGTGGCGGAACAATTCAGCGCGCAACTTGAACATGACCTCACCGGTTGCCGGCCTCGGCAATCTTGTGCTCGAGTCGTCGTCCAACGGCGTTATCGCCTTGGCTGGCTCCGTGGATTATGCGGGATCGCTCCTCAACCGCGGCACTGGGCTCGCCACCAACACGATCAGCGGGTCCATCGGCACCAACGTCACCAGCCTCACCCAGCAAAGCTCCGGGGCGCTGCTGCTCTCGGGAAACAACACGTTCACCGGAGCCACGATGGTGAGGAGCGGAACCCTGCGGCTCGCGGGTGCCGGACAAAATCAGGCTCTTCGCTCGACCATCAGCGTCACTGTTGGTTCTGGTGCCACCTTGCTTCTTGGCACAAGCCATCAGGTCAACAACAGCGCGCCGATCACGCTTTCGGGTGGCACCATCACGCGCGGCAGCGGCGTGAGCGAGGTGTTCGGAAATCTCAGCCTCACGCAGGCTTCTTTTCTCGACTTCGGCACGGGAATTCCGGGAACGCTCACCTTCGGCGACTACGCCTACACACCGAGTTCTCTTCTCACCGTGAACAACTTTTTTGCCGGCAATTCGCTCGTCTTCTCCTCGAATCTCAGCTCCGTGATCAACGACGTTTCACTCTTCAAATTCTCCAACGGCTTCAACTCCGCGTGGAACAACGGCGCCTTCACCATTACGGCCATCCCCGAGTCGTCAACGTTGGCCTCTGCCTCCTTCCTCTTGGCGGCACTCATCGCCGCCCAGAACCGCCGCCGTGTTCAGACTCGTTGACCCGCAGCGAGGGGTTCAGGGCCTTGGCACGTCAGCCTGGCGGGACATGAGCGCAAGCAATGGGGTCAGTCATGCAATATTGCTTATTTGCACGACCCCTCAACCCTTTTATTCATTAGGGGCATTGGCTTCCAGTCGATGATGGAAGGGGATCATCGGCAGGATGCCGATGCCACGGAGTGCAGTAAAAAGGCCGTCCCTCGCGGGACGGCCTCTTGATGTGATTAGGCCTGTGAACTGGCGGCTGAACACTGCCAACCCACGGTTCGCCAAGCGAACCCGTGTTAGTAACGGTAGTGCTCGGGCTTGTAGGGGCCTTCGACGGGCAAGCCGAGGTAATCGGACTGTTCCTTGGTCAGGGTAGTCAGCTTGACGCCGATTTTCTCGAGGTGCAGGCGGGCCACTTCCTCGTCGAGTTTCTTCGGCAGGACGTAGACGCCCGGCTTGTAGAGATCCTTGTTTCTCCACAGGTCGAGGGCGGCCAGCGTCTGGTTGGAGAAGCTGGCGCTCATGACAAAGCTCGGGTGGCCGGTGGCGCAGCCGAGGTTAACCAGGCGTCCCTCGGCGAGGAGGAACAACTCACGGCCGTTCGGGAAGACGTATTTGTCGAGCTGCGGCTTGATGTTGACCTTCTTCACGCCGGCTAGGTTGTTGAGCTTGTCCACTTGGATTTCATTGTCGAAGTGGCCGATGTTGGCGATGACTGCCTGGTCCTTCATTTTGGCCATGTGGTCGGCGGTGATGACATCTTTGTTGCCGGTCGTGGTGACGTAGATGTCCGCGCGGCCGAGGGTGTCCTCGATCGTGGTGACTTCATAACCCTCCATCGCGGCCTGCAGGGCGTTGATCGGGTCGATCTCGGTGACAATGACGCGGGCGCCCTGGCCGCGGAGCGACTGGGCCGAGCC
>JBMOJP010000140.1:0-3991 GCA_049315725.1 Chthoniobacterales bacterium | reverse complement strand
CGGCACCTCCACATAGAGGGTTGAGTAGATACTCCGGATGCCTCGGAGTAGAAAAGCCCGCCACATTGGGCCGGTTCCCTGCAGGGGCCGGCCCAATGTGCGTTGTCACAAAATGAACCTCTGACTGCCGCGGATTCTCGTGCGCTGCTTCCGGGTCCGCGATGGACTGTTTGAGCTGTTCTACTCCGCAGCCCGCTGGAACGGGGAGTAGAAAACATGTGGTCTCGGGAGTAGAAAAGCCACCGGGGGCTTCCCCGATGATGGTGAAGACTGGGGACTGCTGGCCGGGGCCGCGGGTTTCACGTTGCCGCATGTCCAACTGGACGGCTTATTTTGACGTGAACGTGCGATGGGCGTTCGTCGACGCTGAGCCTTTCGCCTAAGGGTTGACCTTCGATCCCGAACTCAACACCTGATGGCCCTGGGCGTGTCACATCAGTGACGCAGGGGTGGTCGAGGCAGAAGTCCTGGCAAAGTGGGCACGTGCGGCCCCCGCGAGTGATCTACGTCGAGAACGATCCGGCCCTGCGCGGGCTCATGGCGGGGATGTTGTCGGCGCGCCCAGAGATCGAACTCGTCCTGTCCACCGGTTCAGCCGATGAAGCCCTGGAGTTCCCCGGCGTGGACAGCGCCGATGTTGCGCTGCTCGATGTTGCGCTTGGCCCAGATTCGATGGACGGCATCGCCCTGGGCTGCGCACTGCGCGACCGCAATCCCGAGATCGGCATCGTGCTGCATTCCCAGCATCCGCTGCCCAATCTGCCCAGTCGGGTACCAGCCGCACTCGACTGGGGTTGGTCGACTCTGCATAAGGACGCCAATCTGGATGTCGGTCGGCTCGTGCAGGTGTTGCGCGACACCGCTGCCGGTCACGTGCACCGCGATGCTGCCCAAGTGCAGGACAGCACCGATGACCCCGTGGCGCGGCTATCGGCGCGTCAGCGGCAGGCGATCGCTCTCGTGGCGGCCGGCTGGGATAACCGCGCCATCGCCGAGAAGCTCGACGTCTCCGCTGATGCCCTGCGCCAGGACCTGTCGCGGGCCTACCGGATCCTCGTACCGGATCTGCCCGAGGGGAGGGATCTGCGAACGACCGCGGTGCTGGTGTTCTTCCGGCATGCTCGGGGGGTGAGTGTGGATCCCGATGCCTAAGCGGTCTCCGCTGCTGCTCCGGGCCGTGCGCGCACTCGGGCAGTTCGTGCTGGCGTTCTTCCGACCGTGGCCGCTGCAACCCATCGTCGCCATACCGATGGCGCTGGTCACAGGATTGTGGAGCGCGACGGTTGTCCTCACCTCTGAAGCCGCAGGTCAGCCGAGTCCACCGCCGTGGCAGACCCTGGCCAGCATTGTGCTGCCGGCGGGGGTCATCGCGATCGCCTTAGCCGTCGCACGGCGCTACGTTGGCCAGTATCAGACGCCATCGTGGCCGTTGTATTACGCGATCATCGTTGGCACCGCCGCTCTCGCTGTTGCGGTGCGTTTCGCGCTGCTGTGGGATTCGGCGGCCTATCTCAGCGATGCCCGCCCTGTCATCCTCTACGATTTGCCCTTGCCTGCATTCGGCTTCATTCGAGCAGTTGTCGGCCTGCTGATGTTCACTTCCCTGCTCGGGTGGTTCACCCGCCGGCTGTCAGCGGAGGCCCAGCGCGCTGAGGAAGCCCTGCAGGTTGTGCGCGTGCAGCAGCAACGACTCGTGGCGGCTGATGAGGCCACTCGCCGCCAGATCGCCGCGGATCTGCACGACCGGATTCAATCCTCCCTGCTTCTCGTGGGCATGCAGGTCCAGCAGATCGCCCAGGAGGCGGAGCCGGATACCAGCGGACGGCTGAAATCGATTGCCGATGAATTGGAATACATCCGCGGGAAGCGGCTGCACGATGTGATCGACGGCCTGTCACCGGATTACCCGATCGTCGGGCTCACCGCAGCCCTGAGCACCCTGGGTGCCCGCTACAGCACATCGATGCAGGTGGACATCGATCTGGATCCGCAGGCGGTGGCCTTGATCGAGGCAGATCTCGCCTGGACCGAGGCGGTGTATCGCATCGTCGAGCAGGCTTTGATGAACAGCATGGCCCACGGCCGGGCGGCGTGTGCTCAGGTGAGGCTGTGCGGGCAGGAGCGCATACTGATCTTGTCCATCGACGATGACGGGTCGTGTGTAGACGGATCGATGAGCCCTGGGCTGGGCACCGCCATCACCGATGCGTGGGCGGGCCGCACGCATGGGCAGTGGACGCGCGCCACCTCCGATGACGGTGGCACCTGCGTGCGCGTGGAGTGGCGCAGCGCACCCTAGGTGTGCACTCTTGGCCTGCGCCGATTCCTGCATGCGGTCGCCGGCGCCCATTGCATGTCACAGCAGTGACAGTCCGGGCCCTCCCTGCGCAAACGATGGCAGCGTGGCCGTTGACCGGTGCGAGGGACGTGCCGCTGACGCCACCGTGGGAGTGACATGTCGCGAGATCCCCGACCTCGAAACCACAGTCGATCCACCCTGTCACCTACTCTCATTGGCGATACTCCCGTACAGGTCACAAAGGCGTCAGGCCGGTACCAAGTTGACCTCCTAAGGCGAGGCGCCGTGCCGCCGTCAATGCTTCGAAGCCTCTGCGCCGTTGTCTCGGTCGCTCTCGTCATGGGACTCGGCATAGGACTCGGGACAAGCGCGAGCGCACCTGCCCAGGCCAGCCGCATCTCACCGCAGGATTTTGCTTCCGGCACCGTGAATGTGGGCGCAAATCCGAATCAGGTCGCTGTTGATGACTCCGGCACCTACGCATACGTGACCGCCGTAACAGACCAAACGTTGGACAGGGTTCGGCTGAGCGACTTCAGTGTCGACGATTCGCTGGTCTTCCCTACTGCAACGATTGCGGTCGCCGTCCACGATGACACCGTTTACGTCACCGACTTGACTCACTTCTACCAGGTCAACGCTGACACGCTGGCGCCCCCTGCCGCCGATGATTCCGTCGCCCTGCCGGCCATTGGTGGGTGGATTGCAATTGCTTGGCCTTATGGCTACGTGACGGATACTGCGCTCAATCGCGTTTACAAAATCGACCTCCGGACCATGATGGTCAGCGGTGACGTTGGTTCGGGTGGCTCCTACCCCACGGGCATTGCGATTGATCCTTCTCAGCAGTTCGCGTACGTCGTAAACACCAATTCCAGCGACCTGACCAAGATCCGGCTCTCGGATTTCACGGTCGTGGGCAGTACTCCCGTGGGCGCGCAGCCCTACACGGTGGCAATTGATCCCACCGGCGCCTATGCCTACGTCCCCAATGCCGCGGCACCAGAGTGGCTCTCACGGATCAATTTGAACACCTTCTTGATCGATGACACGGTCCTGCTTCCCTTCACTTGGGGCTATGCGGTGGCCGTGAATCCCGCGGGTACGACGGCCTATGTCACGCAGTCGCGCGACGCCGCAAGGGTCGCGAAGATCAATCTTGGCGCGAGTATGACCATCGATGACACCCTGATTACCGTGGACGGCCCGGCCAACGGCATCGCTGTCAACCCCACACAGCCGTACTTTTACACCACTGGTTTGGGGTCCCCCGGCACCCTCACCCGGGTCACCACGGGGTCTTCGCTGGATGCTTCTCCGTCATTGTCGTCTGTTGCGGTTGGGGCTACGGGCACGGTGACGATTTCGAGTGCTGCCCTCGCGATACCGAACGGGACATCCGTCAGCGCTATGTCGGCTACTCCGGGCGTGGCGACGGTGACGTCGACAGCCATTTCTTCGGGCGGTAGTGCATCATTCACCGTCGCTGGCGTTTCGGCTGGCACGTCGAACGTGACCTTCTCGGCCACGGGATACGCAAGTGTTGTTGTGCCGGTGACTGTCTCGGCACCTACTCCTGGACCTGGGCCGGCTCCGGTGTTCCCACCGTCGGCACCGCTGTCGGTAACCGGTGTCGCTGGTGATGGGTCTGCGGTGCTCTCGTGGACGACACCAACATCATCAGGATCGTTC
>JBMOJP010000139.1:0-4050 GCA_049315725.1 Chthoniobacterales bacterium | reverse complement strand
CGCCCATCATGCCGAAGTCATAGACGCCCATGACCCCGCCCTTGAGCACGGTCAGATTGCCCGGATGCGGGTCGGCGTGGAAGAAGCCGTGGACCATCACCTGCTCGAAAATGAGGTTGGAGATGCTTTCCGAGAGTGCGACGGGATCAATCTGGTGCTTTCGCAGCACCTTGGGCTGATTCACCGGGTAGCCCGTGATGAATTCCATGGTCAGAACCTTCTTGCTGCTGAATTCCCGCAGAATAGCCGGAATTTTGACCGCGTCCGAATCCTCGAACTGGCCGCCGAAGCGCTCCGTGTTGTCGGCCTCGTGGGCAAAATCCAGCTCCTTGATCAAGGTCTCGGAAAACTCCTTCACCACCGCCACCGGGTTCATCGCGGCCAGATCCGGGACATGCTTTTCCACCAGGGTGGCGAGGTTGAGCAGGATGGAAAGATCCCGCTCGATCAGTGGCTGGATGTCAGGGCGCTGAATCTTGACCGCCACAACCGCTCCCTCCTTGGTCGTGGCGCGATGCACCTGGGCGATCGAAGCGCCGGCCAGCGGTGTCTCGTCGAAATCTTTGAAGGCGGCGGCCACGCTCATCCCGATTTCCTCGGCGAAGATCCTTTTCGCTTCCTGGCCGGGAAAGGTCGGGACGCTGTCCTGCAATTTGCAGAGTTCCGTCGAGTAGTCACCGTTCACCAAATCACGCCGGGAGCTCATGATCTGTCCGAATTTGATGAAGGTCGGCCCAAGCTCCTCCAGGGCCAGGCGCAGCCGCTCCTCCGGTGGTTTGGCCAGAATCCCGGAATCGTGCGTGGCCAGCTCACCACCTTCGATGCCCATGACCCGCTGCAGAAAAACCAACCGAAGCACGTCGGCAAACCCGTATTTGAAAAGCACCTTCATGATCTCGCTGTAACGCGGCAACTGGGCGGAGAGCTCAAGGGCGGAATGAAGTTGGGCAATCACATCAGTTCAAAAAGATAGCAGAACGCAAACGAAGCAAGTCCAATCGCGGAGAGATTCTCTGCGAAAGGTGCGCGCACGGAAAACCTGGACAAACGGGCCGTGCATGGAGAGCCGACTCGGGCTTCTCCCCGGCCACAAGGCCGGGGAGCGGTGGATGGCAAGCCCGCTCTAGAGCACTTCGCGGCCCTGGATCAGCCGCACGAGCACAACCACGACCGCCACCACGAGGAGAATGTGGATCAATCCTCCCATGGTGTAACTCGTGACCAAGCCCAGGGCGTAGAGCAGGAGCAGAACAATTGCGATGGTCATTAACATAGTGTTGGTTCCTTTCTTTTTTTCCTGAAGATGCAGTAAATTTTTCATCCGACTGTCGGTATCATCGCTCATGCGGTCCGCCCTGACCATGGGGTCAATACCCCATGGTCTTACCGCCCTCACGACTTGAAAGTGTGTCAGGAAGACCACACAACATTATGAACATCGAAGACACACTCGAAGACGCAGGCAAGACCATCAAACAGGGCAGGGTTTTTTACGAACGCGCCCTGGAAAAAACCAAAGAAGGCGCCGGGATGGCGGACAAACTTCTGCATCGCAATGCCTACAACATGCTGGCGGCGGGAATTCTCGCCGGGTTTGTGGCCGGGCTTCTTGCCTCGCGCGGTTGTCGGTGCCGAAGCGCCTGACCCTGCCACCGTGGTCATCCCGGGGAGTTCCTCCTATGATCGCGGAGACCGGTGTCACCGTCATCGCCGCCCTGCAGCAGTTGGGCGACATTGTGTGGATGGTCCGGGACACCCTCTTTGAGGTCATTGGACCAACCGCGCCGGGCCGGGTTTCATTCCCAGGCTGCGACGGTAAAAAACGCCCGGACGTTCATGGAAACCCTCCGACGCTCGGATCTGTCCGGTAGCCCCTTCCCGCCCCACGCGGGCCGACTTACTCGGAGATCACCCCGGTGGCCAGGGCGTGGCGGGTCAGCCCGGCGGTATCATGAATGCCAAGCTTTTCCATACGGCTTTGCCGGTGTTTCTCCACGGTCTTGATGCTTATGCACAGCTCGGCGGCGATCTGTTTGTTGGCCAGACCCTCGGCTACGAGCTGAAGAACCTCGGCCTCCCGGAAAGTCAGGGTGGACAACTTGGCGGACTCTTCCGACTCACCCCGCCGCGCGAAGTCCCTGCGGCGGCGGTCGCGGGCCAGGGCGACCGTCGGACTGAAAAACTTTCTCCCCTGCACAACGGCGCGGATCGCCTCGGGCAGAACGCGGGCCGCGCTTTGCTTGATCAGGTAGCCCGCGGCTCCGAGGGCCATGGCGCGCTCCACGTAGGCCTCGTCGCTATGCGCCGAAAGAATCAGAGCTTTCGTGCCGGGGATGGCCTTGAGTATCTGGCGGGTAGCTTCCAGGCCGTTGAGCCGGGGCATCGCCAGATCGAGGACGACAACATCAGGCAGAAGATTCAGGGCCAGCGACACGGCCTTGCGGCCGTCACCGGCTCCAGCCACAACCTCGAAGTCCTTCTCCAATTCGAGCAAGGCGCACAATCCCTCGCGGACCATTGCGTGGTCCTCGGCGAGAAGCACTCTGATTTTTTCCATTAGGACCCGCCTTTCTCGCTTCGGGGCGAACGCGGAGACAAGCGCCTCCGCGCGGGCTTGAGGGGCAGGGCAACCCGGATGGTGGTTGATCGCCGCGGCGTCGATTCCAACGAAAAGGTTCCACCGATCATCTCGACCCGTTCCTTCATCCCGAGCAAACCAAGGTGGGCTCCGGTCTTGGCGTGTAGAACTTTTTCCGTGCTAAACCCCCGTCCATCATCACCGATCATCATGTGCACCTGACCGGCGCGAAAGGTGAGACGGATTGTGACCTTGGTGGCTCGGGCATGCTGGACAATGTTGGTGAGTGCTTCCTGGAAAACCCGATAGAGCACGGTTTTGTCCATGAGTCCGAGGGACTCGACGGCCGGGGTGGACGAGAACACGGTCTTTAGACCACCTCCCGCCGCCACGGTCTTCAAGTGCGAGCGCAGGGCCGGAACCAGCCCAAGATCGTCCAGGACCGCCGGGCGCAGATCCCGGGCGAAGCGGTGAACGGATATTCACGGACTGCTGCACCATGTGCTGGGTCGCGGCGATTCGGCGGTGCAGGTCCTTGGTGCCGGCCGTGCTCTGGCGTGTGAGCAGGGCCAAGCGGAGATTGATTCCGGAGAGCGCCTGGGCCACGACATCATGCAGATCCCGGCTGATGCGCTTGCGCTCTTCTTCCTGCACGGAGAGGAGGCGGCGGGACAACAGGCGCAACTCCTGCTGCATGCGCTGCGATCTCGCGAGCAGCCGTGCTCCCTCGGCCTTGCTGGATCGCAGTGATTTCTCGACCGAACTTCGCCGGCTGATTTCACGCCGCAGCCTGGAGTTGGCCACGGCCAACTGCTTGGTCCGGCGGGTCAACTTGGCAATGGTTCCCTGGCGCCGGGAGACGGGTGGAACACGCGCTTTCTGATCCATCGATCTCCCCGCGGTGGCCCCGCGCTGTCGAGACAGGCTTTGCCGCTCAGTCTTCATGTTTGGGATTCGCGGCGCGTTGGAACGCATGCCAGGATTTTTGCACCGAGCGGCGCGTGCTGGCGATTTGTTTGTTCAAGTCTTTGCTGCTGAGTATGGCCTGCTTGTCCAAGGCCAGCAGGCGGATGTGAATGCCCACCAGACTCTGCAAAACCTGGTCCTGCAAGCGCCCGCCGATGCGACGATGCTCCGCCTCGTTGATGGTCAACAGCCGGCGGGTGAGATCAAGCAGATGCCTCTGGAGCTGGCGCGACTCATCTTGCATGAGAGCCGCGGCGGTCGCTTTCAGCCCCGCCGCCCCGGGCGGGCTCGCGTGGCTGGCCGTTGGCTCAACCAAATCCGTTTTCCCGTCGGTCAAGTTGCCAGTGCGGCGAAAAATGGCGGCCATGCGCTGGTTGGTTTTCATTCGTGCCACCCATATTCGTCCCGCCTGCCACACGGCTCAATGGGGTGAACACTCCATATTGCGGCGGGGCGCGCCCGCATGGTCATGCGGGTTTCACCCCATGGCAGGCCGCAGAATGAAG
>JBMOJP010000053.1:0-18343 GCA_049315725.1 Chthoniobacterales bacterium | reverse complement strand
AACCTGCTGGTCGATGCCAGCTACGCGCTGCTCGACCGGCGCATCCGCGTCGATGGTTGAACCCGGCACCGCCGCCCGCATCCTCCGCCGCCCGGCGGCGCGGGTATGCTTAGGGATCCTCGTCGTCGTGGCCCTCGCCGCAGCTTTCGGGCCGGGGCTTTTCCCCGAGAGTTACCGCGAACCAGGGCCACTCCAATACGCCCCGCCATCCTGGGCTCATCCGTTCGGCACCGACCTCAACGGCCGCGATCTGCTCTACCGCGTGCTCATCGGCGCGCGTATCTCCCTCCTCGTCGGTCTGGCCGGCGCCATGATCAGCCTTTTCCTCGGCACAGCCTACGGCCTCATCGCCGGCTACGTCGGCGGGCGCACGGACAACATCATGATGCGCCTGGTTGACATTATTTACTCGGTGCCGCGGCTGATATTCATCCTGATTTTCATCAACGCCTTCGACGGACATGTGCGGGAGTTTGCCAGTCGGATGGACTGGCCGTGGCTCGTCAATTACTCGCGCATCGTCATTCTCATCATCACCCTCGGCCTGATCGAGTGGCTCACCATGGCCCGGATCGTCCGCGGCCAGGTGCTGAGTCTGAAGGAGCGGCCCTTCATCCTCGCCGCCCGCGCGCTTGGCCAGTCGCACATCAAAATCATCCTGCGCCACCTACTGCCCAACATTCTCCCGATCATCGTCGTCTATCTCACCCTAACGGTCCCGGCCGTGATTCTCGACGAATCCTTCCTCAGCTTCCTCGGCTTGGGCATCCAGCCGCCGCAGGCCAGTTGGGGATCACTCCTCAGCGAGGGCTCGCAGGCCATCAACCCGCTGAAAATTTACTGGTGGCTCCTCTTCTTCCCCGCCGCCACGATGTCGGGCACCCTCCTCGCCCTCAACTACCTCGGCGACCGCCTGCGCGACACGCTTGATCCGCGGAGGTAGCCGGCGCGCCACGGCGGGATCCTCCGAGCGCCCCCGCACCCGCCACCAAAACTCCTGAGCGGCCAGCGAAAAGTTCGAGGCCTCCATGCGGTTGGTCGTAGCGGGCGATCTCCGTCTTCGCCGCGGCGATGCCCTGCAGGCAATCGATCAGGATGTCGCTGTCGATGACGGCCTTTATTCGTCCCACTCACAGCGCGGCGACGCCACAATCTGCAGGCTGCCGCCAAGCGCCGAGCGCCTGCGCCCTAGGCATGGCTGGTCACCAACTCACCCAGGAGATGTGGTCAAGGACCACCACCCGCAGGCAACCGTCCCCGCATGGGCGCTGATGCGCTGGTCGGTAAAGCCCATCGCCATTGATTTTGCTCCGCTTTTGAACTGGCATTCCCCGGTCACCGATTGGCGGACCGGGCCAGTGCCCGACGATTGTGTGTTTTTCATCTGACCACCAATCGCTTCCTGATCGGTGGTTTTTTTTCAACTCCACCGTTCCGGCTTAAACGTAGGACTTCTCCAACATACCGGCCACAGCGGCGTCAAGCTGTTCGCGACGCCGGACATCCTCGAACCGCGCCAGCAATTCGTCGGGCCGCACGCGCGCCTTCTCGGTTCCGCGGAAATCATGCAGGATGCTTCCGCGGTTCATCATGATGAGCCGGTCGCCGAGATTCACCGCCTGCTGCATGGAATGGGTCACCATGAGCGTCGTGAGGCGGTCGCGGGAGATGATGTCTTTGGTCAGCCGGATGACTTGATCGGCGCTCTTCGGATCGAGGGCGGCGGTATGTTCGTCGAGCAGGAGCAGGTCGGGCTTGAGCCACGATGCCATGAGCAGGGTAAGCGCCTGCCGCTGACCGCCGGAGAGCGTTCCGATCTCGTTGTCGAGACGGTCTTCGAGACCCATACCCAGCGTCTGCACGCGATCGCGCAACTCGGCACGCAAGCGCCGCGGAACAGCCCATGCCAGCCCGCGGCGCAATCCACGGCGCGCAGCGAGGGCGAGGTTCTCGGTGATGGTCATGGTCGGCGCGGTGCCGCTGAAAGGATTCTGGAAGACCCGACCGATGAAGCGGGCGCGGCGGTGCTCAGGCCAACCGGTGATGTCGCGCCCGGCAAGCCGGAGCGTTCCGCTGTCGGCCAGAAAACTACCGGCCACGGCGTTGAGCATCGTGGTTTTTCCCGAGCCGTTGGTGCCGATGATGATGAGGAACGACCCATCCTCCAACTTGAATGAAACGTCGCGCAACGCCTTCACCTCGTTGGGTGTCCCCGGGTGGAACGTCTTGCGGATGGAATCGACCTCGAGCATGTCAGCGGGCGGTTTGGCGGCGCGAACGCAGCTTGGAAATAGTTCCGGGCAGCACGAGGGCAATGAAAACGAAGACGGCGGTGACGAGCTTGAGATCGTTGGGGTTGAGCCCCCACCGCAAGGCGATGGCCACAATGAGACGGAAAAGCAGCGAGCCCATGATGGCGCCCGCGATGGCGATGCCCGTGCTGCGCGTGCCGACGAGGGCTTCCCCAATGATCACGCTGGCCAGTCCCCACACGACCATACCGATGCCCATCTGCACATCGGCGAAGCCCTGGTATTGCGCGAGCAACGATCCGGCGAGCGCGATGAGTCCATTGGAAACGGCCAGTCCGAAGATGAGGATAAAGTCCACGCTGCCGCCGAGGGCGCGCACCATTTGCGGATTGTCACCAGCCGCACGCACAGCCGTTCCGAACTCGGTCCGGAAAAAAAGATAAAAAAGCATCCCCACACCCGCCACCACGGCAGACACGAGCGCGAGCACCGCGGCGTCGCGCTCCCCGACCCTCCAACCGAAGAAAGAAAAGTCGTCTGCACCGAGCAGCGGCGAAAGAATCGCCTGCGTCTGCGTGACAAGCGTCTTTTGATCGAGGAGGGGCAGGTTGCTTTTGCCCATGACGTGCAGATTGATGGAATAAAGCGCGGTCATGACAAGAATACCGCTGAGCAGACCGTTGATGCGGAATTTCACGTGGAGCACGCCAGTCGCGGCCCCTGCGGCCATGCCCGCGGCAAAACCCGCGGCCGTGGCCAAAAGCGGAGGCCACTGGGCCACGATCAACGCGGCCGTCACGGTAGCGCCGAGGGTGATCGAACCGTCAGCGGTGATATCGGGGAAATTGAAGATGCGGAAACTCAGATAAACCCCGAGCGCCAGCAGCGCGAGGATGAGACCGACCGTGGTGGCTCCGAGCAGAAGCGTCATGGCATTCCCTCCCCAACATCGAACCCGACCGGTGCCATCCAAACCGCGCCGCGCATCATTTCGGTTTCTCCGACGCCACCGATCTCGCGTTCGTCACCCAGCAAGTGCAGAACTGTCTTGGCCATTCCGCTGGAAGCAAGCTCAGATGCCATCGCGGGCAGGTCGACTTTGCCACCCGGAAGCGGCCGGTAAGGAAATATGGCGGCGTGAAAGTGACCCATCACGCCCGGCTCTTTCCCCAAGGGCCGGATGTGAGGGGCGAGCGCAGGGCCGGATTCACGCGAGGCGAAACCGGTGAGAAGACTCACGGACCGCTGCTCGTCACTTTCGCCGGTGAACGAAAGCCAGTCACGCACGGCGGGAAAAGCGAAGAGCGATCCTTGGCGCGGCGCGGTCGGCGAGCGCAACAAGGACGCACCAACCACGGCGGCTGTCTCGGTAATGGCAGCAAAGGCCGCGGTAGCGTGGCCGGAGCGGAGCAGCAGGTGTCCGATAAGAGCCGACCAGCAAATGGTGCCGCGCGCGCTGTTGCGTGATTCGAAGCGGTAAAGACGATCGAAGGAACCGCGAGCCGTGATGCCGGTGAGCAGCGTAGCCTCGGGAACATGGCGTGCTTCCGCGATCAGGTAGTCCGGCACGCTGCTCCCGTCGGTCGGCATGGCGAGCGTCGCCCCACCGGCCGCCAACCATTCGCCGAAGCGTCCATCCACGTCATCCGGCGGACCAAAGGCGGCGATGCCGACGCCGATATCCTGGCTCCCAAAAGAAAGGCGGGACAGTGGGTGCGACGGCACACCGGCGACAGATGACAAAGGTTCGCCGTGGATGCGACCCGACATCGGGCCAGCGCCTTCGAGCGCATGCTCCTCGAAAATTGTCCCCTCCGACTCCCAAGTGACAGCAACGGGTGCCGCGGGGGGAGCCTGCTCTTCCAGCAACGAAGCGAGACCGGACATTTCGATGACACCGGTCACATTGGCGTCGGTTCCGGAAACGCGCAGAGATCCCCCGGCAGCGGTAAGAGCGCGCAGTGTTTTGAAAAGGATGCGCACTCCCGCGGAACTGATGTAGTTCACGCCGGCCAGATCCAACTCAATGTGGCGGTAGCCGCCGCGGATCACCTCGTCGACCGCATTTCCGACATGCGTAGCCCAGTTCGCATCAAATCGGCCTTGGAGCCGCAAGGCGTAGCGGTGCTCGCCAGGATGACGGATGATTTCCATGTTCAGTGCCCCGCTTCCTGCTTCGTTCGCGGCACAATGCCCGGGGGAAAGACGACGCCGAAGCTTTTGGCCGCATCGTCGTTGATCCACACTTCATCCTGCGCGACATTGAGCATGGGGATAGCGGCCGGAGTTTCGCCGGACAGGATACGCGCCGCCATCTTTCCCGCTTCTTGCCCCGGAACATAATACCCGAGCCCCACGCAGGCGAGCGCGCCCCGGCGCGCCGACACAGGGTCGTCGGTGAAGACCGGAGCGCGTGCATCGCGCGAGACCTGCACCAGAGCCTCGAAGGCCTGCACCACCGTGTTGTCCGACTGTCCGTAGAAAGCATCGACGCCGCGCGCCACGAGCGCCTGTGCCGCTTCGCTCACCTCCGAGGGAGAAGCCACCGTGGCTTCCTCGAGTTGGAGGCCAAGCTGGGGAAAAATCTTCCGCGCCTCCTCGATCACTTTGACCGAGTTGGCTTCCGCCGCGTTGTAAATCGTGCCGACCTTTTTGGCGTTCGGAAGCGTCTTGCGAATGAATTCCGCAAGACGCGCCACAGGCGGAAAAGAGCCCGTGCCTGTGACATTGGGCAGATGGTCCTCGAATGATTTCCCGGCGCCCGCCGCAACGGGATCGGTCACCGCACTAAAAACAACGGGTTTGTTCTTGAGCAGGCTGCATGCCGCACCCAGCACGGGGGTGGTCATAATGAAGGCCAGATCGCAATCGGAGGCCTCCAGATTTTTGAGCATGGAAGGGATATTGGCAATTTCGCCTTGGGCATGCGAACGCGTCACCTGCAAATTTCGGCCTTCCTCGAACCCCGCCGCGCGCAATGCATCGATAAATCCCCGCAGGCAATTTTCCTGATTCTCCTCGGGCGAATAATGCGCCACACCGATCTTGTAAATCCGGCCGGGGCGCGGCTTGGCCCCTACGCTGCCGAAGGCGGGAAGATTGGTTTCGGTCGCGGTGATCCAACCGGCGGCCTGTTCGCGCACTTGTTCCGGGATGCTCCACTTGTCCTTGAGTCCCGCGAGAGCCGTTTCGTTGTAGAGGAATATCTGCGGCACGTAGTTCTCCACCGGGATTTCGGCCGCCTTTTTGCCATCGAGAACATCCGCGGCCAACTCTCCGACGGCACGGCCCACCTCGTGGTAATTCGCACCCAGGTCGAAAAGACCGCCCACTTTGACGTTGAGCGGCAGAGAACTGAAGACCGGCACCCCAGCCTTCCGCGCTTCGGCGATAATCGGTTCGGACGCGGTCGAAACCGTAATATCACCGCTGATCCAAATCGCCTCCGCACCACGCGCGAGGACGGACGCCGCCGACTCGATCGCGGCGGTGGAACTGTCCGCACTGGCTTCGACCAACTCGATGCCGAGCCGTGCGCAAACTTCTCTTGCGATCTTCGTCTGCGCCACGGAATTGGCCTCCGCGGCGTTCCACACCAGCCCGACGCGTTTCAGTTCCGGGCGCATGGTGCGGGCCATCTGAAAAACGGCCTCGATCGGTTGCAGGCAACCGTAGCCGGTGAGGTAAGGAGGATGATCGAGGTGGTTCTCGCGACTGATGCCCACGCCCGCGCCATAAGGATCGGTGACCAGACCGAAAACATGCGTAGTCTTCGCCCCGGTCTTATTGGCTCCGGCGATGGTCTGCAGCGAAATCGTGCTCATGCTCAGGATAAAATCGTAGGCACCTCCCGTCACCTCCCGGGCAATTGTGTTTGCCGTGCCGATGTCGTTCTCTGCATTGAAACGCCGCGTGGTGATGCGCCCGCCATCCGCATAACCCCGCGCAGCCAGTCCCTCCAAAGCACCCCGCATACCCTCCTCCAACACCTGCGTCGAAGCATGCTCGACGAGCGCAACACGGATCGGCCCAGTCTGCTTAAGGTCCGATTTCCTCGAACCACGATCCGTCGAGAGGAGCACAGCCGAGGCCAACAGGATCAGAAAGATTCCCAAGGACAGACGTCTGGCGGTTTCAAGCATGGGGCAACGGGTGAGGGACTTTTAAGATCTCGAGCGTCCAAAGTCGCGCACAAACGCCCCCCTCCTGCATGTGGCCGGCTGCCTCACCGAACTCGACTGCGACGGCACACTATAACTTACGCGTCAAAAAAGAAAAAAGGAGTCAGCGCTCTGGAGATGGGGGTTCTCAGAAAATCCTGACAGACCACCGCAGCCGCCACCCTCCTCGCCCTCCAACTACCTCCGCGACCGCCTGCGCGACACGCCCGATTCGCGGAGGTAGCTGGTAGCGAACAGGCCGAGGAGCGCGAAAGCAGCGACGACGGTCGCGGACTCTGGAATGGCGGTGATGGTGAACTGACTCCCGCTCCATGAGGAGTTGAAGGCTTGGGAGAAGCTGAAGAGGCTGCCGTTATTGATCGTGCCAGTGAGATTGGAGGCGAAGATCAGGGTGTTGCCGGGGAGAAAATTTGCCACGCTGAGGAGAAAGGACGGAGCATAGGCTCCAAATTGAAAAGTCCCGCTCAGGCCGGTTCCAAAATCGAGGAACGAGGCCTGCGTGAGGTTGAGATTTCCGAAGACCTCGCTGACGCCGGTGGCCCGGGTGATCGTTCCGCCGGAGAGCGTGATGGCGGCGCTGTCGCTTACTTGATTGCTTGTGCCGAGGAGGAGTTTGGCCCCGGCATCGACGGTCACGCGGGCCGTGGCACCGAGGGCCTGGTTGCCGCCCGTCCCGGCTGCGGTCAACGTGCCGGCCGCGACGCGGGTTGCTCCGGTGAAGGAATTGCTTCCGGTGAGAGTGAGCGTGCCGGCGCCATCCTTGAAGAGCGATGTGACCGTGCCGGCGTTGGTGTTACCCGCGCCGCTGATGGCGCCACTGATGGTTATCGCGGATCCGGTGGTGCCGACGAAAAGGACGTTCGCGCCGCCGGCGACGGCCCCGGCAATGGTCAGCAAACCCGCGCCGCCGGTCGTGTCCGCATTGATGCGGGCGTCGGAACCGAGCGTGATGCTTCCATTCCATGTGTTGGTTCCGCCTACGTTCCGCAGCGCGCCGTTGGCTCCGCCGACCCCGGTGCCGTTGAGGGTGATTGATTCGGCGGCGCAGGAGATTCCCGTGGCGCTGTAGAGTTTGACGGCCCCGCCGGAAGAGACGGTGGTGCCGGCGCTGGTTGAGCCGAGGGCAAAGGCGTGCTGCAACTCGGCCGTGGCGTTGGCGTTGACCGTGGTGAGGCCCGAGTAGGTGTTCGAGTTGACCAGATTGACCTGCGAGCCGGCGTCGCCGCCGATGAAGACCGCGTTGGTTCGCACGGCCGAGGCATTGGTCGCAACGAGACCATCGGTGATCACGCCGGGAGTGAAGACATTGCCGCCGTAGGTGCGTGAGGTGGCGCTGCCGAGGGCGTAACCAAGTTCGACCGTGCCGGTGTCTTCGAGCAGACCATTTTTCCAGAGCGAATCGGCATTGCTGTCGCCGTAGGAGTAAAGCGCGAGGCTGTCAATGAGGCCGCCGCCCGCGCCCATGGTGAAGTTGTAATACCAAGTGCCGCCGATCTGCGCATCGAAGGTCGTGCTGCTCGTGATCTTGAGGACGAGCGTGCGGTTCGTGCCCGAGCCGGAACCGGAGGTCATCTGGGCGGTGTTGCCCTCGTAGATTTTCCAATTTCCTGAGCTGTCGAGTTGCCAGCGCGCCTCGGTGTCGCCATCCGTCGCGGAGAAGAAGTCCGTGTAGTTCGTGCTGTCGCGGAAGGAGATGCCGACACGACCACCGGCGCTGGGATTGGCCGAGGTCGAGCTGACGATGGTGAACGTGTCGCCGGCCTGCATGGGCCGGACCGCTCCGGTGTTGCCGTTTCCCGTGGTGGTGAAAGTTTGGAAAGCGGCGGCTCCGGGTGTATTCCCGAACGAACCTTGGTTCGCATAAAGTCCGACCTCATTGGTGCCATTGTTGAAGATGCCGGCGTAGGGCGGACTGAGGTTTTTCTCCGTCAAGAGCGCATTGAAGCGACCGGTCTGCATCTGATAGACAACCTGATCGCCGCCGAGAGCTGTCCCAGCCCAGGCCAGCCCGTAGGTTTGCCGGTTGCCGGCCGTGCCCCAGGTTCCGGTGAGATCGAAGGTGTTGCTGGCATAGCTCACGCGCAACCCGTAATAGCCGGTGCTCGGGAGGCTGAACGAGAGATGCTCCTCGTTGTTGTAAAGGCTGACCGACTGCGCGACGACCGAATCGAACACATTGTTCACGCCGAGTTGCCAGAGCGAGAGATTGAGGTCGGCCTGGGCGCGGTCGACGGCGTTGATCATCCCGGTGTAACCACGCTCGCGCAGCCATGAAAGCGTGGTGGTGAAGGTGGAACCACCGAGCAGACGGCCGCTCAGGGCGTAGTCATTGGTCAAGCCGATCTGCGCGGCCCCGAAGTCCCAGCCGGTCGCGGCCACCTTGCCCTGATACCCGGTATTGGTGCCCGCGACCCCGGTCTGACCGCTGACCTGAATGTCCCAGTTGTTGTTGAGGTTCATGCGTCCCGCCCCGACCGCCCAGTCGAGGGACTGCGTGGTCGTGATCACCCCGTTGGTCATGGCCTGGCCGTTGGACCATCCGGCGGTCTTGTCGGCTCCGGTCAGGAGGATTGCTTTGAGCACGACATTCTGGCGCGCCTCGTTGTTGTTCGAGAGCGTGACCAGGGTCTTGGCGGCGCTGGCCATGAGTGAAACTCCACCGGCGACGAGCGGCGCGGAGAAACTGGTGCCATCCACCGTGGTGTAGCTGTTAGCGTTGGTTGCCCAGGCGGCGGAACCGGAAAGCGCGGGATTGTTACCGCCGCTCTGACCGCCAAAATAAGCGGACGTGACGGATTCGCCCGGGGCGCTGATGTCCACCGCCGCACGCACGCCGGCGACGATGACCGGATTGCCGTTGGAGTAGTTCAAGAAATCCTGCGGCCCGCGGCTGCTGAAGCTGGCCACGGTGTTGTAGGTGTTGGCGTTGCCCAGAGCGCCCACCGTGATGGTGTTGTAGCCCGATCCCGGCGCGCCGACCGTGTTGGCCCCCGACCCGGAATTGCCGGCGGAAACCACATACGACGTGGTCGGGTTGGAACGCAGGAGCGCGTCGGTGAATTCCGTCAGGTTGTCGCTGCCGCTCTGGTCCACGTAGGCATAGCTGGAATTGATCACATCGGCCTGGGCAAAGGCGTTGGTGAAGGCAACGCGGTAGGTCGTGTCGGAGATGTTGAAGGAGGCCGCGTAGGCCGAACCGATCCACGAGGTTGCGATGGCTCCGCTGATCAGGTCCGTTCCATAGGCGATGCCTTGCTGCTTGATGTTTGCATTCGTGCCAGTCTGTCGGCCGCCAATAACCAATCCGACCCACGTGGCATGACGGTCGTAAAGGGCGGCGACGTTGCCGTTGCTCCAGGTGTTGGCCGACTGGAAGTAATTGGTGACGTGCGCGAGGGCTTCATGGCCGTTCCAAATGTGGCCACTCTCGACATTGGCCGTTTTCGTGTTCTGGCCCGTGATGCCGTTGGAGTAGTAGCGTCCCGCTCCGGAAAAGGCCCCGAGGTCAAAGGTTCCGCCCCCGACGGAGCTGACCAACTGCGACTCGGCCTCGATCGATCCTTCGGCGGTGAGATCAAGATCAGAGGCCGCGAGGGAGGCAAGCCCTGCCAGGCTTACGAGAAGCGCGACGGCAATCGGGGAAAGAAGACGGTGGGCGAGGCGCGTCATGGGGCGTAGGCGGGCCAACTGCCCTACCGTTGATCTGGTAATCTGAAAAGCCGACTAAAGCAAACGCGAAGGACCGTCAGTTCAGGCCCGCAAAGGCCACGGCGATCTTTGCCGCCAGCCGGGCGTTGTTTCTCACCAGGGCGATATTGGCTATGAGGGAGCGTCCCTCTGTAACCCGGGCAATCTCGGCCAGGAGGAAAGGTGTGACGTCTTTACCCCGGATGCCACGGCCTTCCGCCTCGGCGAGGGCCGCGGCGATGACCGGCTCGATCTCGGAGGCCGGGATTTCGTCCGCCTCGGGGATCGGGTTGGCCACGATGACCGCCCCGGGGAGGCCCAGGTCCCATTTGGAGCGCATGATGGTGGCCACTTCTTCCGGAGAGTCGGCCCGCATCGGAACCTTGAGTCCGCTGGATCGCGAGTAGAAGGCGGGGAATTCCCCCGTGCCATAGCCGACCACGGGAACGCCGTCGGTTTCGAGGCGCTCGAGCGTGAGGGCGAGATCAAGGATGGCCT
This sequence comes from Chthoniobacterales bacterium, assembly GCA_049315725.1. Taxonomy (GTDB): domain Bacteria; phylum Verrucomicrobiota; class Verrucomicrobiia; order Chthoniobacterales; family JACTMZ01; genus JACTMZ01. The sequence goes on along the minus strand of JBMOJP010000053.1, from coordinate 7,725 downwards.
TGGCTCCGGCGGTGACGAGGGCGACATTGCTGCGGGTCATCTCGGTGAGGTCGGCCGAGACATCGAACGTCTCCCCGGCCCCGCGGTGCACTCCGCCCATGCCACCGGTGGCGAAAACCCCGATACCGGCCATGGCGGCAATGCGCATGGTCGAGGCCACGGTGGTCGCGCCATCGAGACCGCGGCCGGCGACAAAGGGAAGATCGCGCACCGAGACCTTCATAATTGCGGGGCCTTCGCGGCCGAAGCGCTCGATTTCCTCCGCGGTCAAACCGGCACGGGGAACACCCCCGATGACCGCGATGGTGGCCGGAACTGCGCCATGCGCCCGCACCACCTCCTCGACGGCGAGAGCGGTTTCGACATTCGCCGGATAGGCCATGCCATGGGCGATGATGGTTGATTCAAGGGCGACGACGGGACGACCGGCGGCCAGGGCGGCGGAGATTTCGGGGGAGCAAACAGTTTTCATGATCCGAGATGGCGACGGACTTCCTGCACCGCCGCAGAAATATCCGCGGCCTGCAGCCATCCGGAAACAATGACAATCCGGCGGGCACCCGCGGCGCGCACCTCGGGGAGATTTGCCAGCTTGATCCCGCCGATGCAAAAAACCGGAATGCTCAGCATCTCTTCGACCTGCGCGATTTCGTCCAAACCGATGGCCGGGCGCCCCGGCTTGGTTGGTGTAGCGTAAAGAGGACCGAACCCGATGTAATCCGCCCCCTCCTCCGCCGCGGCCAACGCCTGCGCCAGCCCGTGGGTGGATTTGCCCACGAGGCAGGAACGACCGGCCGCCACACGGGCCTCGGCCACGCCCAAATCATCCTGCCCCACATGCACCCCCTCGGCCGGCACCTCGCGGAGGAGGTCAGGATGGTCGTTGAGAATGAGGGGCACGCCGGCCGGATGCGTCAAATCATGGAGCTCCCGGGCCAGGCGGACGATCATGTCGCGCTCGGTGTTTTTGGCCCGCAGTTGCAGCACATCCACTCCACCGGCGATGAGATGCCCGGCGGCGACCGGGGCCGTCTCGGCTGAGACGTAACCAAGGTCAACGATCCCGTAGAGGCGGGCCTCCGCCAAAGGCTTCACTTTTTCTTCGCTCGCTCGGCGAGCATTTTTTCGACAAAGCCCGTGTCGTATTTGCCCGCGATGAAATCTTTGTGCCGCATGATTTCCTGCTGGAAGGGGATGGTCGTCTTGATCCCGGTGATCATATATTCGCCGAGGGCGCGGCTCATCCGCGAGATGGCCTGGTCGCGCGTCGAGGCGTGAACAATCAGCTTGGCGATCATGGAGTCGTAGTGCGAGGGCACGGGATAGCCCGCGTAGGCATGCGAGTCGATACGGACACCCCGGCCACCCGGCGCGTAGTAGAGGTCGATCGTGCCGGGGGACGGCTGAAAGTTGTTCTCCGGGTCCTCGGCATTGATCCGGCACTCGATCGAATGGTGGCGGGGCACCGCATGGAGCACGTGGTGGGAAAGGGACGCACCGGAGGCAATCTGGAGCTGCTGCTTGACCAAATCGCACCCGTAAACCTCCTCAGTGATCGGATGTTCGACCTGGATACGCGTGTTCATCTCCATGAAGTAGAAATTGCTCTCGTTATCCACAAGGAACTCAATGGTCCCGGCATTCTCGTAGCCGACCGCCGCGACCAGGCTGAGGCAGGCGTCACCCATCTTCCTGCGCAGCTCCTTGGTCATGATGGGCGATGGGCACTCCTCGATGATCTTCTGGTTGCGCCGTTGCACCGAACAGTCGCGCTCGCCGAGGTGGACGGCGTTGCCCTTGCTGTCCGCGATGAGTTGGAACTCAATGTGGTGGGGATTTTGGACGAGCTTTTCGATGTAAACGGCCGCGTTGCCGAAGGCTTTCTCCGCCTCCGTCCGTGCGCTGTGGAAGCCCTTGACCAACGTGACCTCGTTGTGGGCCACGCGCATCCCGCGCCCGCCGCCGCCGGCCACGGCCTTGACCATGACAGGGAAGCCGATCTTGCGGGCGACCCGCAGGGCTTCTCCCTCGCTCTCGACGATACCGTCGCTGCCAGGGGTGATCGGCACGCCGGCCTTGATCGCCTGCTGGCGGGCCATGTTTTTGTCACCCATCAGGCGGATGGCCTCGGGCGACGGGCCGACAAACTTGATTTTGCAACTGCCGCAGACCTCGGCGAAGTGCGCGTTCTCGGCGAGGAAGCCGTAGCCGGGATGAATCGCGTCAGCATCGGCGATTTCCGCCGCGCTGATGATGCGGTCGATCTTGAGATAACTTTGGGGACTGGGAGCGGGACCGATGCAGATGGCCTCATCGGCCAGCTGCACGTGGAGGGATTGGACATCCGCCTCGGAGTAAACCGCGATGCTGCGGATGCCGAGTTCCTTGCAGGCGCGGATGATGCGGAGGGCGATTTCGCCGCGGTTGGCGATGAGCAGGCGCTTGATCATGACAGCAGCGGACCGGGACGGACCCGCAGGTTACTTGAGGCGGAAGAGGGCTTGACCGAACTGGACGGGCTGTCCGTTCTCCGCCGTGATTTCCGCGATCGTGCCGGCGACCTCGGCTTTGATTTCATTCATGACTTTCATCGCCTCGATGATACAGACCACCGTATCGGGCGTGACCGCCTGGCCGACGGAGACAAAGGGCGGCGATTCCGGGGAGGGAGCAAAATAAAGCGTCCCGACCATCGGTGAGGTGACTTCCTTGCCCGGGGTGGCCTCAGGGGCGACTTCGGCGGGGGCGGAACTGGCAGCGGTAGCCGGGGCCGCGGCGACCGGGGCGGGCGGTGGAACCGCGTAGGCCATGCCGGGCTGGTAGCCGGACTCCTTGGCCAAGGAGATGCGAAAGCCGTTTTTTTCCATCTCGAAGGCGGTCAGCCCGTTTTTTTTCATCAAATCGATGAGCTTTTTGATTTCTTTGATATCCACGAGTAGCTCCTTGGTTTGTTGCGAGGGTGAGAAAGAATGGGTCCGCCCGCAAATCGAGTCAAGACCGCGGCGGAGCCCGGTCAAGCCTCCTCATCGCCGCCCAAGAGGAAGCGAAAATCGTCAAGCGTGAGGGCCTTGGCGAAACCTTCCTCCCCGAGGATATCCTGGGCCAGCGCACCCTTGTGCTGCTGCAGGCGGCGGATTTTTTCCTCGATCGTGCCTTTGATCAGCAGGCGGTAGGCAAAGACGGTTTTTTTCTGCCCGATCCGATGCGTGCGGTCGATGGCCTGGGCCTCGACGGCGGGATTCCACCATGGATCGAAGAGCACCACATAGCTGGCCGCCGTGAGGTTGAGGCCGGTGCCACCCGCCTTCAGGCTGATGAGAAAGACTGCGGCACCGTCGTGGTTCTGGAAGGAATCGACCAACGACCCGCGATCTTCCGTCTCGCCGGTCAGTTTGAAGGTCTTCCACTCACGCCCGGCCAGCTCCTGCTCGATGATTCCGAGCATCTGCACAAACTGGGAAAAAACGAGGACCTTTTGCCCCTCCTCGATCAAGGGCTCGAGCGTTTCGAGCAGCGCGGCGACCTTGGCACTGCTCTCCACCGCGGGAGCCGCCGCGGCCTTGCGCTTCGGACGCTTCCCTCCGCTCTCGAAGCCGACCAAAAGCGGATGGCAGCAAATCTGCCGCAGGCGCAGCAGGCTGGTGAGGATGTTGAAGCGGAGTTTGTCCAGTTGCTGGTTCGTCCGGACGTTGAGAAGTTGGGCGCGCGCGCGCTTGAGTTCCGCCTGGTAGAGCGCGGCCTGCGTGCCGTCGAACTCAATGACGAGATCCTCTTCGATCCGCTCGGGCAGCTCGCGCGCCACCTCCTTCTTCGTGCGGCGGAGCAAAAAAGGCCGCGTGCGTGCGGCCAGCCGACGGCGGGCCAGCGGGTCGTCCTTGCGATCGAAATGCTTGGCAAAACTCGTCCGGTTGCCCAGCACCCCCGGCATGGCAAAAGCGAAGATCGACCACAGATCCATCAGGCGATTCTCGATCGGCGTTCCCGTCAGAGCCAGCCGATACGGGGCGACCAGGGCGCAAGCGGTGCGGGCGTTTTGCGAGGATGGATTTTTGATCGCCTGGGCTTCATCGAGAATCACCGCCCCCCACTTGCGCTCCTGCAGCAGATCCGCGTGGATGCGCAGTTGGGCATAGTGAATGACGAGCAGATCGACGGATCCGTCCAAGCCGGCCTGCCCCGCCGTGGCCCGCGTCCAGACTTCGACTTTGAGCCCGCGGAAAAATTTTGCGCTCTCTCCGCGCCAGTTGTCCTGGACGGATTTCGGGCAGACCACGAGGACGGGGCCGGTCATCTTCTGCTCCTCACGCAGCCACGCGATCCACGTGAGGGCCTGCAAGGTCTTGCCCAGGCCCATGTCGTCAGCCAGCACGCCGCCGAAATTGTTTTCCGTGAGGTAGGACAGAAAATGGAATCCCTCAACCTGATAGGGCCGCAATTCCGCCGTGATGGCGGCCGGGGGCGGCGGCGTGACGCGGGTCTTGATTTCCTCAATGCGGCGCCGCACCTCATGGGCGCGGTCGGCTGGGAGCAGGGAGCTTTTCTTTTCCCCAAGGTTTCCGAGTTGGAGAGCGTGCAGGCGTTGCTTCTCCGCCCCGAACTCATGCGCCGCCAAGCCCAGCGCCGCCAACTCAGCCAACTGTTCCTCGCCGATCTCCAGATCCAGCTTGCGCCAGCCCTTGCCCACGAGGCGAACCCAGCGCCCCTGGGCCTTGAGCAGCAGATTGATTTCATCCGGCGTGAGCTCAGTATCGCTGACCTGCAAGGCCACGCTGAGGTCGAACCAGTCAATCCCATGGGGGGATTCCTCGATATCCAGACGCAGCGTGCCCGAGATCTGACCGCTGTGCAGGCTGGCGAGTTCCGCGTCCAGTTTCACCTCGCACCCCTCGGGACGACGCTCCAGCCAGGCGAGGAATTGCGCGGCCCAGTCCTTGGCGACGATGCGCTGCTCAAGCCAGATCGTCTGGGAATATTCGCCTGTGGGCCGCAAAGGATACGAGCGCAGCCACGCGGCCGCCGCGACCATGGGACTGTCGTCCAGCTGCGTGATCTTTTCGTCCGACGACAACCCGGCCACGTCCCCAGTCCGCTCGAACACCCACGCATCTCCGCTCCACTGCGCGGCGGATCCTTTTCCGCCCCGGTAGACCGCCCGGGCGTGGATGCGGAGGTAGTCGCTGATTGCTCCTTTCGGGCGATGGAGACGGCCTTGCACCGCCACGGCGGGCTGGATGATGCGGACGCGCGAGGCCAGCTTGGGCGGCACCGGCACGGCCAGACGACCGAGCACGGTCAGCCCCTCGCTCGACTCCAGCGCGGCCGCAGGAATCATCGTGGGCAGCCTGGTCTCACCCTCGCTGAACGGCCAGTAATCAACCCGGTAAACCACGGACTCCGTGACATACCACCGGGGCGTGCCCGGCAGCAAAGCCACCGGAGCCGGAATGGATTCCCCCTGCGCGTTGGCGAGGCTCAGCCGGTAGGATCCACCGCCCTCACCTGGCGGTGGGTCGAGCTGCCAGCGCAAGGGCGCGGAGACCACTTCAAGCGGACCGCCGTGCGCCCCGGCCACATGCCGGGCAAAAAGCTCGGGGCTCTCGATCAAACCCGACAGGCTTTCGATCAGCGCCCGCGACCCCGGCTCAATGTCCCCCCGAGCGTAGCCGCCATACGAATCGGTCAGCGCCCGCACCACCAGAGCCGCGCCCAAGGGCACGTCGGCGGGCCGGCCGCCGCGCAAGGATCGGATGAGAGGCTCCACGACATTGCGCGGGGCTTTGGTAAAATCCTCCGCGCCGGGCGCCCGCATCTCCACCGAGGCGCCTTTGGCGAGCAATCGTAAACGCAGTTCGGGTAGGGCCGCGGGCTCCTCCAGGCGTGACTGCGCCCAGGAACCCAGCATGCGCCTCCACCTGAGGATCTCCTCGCGCTTCTCCACCTCGGAAGAGAGCCTGATGACCAGATCCGGGTCGATCAGGTCAACAACGGGGGTCGGCAGCATCAGGTTGAGCTTTCGCGCCGCGAGAAAAAGATAGGCGAGAAACTCCCACGGCGTGGCGGGCGGAGTCTCCTCCGGAAAAAGACGCACGGCCTGGTTGTTGTAGCCCCAATAGGCAGCCCGCCCGCAGAGCTGGGAAATTTCTCCCGCCTCCGCGCGCCCCCGCTTCGCCTCCCACCAATCCGCGGCCTTGACCAGGAACTTCATCGCCCCAGGGGTCAGGCGCTTCCCCGACTTTTCCTGCACCAGCGCGACGAGCGACCCGGCAGCGGGAGATTCCCCGGCCTGCTCCGGCCCCTCGGGCTCGTCGCAGACGGGCAGCGCCTTGGTTCCCCGATGACCGAGGAGGTAAACGACCGCTGCGGCATGTTTGCAATACTCACCAAATGGGCAGGTGCACGAGGTCTCAAGGTCACGCGCCCCGAAAATCAGGCGCGTGGTGTAAAGGGCCCCGCCGGCAACCTGCGCCACGATGATCTGGCCGCCCACTTGCCAACCCATGCTCCTGACCAAGCCCTGCCGATACATCTGTCGGCCGCGCTTGTTTTGGGTCGGGCCGAACAAATCCAGCGAAAGAGCCAACGAGGCTCTTTGCTCCGCCGTTAGCGGCACCCCCGTCGAGGCACTCACGAGGCGAGAACCCGCGGCGAGGCCGGCTGTTGCTGGGTCAGGCAATGGACGGAACCCAGCCCGATGATGATGGCGCGGCAATCGACAGGCACGATCTTTCGCCCGGGGAAAAGAGAACCAAGCACGGCGGCCGCCTCGGCGTCGCGCGGATCGCCGAACGCCGGCATGAGGACACCGCCGTTGACGAGCAGGAAGTTGGCGTAGCTGGCCGGGAGCCGCTGGCCGTCGTGCTCCAGACGCCGCGCCGGCATGGGCAGCGTCACAACCTCCAGCGGCTTTCCTCCCTCGTCGCGCAAGGCCTGCAAGGCCGAGAGATTTTTCTCGAGAATGATGTGGTTGGCGTCGCCGGGGTCGGGCTCCACCACCGTAACCACACGGGATTTTCCGACAAACCTCGTCAGGTCGTCGATGTGGCCATCGGTGTCATCCCCCTCGATCCCGTCGCCCAGCCAGAGAATGTTCCGCACGCCGAGCCAGCCGCGCAGGTTGGCTTCGATCTGTCCCTCGTTCAGGTCCGGATTGCGGTTCGGGCTGAGCAGGCAACTCCGCGTGGTCAAGAGCGAACCCGTGCCATTGACCTCGATCGAACCGCCCTCGAGGACCATGGGGCAGCGGAAGCAGCGCAAACCAAGAATTTTGGCCAACGCGGACGGCACCATCCGGTCCAGATCCGGCCCGGCATACTTGCCGCCCCAGGAATTGAAATCGAAATCCGCCACCGCCACTTCTCCCGTTGCGTCGTTCACGAGAAAGATCGGCCCGTGGTCGCGGCACCACGGCTCGTTGGTCGGCAGGTGGATGTATTGCACCCGGTCGTGACGGCCGACATGGCTCCGTGCCTCCGCTTCCTCTACGGCGTCGCGCACGTTGATTCGCACCGTCTCAAACTCCGCCGCGGCGCGCACCAATGCCCCCATGGCCGGCGGGATGAGGTCGTAGGCTCCGGGAAAACTTATGCCCTCGGGGTGCGGCCACGAAAACCACACGGCCTCATGCGGCTCCCACTCTGCAGGCATGCGGAAACCCAAGTCGGCAGGATATTCCATCACTCTATCTCCACCGACGACAGAGGAAAAAGCAAGCCGCGGAAACGCCAG
>JBMOJP010000138.1:0-4131 GCA_049315725.1 Chthoniobacterales bacterium | reverse complement strand
CTGGCATCTTTTGATGCTGATTTCGTTTACTGTTCTCATGAAAATTGCATTCGCAACACGGCGGTGAGCGGCGGCCCGCCTTTGTTCCCGCTTTGGTCGAGGCCGCCCGTCATCCGGTTCGTCATTGGAAGACCACCTGGTGTGTGCCGCCCCGCAGTGGATATTTCAGGGGGTGTCATGGAAAGTTTCATCAGGACCTCGGTAACGTTAGCTGATGCGGAGACTTGGAGGATGGGACCAAATCCGCTGATTTTAAGTTTTCACAATGCTTCCGGGAGCAACATGACTGGGCCGGGACCAAGAATGCGGAATGATGCGTGTCGTGAGTCATCGATTGTTAACGATGTTGTGTTGTGAGAACCATGAAGGAATTCATGCTTGGGGACCTTACTGCCATGCACCAGCCCCGGCGACTGCCTCGAACGTGTAACGGCCGCCCGCAACCGTGAACACCGTTTCACCCTCCGGGGTTGTGGTGCCGGGCATTGGCGTGTCGCCCGCTCCGGAAACCATGCTGGCCTGCCCGCCCGGCAGGTGGACGACGGCTTCGGTATTGGCCGGAATGACCACCGTGAGAACCAGGCGGTCCTGCTGCCGCTCCCAGCGGGAGGAGATCAGGCCGCGCACCGATTGATACTCGGCCTCGGCCCAGTCGAGTGCCGGATCCATCTGGGGCCGGATGAAAAAGCGCCGGAAACCCGGATGCTGTGGGTCGGGGATGATGCCTCCGAGGGACTGGTAGAACCAGAAGCCCACGGTCGAGAGACCCGGGTGCGGGATCATGCCGCCGGTATAAAACTCCGGCAGGATGGTCAGCCGCTCCGGAGTCTGCGGATGCCGCAGCATGCTCCAGATGCTTGGGGCGGTTTCGTTGGTCAGAACGGCCCGGGCGACGTCCGGCCGGTTCAACCCGATCAAGGCCTTGAGCAGGTAAACCGTGCCGCCAAACCCGGTGTTGAGGTGTCCGCCGCGCGTTTCCATGATGTCGCGCAGCAGGTTGGCGGCGACCTTTTGCCGCAGTTCCGGCGGGACGATGTCGAGCGCGAGGGCCAGGGCGTGGCAGCCCTGGTCGCCGCCGCCGTATAGCCCCGCCTCGCGGTCGAAAAAGTCGGGCCGGTTGCACTTCCCGACCAACCGCGCCTTGACCTCGGCGTAACGTTCCGCATCGGCGGTCTCACCGAGCACCCGGGCAATCTGTTCGAGCGTCTGGAAGTAGCCGGCCAACGCCATGGTTTCGTAGAGGTCGCCGGTGTGGGCGTCATACCATCGCGCGGTCGGGCGGCCATGGTCCCCGCTGAATTCCTCCGCCTGCCCGTGCTCCGGCGGCTGCCAGGTGCGCCCGGCCAGGTCATGGCGCGGCAGGATCAGCTCGGTGTAGCGCCGCATCGAGTCGTAGTTGACCCGCAGAATCTCCCGGTCGCCATAGAACAGGCAGGCCAGCCAGGGGAGCTGCACCAGCGACTCCCTGGGCGCCGGGTAGTCCATCGAGATCGGCGGGCCATACATGCTGATCCATCCGTCGGGCCGTTGCTGGTCGCGGGAGTCGGCGGCGAACTTGCCGCACAGCGCGGCCAGATTCCAGCCATACACCGACGCCTCCGACGGCACGAAGCTGCCGAACCGTTCCTGCCACGAGTCCATCAGCATCCCGCCCAGCAGATGCGCCTCGACGGTCCGTTTCACCACCGCCGCCGTCTCGGTCAGCGCTGGGTCGGAACAGGCGAAGTGCCCGACTGACTCGACGTCGTTGCCGATGTCCAGACCTTGGACGCTGATCATCTCAGGCTCCGGCCCTTCGCCGAAGAAGAAGATGGGCACGTAGCGCACCACGCGATGCGCGAAGTGCAGCCGCACGGTCTCGTCCGGCACGCCCGATAGGCGGTGACAATCCAGTCCGAACAGGCAGACCCAGTCGCCGCGGCGGCCGGTCACGCGCAGTTCGACCCAACCGGAGACGTGCCGGCCCAAGTCATAGACCCACCCGCCGAGGAAACGGCCTCCACATCTCTCAAGATTGGCGGCGTAACTTTTCTGCCATTCCGCAAAAAACCAGACCTCCGGACCGAACGTGCTGCCGCCGTTCTGGAGGCCGTGGCGGTTGAGCGTGGCGATGAGTTCGTCGCGCGACAGCCCCGGTTCGAGCCGCGCCCGGTTGACCGTCTCGGCCACGCATCGCACGCGGTTCGGCTCGATCATGCGGGCATGGAGTGCCGCCGTGGGCGCCTCCATGGGGCGCGCATGGGCCCACCCCGAGTCGTCGAAGCCGTCCGTGTCCCATCCGGATGTTTCCCGCGTGCCATCGTAAATCTCGCCGGAGTAGCCGAAGCAATACTTCCAATGGCTGCGCACCGGCGTGAGTGGACTGGCGGCGGCGCGCCACTGGTCGTCGCTGGTGATGGTCCGGGTCTCGCCGTCGACGCCGAGCACCTCGAGCTGCGCCAGCAGTGCCGTCGCGGGCGAAGGAAAATGGCGAGACTTGACCGGCATCGGCATCTCCTGCCAAGTTGAGGGGTCCCCGAACCAGCCCGGCGCGAGCCACACGCTGATCACATTGCGGCCTTCCCGCAGAAGCGAGGTCACGTCATAGGTGTCATAGAGCATCCGCTTGGGGAAATAGCTCTGGCTGGGTCCCATCACCTGGTCGCTCACCGCCTGCCCGTTGATGGTCACCTCGCAGACCCCCTGTCCGCAGAGGTAGAGGCGGGCCGAAGCCGCCGGGCCGGACAACTCGAACACCCGCCGCATTCGCGGCGAGGCATCGAACTGGCCGCCAACAATCCAGCGCGCCTGCCAATCGGACGGTGCGAGCAGGCCCACCTCGAACCAGGCGACTTCCGAGATGCCGGCGGGCTGACTGTCTCGGTCCCAGACCTGCACCCGCCAGCAACACCGCTGCCGGCTATCCAGTTGGCCGCCGGCCCATGGCACATGCAGCGTCTCGGCGGAGCGAACCACGCCACTGTCCCAAAGGTCGGGCTTGCCGGCCGCCAGGGCGGCTTCCGAGGTGGCCGCGGTGATCCGGTAGGCGGACTGCCGCTGATTGTTTTCGTCACTCTCGACGATCCAGCTCAGGCGCGGGCGCGGGGTATCGATGCCCAACGGGTTGGTGAGAAATTCGCAGCGCGGATTGCGCGGCATGAGGGATTGTTTCATATAACTGCTGTCCTTGTGGGTTGGTGGTGTGTCAGACGGCCTATTGCCGGCGAATGTTGCTCTTCTTGATGCGGAAATCATCGTTCCACACGTTCATGTCCGCGAATGGGGAGGATGTGATCGACTCGGCGATCTTGCTTCTCCATTCGTATAAAGCCGTCGTAGATCTGTTGTATTGCGTCAGGTTCTCCACCAGTGTTGGAGGAACTTTCACCGCCTCTTCCGCTTGTCCCAGCCATACCTGTTCGTTGGCCGTTAAAGCCGGCTTGGCTTTGCCCTCCGCGATCATGCGCTCGAGTATCCTTGCGTAGGCATAGTCTTCCAGCCCATCGCGGAAGTTCTCCAGCCTGATCGATGGGATGAGGTTCCCCTTCTCGCCGAAATACAACAACTGGCCATCCCCATGCCACGATTCCCATGAGTCCGCTCTCCACGAGGTGAATGGGGTATCTGACTTCAGCGCTTTGTTGTCCCGGAAGGTTGCCGTGGCATAATACAGGAAGCCATCCGGTTGGTACTTTTGCGCCATCGCCCCCATGAGCAACCGGGCCTCGATGGCGTCGTATTCCAACTCCCAGTTTGCGTAGGGGTGCATCGGCCAGTTGGCGATATACCACCATACCTGTTTCCCCTCTTGCCTCGCTTTCTGCGCCAGCGTCACGTCGTAGTTGGCCGTCAGGGGCACCCAGCCATCAATGTCTTTGGCAAGGCAATCTCCCGCGCCGTAAGTCTGGCTTTTGGCCGTCGTGAGAATGAAGGAGTCCGGCAACAGTTTCTTGATGTCCCGGGCGGCATCGTCCAGTTCCTGCGTCAAGGGCTGTTCGTCGAACCCGTAGATATAGGCATGCTCGGCCAGGTTCCTCGCTGCCGCCGTGTCATAGAGCGGTTTCAGTTTGTCCAACGACTTGATCTGCCCGGCGTCTTCGTTCGCCCCGGGGCCGAAGTAACCCAGATTGAAGGCTCCCAGCCTGCCCTTTT
>JBMOJP010000137.1:0-4131 GCA_049315725.1 Chthoniobacterales bacterium | reverse complement strand
TGCCGATGCCGCCGGTCTGGCGCGAAAGGTGCGTCCACATGCGCGTGAGGCGCGGGAGAAGGTATTGCAGTTGCGCGAGCTCGATCTGCAGGCGTCCCTCCCGGCTGCGCGCGCGGCGCGCGAAGATGTCGAGGATGAGCTGGGTGCGGTCGAGGATCTTGACCGCGGTGATGGCCTCCAGATTGCGCCCCTGGGCGGGGGAAAGCTCGTCGTCAAAGATAATCGAACCGGCTCCCTGTCGGACGCAGCGCGCCGCCACCTCCCCGGCCTTGCCCTTGCCGATGTAGTAGGGTGCCGTCGGGTGTTCCAGCTTCTGCGTCACGGTGTCCACCACGAGCGCGCCGGCCGTGGAAGCCAGATCGCGCAGCTCGGCCAACGAATCCTCGAGATCCCAGCGACTGACCCCATCGCGCTCCAAACCGACCAGCACGGTCTTCTCGGTCGCCGATGGCGCAGGGGAGGAAACAATCATGGCAGGCCCAGCTGTCGGGCAGTGCGGTCCAGTATGTCGGGGGTCACAGTGGAAAGATTGACTAGCGGAAATGTGGATTTGCTCCGGAACCACGTCAACTGCCTTTTGGCATAACGTCGGGTCGCGGCGACGAGCTGGCGGCGGAGCTCGGCGGCGGTGATTTGGCCGTCGAGATGCGCGCTGATCTCCGACCAGCCGAGAATCTGGCGGGCAGTGGCCCCGGCGCTCGGACGGGCTGCGCGAACCTCCTCAACGGCCCCGGCGGACAAACGTTGCTCCACCGCATGAGCGATGCGCGTTTGGAGTTCGTCGCGATCGCGTGTCAAGACGACTCCGCTCAGACCCGTTGGCGGCGCGGGCGGGATGAGCAACTCCGAAGCGGGGCGCCCGGATTGAAGACAGAGTTCAAGCCGTCGGGACACGCGGCGCGGGTTCTGGAGATCAATCACCCCGAGGCTGGCCGGATCAAGGGCGCTCAACTGCTCCACCATTTCGGGCAGGCCAAGGCTGCGAACGTGCGCCCGCACCCCAGGGTCAATCGCGGGGAGATCAGAAAGCCCCGCCATCAGGGAGTGCAGATAGAGTCCGCAACCTCCCACGATGAGGGGAATACGTCCGCGTTCCACCACGCCGGCTACGGCCGCCAGAGCGAGACCCGCATAGCGCGCGGCATCCATTTCCTGCGCGCAGGAAACCGCGCCGAAAAGATGGTGTGGAACCGCCGCGCATTCCTCCGCGGTCGGCTGCGCGCTGAGGACGGGAAACTCGCGGTAGAGCTGGAAGGCGTCGCCATTGACAATCTCCGCCCCGACGCGGGAGGCCCACCGCAAGGCGACGGCGGACTTACCCGCCGAGGTGGGTCCGCAGACGAAAATGGCACGCCGCAGGATATCGCGCGAGGGGCCGGATGCTTTCAAAGCCAAAGAAAAAGTCCGCCCCCGGCACGGGGCCAGGGACGGACGAGTGAAGGAGCGAAGGGCACCTTAGGCCTGCAAAGCAGACGTGTCCTCGTCGGCCTCGTCACGCGACGAGCCTTCCTCGGAATCACGGCCGATCGAGCGGTCGGGCGGGAGTTTCGCCCCGCTGACCACGAGTTTACGGCCCATGTATTCCTTGTCGTGAAGTTCATCGACGGCGCGCTTGGCCTCGGCGATGCCGTTCATCTGGACAAACCCGAAGCCCTTGGAGCGCTGGGTGTGCTTGTTGGCGATGACTTCGACATGGGCGACGGTGCCCACCCCCGAGAACAACTCGTGGAGATCGCTCTCCGCGGCGTCGTAAGACAGGTTGCCGACATAAAGCCGGGGCGTGGTGACCTCGACGGCCTCCGGTTTGCGGACTTCGCGCGGGGTGCGCTCGCGCGGCGCGCGGGCCTCACGCGGCTCACGCGTTTCGCGCGCGTCGTCGCGACGGGGACGGTCTTCGCGCGGCTGGCGATGACCGTTGGTCGAAGGGGCGGACGGCTTCGGCGTGAGGCCGAAGAGGGCTTTAACTTTGTCCCACAAGCCGGCTGGCTTGCGGGGCTCGCGCGTGACCGGATAGGTGTCGCTGGAGCGTGGGTGGGACGAACTGCGGGAGCGGCCGCCACGGGGGCGACGCGAACCCGAACTGGAATGACGTTGTTGCATTGGATCGATCAATAGTTGAGGTGGTGAATCGCGGGGCGCGCCGACCGCGCACGAGAGCCATCCCGCGGGTTGAAAACGGACAACACACCACAGCGGTGCGATCCCCGGAACGCACGGCCAAACCGCGCAGGACAAAGGGAGAATCCGTGAATTTTTCAGCGACAGCCAAGGAGCCAGCCTTCTGCGGCCCGATGGGCGCGGTCAGAAGGTTGAGCAGGGGGCCAAGCAGTCCGGATGTGGGAATCACGGTTTTGCAAGTGACCTGCAGCCAAGAGGAAACAACGAGGAGCATGCCTTGAAAAAGACGGGGGACCCTAACCCCAGCCCACGTGGGATGCAACAAGTAAATCGCCGCCCCGCGGGGCGCGGGGCGGCGATGCTGAGTCGGTGTGTTCAGGCAGGCGAGATCTCCTACTCGTTCTCTCCCGGCGGAGGCGGCGGCGGTTCGCCCGGTCCGGGTCCGGACCCGGGTCCGGGCGGCGGGGGCGGCGGGCCGAGTTGCTGCAGGAGCGGCGCAAGGGCTCCGTTTTGTTTGATCATGGCGGCCTGCATGGCCTCATACATGGCGCGCCCGGCCTCACGTTTGGCCTCGGGCGTGTTGGCCTGCTTCAATTTTTCCCGCGCGGCCACCACGGCCGGGTCGTCTTTGGCGGCATCGCGCGCAGTCTTGAGGGCGTCGCGTTGCTCCTGGGTCAAAGATTTGAAACGATCCCGCATACCCTCGGCCCGTCCCCGGGCGTTCTTCACTTTCTCGATCACCGGGGCCAGACTCGGATCAGCCGCGAGGATGGCCGCACTCATGGCTGCCTCCAGTTGTTTGTCGATGGCGCGCTTGGCCTCGAGGAGGGAGCGAACGGTTGAGTCTTCCTCGGCCTTGCGGCGCGCGTCGCCGAGGCGTTTGGCTTCGTCGCGGGTCAGCCCGGCGATGTCCTCCATCCCACCCGGACCTTTTTTCCCGTGCGGCTTGCCCGGTTCGTGGGCGCCCGGAGGCGACGGCGGCACGGGCGGTGCTGGTTGATCTTGAGCAATGGCGGCAGCGCCGGCCGAGAAAATGAGCGCGGCACAGAGCAGGTGAGGCTTGAGCGGTGGTTTCATAACAACAGGTTCAACCCCGGGGGTCGCGGCCGGTTGCGGATTTTGTTCGGGATCAGGCCGCGGGGAGTCCAACCCGGCGTCGCGGCTGGCCGGCAGAACAAGACGGAAGGTGCAACCAGCCCCGGGCACGCTCTCGAGGGACACGGTGCCGCCGTGCGCCTCCATGACATTCTTGACGATGGAGAGCCCCAATCCGGTGCCGCCAGTTTCGCGCGAGCGGTGTTTGTGCACGCGGTAGAACCGCTCGAAAATGTGTTCCTGATCTTCGTAGGGAATCCCCGGGCCGTTGTCACTGACCTGCAGGTGGATGTTCGGGCCGGCCTGCTCGGCGTGAAGGGTCACCGTCAGGTCACGCCGCTGGCCATGCTTGAGGGCGTTCTCCAGGAGGTTGAAAAAGACCTGTTCCAACTTCAACGGATCAGCCTCGAGCAACACGTTCGGGTCGCCCACGCTCAATCGCACCTGCGCGCCTTGCGCGCGGATGGTCTCGTCGAACTGATCTATCACGCGGTGGAAGAATTCGAGCACGTTGATCTGGTGGAGATCGAGAGACAGCGAGCGGGACTCCAGCTGCGAGATGGTCAGTAGGTCATCGACCAGATGCTTGAGTCGCTCCCCGTGCTTGAACATGACCTGCAAAGCCTTGGTGCTCATGACCCGGTCGTCCAAGCCGTCGTCGATGAGGGTTTCGAGGTAACCATTGATGATGGTCAGTGGGGTGCGCAACTCGTGGGAGACATTGGCGACAAACTCGCGCCGCACGCGCTCGAGGTTTTTGATCTTCGAGATGTTGTGCACCACGACGACGACCCCGGGCCCGCCATCCTCCAGCTGGAGGGGCGAGGCGCTGAGCTCAAAGACCCGTTGGGACGGCCCGGACTGCAGCACGACCTCGCCCAGCTGCGGATGGGCCGCGCCTACGCCCCGGCGAACCAG
>JBMOJP010000136.1:0-4151 GCA_049315725.1 Chthoniobacterales bacterium | reverse complement strand
GGCCTTTGCTCGCCGACGGATCGTGCTCTAACGGAGAATGCCCCGATGGTGGCGGCATTGTTGACGAGGATCTGGGGTGCCACTGCGGTTCCTTTGAGTGCGAGGAATGTAACCCGGAGCTCTATTTCACATGAAGCCATCATGGCACGAGCGGTCCTGCCAAATTATCGGCCAGGTTATCGCCGAGAATCCCGGCGCGAGTGATGAAGAGCTTCGCGCCCTAGTGTCCGACGCCTACCCGTTCGGCCAGCGCAAGAGGTGGCCCTACAAGGCATGGCGCAAGGCCGTGAACGATTTGCTACCGAAGCAATTGCCGACCACGGTTGGCCTGTTCGAGACAGACAAGACGTCCGCGCTACTTGATGGGCTTGGCAAAGCTATGGCGCACGTGAAGGAATCCAAGAAGAGAAGAAGATAAATAGGAGAAATCAAACCTAAGACAGCCGTCAACCCGGGCCATTACGTGGGCCACAAGGTCGCACCTATTGAACTGATTGAAGCCTATGACTTGAACTTTGCCAGTGGCAATGTCATCAAGTACGTCGCCCGCGCCAAAGAAAAAAACTGGCGCGAGGACCTGGTGAAAGCCCTTTGGTACTTGCTATACGAGCTAGACATGCCCCAAGAAGAAATCCGAACTATCACGGAAGGACTTAACTCATGAATGAAATCGCAGTCTTGAACCATGGATTTGTTGCCCTCGTTGACACGATGGGAGACGACCGAACGCCCGCGCAGACGGCCCGCACTTCTTACCGCAACAGGAAGGAGCGCACCGCCGAAGAGGACGCAAAGCTTACCAAATATCTGGTGCGGAACCGCCACACGACCCCTCTGGAGTTTGTTCAGCTTCGGTTTTACATGAAAATGCCCATCTTTGTGGCGAGGCAGTTCATCCGGCACCGCACTGCCAGCGTAAACGAGATCAGTTACCGCTATGTCCAAGCATCGCGCGAGTTTTACGTTCCGGAGCTTGACCGATGCCAGAAGCAAAGCCAGACTAATAAACAAGGGTCTGACGTTGAGTTGGTTGACGAACCCCACAAAATCCAGTCGATCATTTACAGCGCATGCAACGACGCGTTCGATCAGTACGAGCGGCTAATCAGCCTTGGTCTAGCCAACGAACTCGCCCGAACAGTGCTACCTCTCGGCACTTACACTGAGTGGCACTGGCAGTGTGACCTGCATAACACGCTTCATTTGCTAAAGCTTCGGCTGGACCCTCATGCCCAGTTTGAAATTCGAGTTTACGCCGAAGCCATGCTTCAGCTCATTCGCCCGCACTATCCGACGATCATCAATGCTTGGGAGGTGCCCGACCCGCAATGATCGACCCGCGCCCGGCCATAACCCATCTATCCCTTTTCTCGGGTATCGGGGGCATCGACCTAGCCGCCGAATCTGAAGGATTCGAGACGGTAGGCGTGTGCGAGATTGATCCGCACTGTCAAAAGATTTTGGCGCGGCACTTTCCGCAAGCAGAGGTTTTTACAGATGTCAGACACGTCACCAGCAAAGCTCTTCGATCACGAGGAATTGGACGACCAACCCTCATCTCGGCAGGTTTCCCGTGCCAACCGTTCTCAGGTGCTGGCCTGCGTCGAGGAACTAGTGATGAGCGTCATCTATGGCCCGAAGTTGCCAGAATCCTTCGCGACGTTAAGCCCCGATGGTTCTTGGGTGAAAACGTCCGAGGACTGCTTTCTATTTCAGATGGACGAGTGTTCGGTTCCATTCTCGCAGACCTGGCCGACTTGGGGTATCGCGTTGGATGGGGTTGCTACGGAGTTGACGAAGCCGCGGGAGCGCCCCACCGAAGAGATCGGGTCTTCATCATTGGATACTTGGCTGACCCCATGCGGCATGACGGGAGTGGACAAGAACGGCAAACCGGGTGCTGGGGGCGAGTTTGCGAAGCAAGCGACCAACTGGCCGACGCCGGTGGCAAACGACGACAACAAGAGCCTAGCGGCGCATATGGCTATGAAAGCACGGATGAAAGGCGGAGCTCGGACAGTACCGACAAGTCTCAAAGTCGTATCGGAGAATTGGCCGACGCCGCGCACAGCGGACGGAATGGCGGGGCCGCTGGTTCCAGACCGTCCGGACAAAGCGCGGCTGGAGGATGTGGTTGCCAATTGGCACACTCCGAGAGCGATGGACGGCAGAGCAAAGGGTGCCGCGGGTGGCAAGATGGAGAGTATCGGCACACAAGCCCAGAAGTGGCCGACTCCGAGGGCGCTGGATTCGAACGGAGTTGCGTACACGAGGGATCGTGGTGCCAAGGGTCTCGAGCGGCTAAGCCTGACAGGGGAAGCTCAACAGTGGGGCACTCCCACGACGAACGACGCGAAGAACTCGCTGACCGACTCGCAAACGGATCGCCACACATTGACGGACGCCGTACACCATTTCCACCTGGACCAAGCGAAACCGAGCGATGGCGAAGAGTCCTTGACGAGCGACCCGACCTTGCCCCAGCCCTCACCGCCGAAACGGAGGCTGAACTACAAGTTCGTCCAGTGGTTGATGGGATTTCCCGAAGGGTGGCTCTAAAGGCCCTTGGAAACGCCGTAAGCCCGCCCCACATACGGCCAATTTTCAGAGCCATTCGCATGGCGATTGAGCAGGAAACCCGCCAATGATCGACCCGCGCCCTATCCCTTTCTCGCAGCTCGCAGCGACCGATGGCCAGTCCGTCCGTCGCCTCCGCGAGCTTGCGTCGAAGGGCGAGTTCCCGGGCGCGGTGAAAATTGGGGGAGAATGGTGGTATTCCCCCATCCGGCACATGCTTGAAGAGCAACTGGCCCCCAAAGAAAACCATGAGACGAGCGAAGGGCACCGGGTCGATAGTGAAAATCAAGGGCCTGTACCACGCCAGACGTCGGCAGAATGGAATCGACCAATACGGCCCCGCAAGAGCGACACAAGACGAAGCCGAGCGTGACCGCCTAGCCTGGGTCAAGACGTCCAAGAAAGCCATCCTGAAAAGGGAGGTTCCCACACTAGGGGCCTTCGCGCTCGATCTCCTTGGCGACGAAGGCACCGGGCGATACGGCCGTACTCTCGCCGACGCCACCCTCGGCCTGGTCGAGGTCATCCGCCTATCCCACCTGAACTCGAGCCTTATCGCCGAGAAGCGGCTCGACCGGATCACGAAGCCCGACGTCCAGTCCTGGATCGACAAATTGACGTCAACCAAGAAGATCGGGCGAGGCGACAAACGGAAGACCATCGTCGGCCCCGCCAGCGCCAGCGTGAAGCGCCGGGCCCACGCGTTTCTATCGAAGGTCTTCGCCTTCGCCATCGAGGACGGTTTCACCGCCATCAACCCATGCAAGGGCATCGCCCTCCCTCAGATCCACGAACGCGAAAACCGGGTCCTGGAGCCCGAAGAGCTTGGACCCCTTCTGAAGCCGGTGACAAGAACCGATGCCGCCATGCTGGTGGCCGCTCACGGACTGAGGCGCAGCGAGGTCTGTTCGTTGCGCTGGGAGGACCTCGACGAGAAGGGTGGACGCATTCGGGTGCGCCAGGCGAAGACGCGCGGAAACCGGATCAGCTTCCGCTGGGTGCCCGTCATCCCCGAGTGCATGGCCGCCCTGCTCGCCCAGACGAAACACGGCGAAACGATCTTTGCCACCGAAAGCGGCCAAGCCCTCGACCCTCACAATCTGACGCGGGACTTCAAGGCCAGGAAGGCGCACATGGGCATCCCCGAAGAGACTAGGCTGCAGGATCTGCGAGGCACGTTTGTTACCCTCCTCCTGGATCAAGGCGTGGACCTTCGAACCGTGATGGAACTCGCGGGCCACAAAAAGGCGGAAACCACTCTCAAAGCCTATGCGCGGTCTCGATCAAAGACAAAAACCGCCGCGATCGCCAATTTTGGCAACGCCATCAGAGGCGATAGGGTTAACGGCTCAGGGTTAGATGGTGTCGGAGGTGGGGCAAATTCTAACCCTGATGACCCCGCTATTGAACCTAATTCGATGGTGGGCGGTACAGGATTTGAACCTGTGACCCCTACAGTGTCATCGCCAGATTTTCCGACTGTCACGATCAAGTTCGCCTCCTCGGGGTGAGGCTAAATGATGCCCGATGAACCTGCGCGAGCGGCACATAGGGTTAGCCGTCAGGGTTAGAAA
>JBMOJP010000052.1:0-18538 GCA_049315725.1 Chthoniobacterales bacterium | reverse complement strand
AGCATAGTAATGAACATCAAAACATGATGATAGCACCTAGGTTTATGTAAACGAGAAAAATGTTGAAATTGGAATAAAACAGGAAACACGATCAAAACACAACCGCACAACGCACCTCGTCGTCGTCGACATAATCATCATCGTCACCGAGCAAGGCGTGGCCGACCTGCGCGGACGGTCTCCCCACGAGCGGGCCGAGATGATCATCGAGCAGTGCGCTCACCCGGAATACCGCGACCTGCTCCGCCGCTACCTCAAACTCGGCGGGGACGCCCACACCCCGCAGAGCCTCGACAACGCCTACGCGTTTCATCGCGCCTTTCTCGCCGGGGGCGACATGCGTCAGGCGGCCTTGAGCGGCTCGTGACGCGGGAAAAATTTTCCGTTCGGCCGCAGCCCGATTTGTTTGTCATCGGCGCTTGCTTTGCCTTAGTTTGCACGGAAGTTTGCGTTGAGTCGCCCATGGAAGATAAAGCCACATTCACGATTGAAGGAAAAAGCCTCGAGCTCCCGGTGATGACAGGAACCGAGGGGGAGAAGGCTGTGGACGTGCGGACCCTGCGCGACCAAAGCGGCTACATCACCTACGACGACGGCTACGGCAACACCGGTTCGTGTCGCAGCAACATCACTTTCATCGACGGCGAGAAGGGCATCCTGCGTTACCGCGGGTATCGGATCGAGGACCTGGCGGAGGAATCGATCTTCCTCGAATCCTCCTACCTGATCATTTACGGCGAATTGCCGACGTCCCAGCAACTCTCCAAGTTCCGCGGCCGTATCGCCTCGAGCGCGGCAGTGCACGAGGGCATGCGCCACTTTTTCGACGGCTTCCCCCACACTTCGCATCCCATGGCCATTCTCGCCGCCATGCTTAATTCGCTAGGCTGCTATTACCCGGAGATGACCTCGCACAAGCGGGCTATGGAATTGGAGCATTTTGACTGGGCGGCTGCGCTGTTGATTTCCAAGGTGCGCACTTTGGCCGCCATGTCCTACCGGACGAAACTCGGCCTGCCCTTTGTCTATCCGCGCTGGGACTTGCGCTACGCGGCGAACTTCCTCCACATGATGTTCTCCGAGCCCTACCGGGACTACAACCCGAAGCCGGAGCTGACCGATGCGCTTGACCTCATTTTGCTGCTCCATGCCGACCATGAGCAGAACTGCAGCACGTCGACGGTCCGCATGGTTGCATCCAGCGGGGCCAATCTCTTCGCCAGCGTCTCGGCCGGCGTCGGTGCCCTCTGGGGCCCGCTGCACGGCGGGGCCAATGCCGCGGTCATCGAAATGCTTGAGCAGATCAGAGCCAATGGCGACGACGGCCACCGGGCGGTGGAGGCAGTCAAGAAGGGGGAGACCCGGCTGATGGGCTTCGGCCACCGCGTCTACAAGAACTACGATCCGAGAGCGCGCATTCTCGGTGAGGCGGCCAAGCGCGTGTTGACCTCGATGGGCGTGAAGGATCCCTTGCTCGACATCGCCATGCACCTCGAACAAGTGGCCCTGCGTGATGAATACTTCGTCTCCCGCAAGCTCTACCCGAATGTCGATTTCTACAGCGGGATCATCCTGCGGGCCATTGGCATTCCGGTCGACATGTTCCCCGTCATGTTTGCCATCGGCCGCATGCCTGGCTGGATCGCCCATTGGCGGGAGGTCGCGAGCAACCCCAAGCTCAAGATTCATCGGCCGCGGCAGATTTATACCGGACCGACCGAGCGGGATTACGTCGCGGTCGAGGACCGCGGCAACTAACCGCCGCCTTTTTCCGGTTTCGGCTCGTGGAGAAGCCACGAAGCGTCCCCGACCACGAACTGCAACTTGCCTTCGTGGAGGTTGAGTTCACCGAGGAGTTCGACCGAGCTGTCCTTCGGGTAGGCCCTCATTCGTTTGCCCAGTTCCCCATTCTGGCCCCAGAGGAGGTAGTCCTGGCCCTCGACTTGAAGCGTGAGTGGCCGGCGCGCGGTGATCTTGCCCCGGACCTTGAAAATCTCGCCCATGTGAGTGCTGGCTGTGTCGGCGATCTGTTTCGTGAAAACCGGCAGGCGGTCCGGCTTGATTTTGTCGAAACCGACCTTGACCGGTTCGGTTGAGCCGTCCTCAATCCCGGGTTTGACCAGTTCGAGCCGACGGGTTTTGTCGCTGTCTTCGACGGTGCGGAAACGGGCGCTGACCGGCAGGTGGTCACTTGCGCCGGAGCCGGAGCCATAATTGCTCCAGCGGCGCGGCAACTGAAGGTCCGTGCGGGTGTTGACCCCCTCGACCCTGACCACGCGGAACGAGTTGTCCACGTATTGCACGCCGAAGTAGTCGTAGAGGCCCGGCGTGATCATGTCCTGCATCAGGGTGCCCCACTCCCCGTCAAACTCGTCGGATCCACGTTGCTCCCGGGGCAGTTCATACCAGAGGTTGTAGAGCGAGAAGCCCGTGGCCGTGGCGGTCTTTTTTTCGTCGCCTTGGGAACCCAGCACATCGTTCACCCCGGTCTGGCCCATGAACGGGTAGGCCTGGGTCTGGTTGTATTGGCTGTTGAAATCACCGACCAGGAGCACATCAGCAGACGGGTCGGCGGCCAGAATCTGGTCGAGCCGGTCGCGCAGTGTCTTGGCGTTGAGGCGGCGGGCCGGTTCGCTCGCCGGATTGCCGGCGCCGGATTTCCAGTGGTTGACAAAGACGGTGAGGGGATGGCCATCCACATCGAGTTTGACCTCGAGAATGTCGCGGGCATCCGGCGTGGCATGGCTCTTGGTTTCGAGGATGGGGAATTTGGTGAAGAGCACGTTCTTTTGCCCCTTCTTGTGGATCTTTGGGTCTGTGCTGGCCAGGGCGGCGAAATCCGGTTGGTCCTGCCCGATGGCCACCTGATAGCCCTTGAGCCCGTTGTCCTCGAAATACTTCAGAAGGAACGCCTCCGAGGGCAGACCTCTGATCTCGTCGTTGAGTTCCGTCGTGAGCATCTTGTCTACCGTCGTCCCCTTGTATTTCTCCAGCAAGGCCGGGTAGTCCGCGACTTTGGACTCCGGGGTGAAGTCCATTTCGATTTCGTTGAGGCCGGCAATCTCGGGACCGCTGCCATGGTTGATCGTTTTGAGCACCTTGGCGATGGTGCGGATTTTCTCCAGCAACTTGGCTGGGCTGTAGCCGTTGGGCTCGCCCGTCTCCGCGTAGTCCTCGAAAATCGCGACCCTGTCGGCGTCGAAGAGGTTCTCGACGTTGTAGGTGATGGTGGTGAACTCGCGGGTGCCGGCCGCCAATGGTGTCGCCAGCGCGGCGGCCAGAACAAGGGCCCGAAGGCCGGAGGGATACTTCATCGCGCTGAGGATGTTTCACCCGGCATGGATGGCAAAGCAAAAATCCCGCCCCGCGACGGGCGCGGGACGGGATGACGGGAGGGAAATTCCCGGGGCAGACTCAGCGAAGCGCGGCCTGCGCTGCGGCCAAACGCGCGATAGGCACGCGAAAGGGTGAGCAACTCACGTAATCGAGACCGATCTCGTGGCAGAAGGCCACGCTGTCCGGATCGCCGCCGTGTTCGCCGCAGATGCCCAGCTTGATCTTCTTGCGGGCTCCCCGGCCGAGCTCGACCGCCAGGCGCATCAGCTTGCCCACACCACCGGTGTCGATGCTGGCGAAGGGGTTCTTTTTGACGATTTCCAACTCCTGGTAAACACCGAGGAACGACCCGGAATCATCTCGGCTCATGGCCAGCGTCGTTTGGGTCAGGTCATTGGTCCCGAAGCTGAAGAACTCGGCGTCCGCCGCGATTTCGTCCGCCACCAGCGCGGCGCGCGGCACCTCGATCATGGTGCCCACGAGGTAGGTGAATTTGGTCTTCTTTTCCTTGGCCACTTCTGCGGCCACGCGGTGAACCAGATCAATCTGCAGCTTGAGTTCGCTCTGGAATCCCGCCAGCGGGATCATGATCTCGGGACGCACCTTGACGCCCTGTTTTTGCACCTCGGCCGCGGCCTCAAAGATGGCGCGGGCCTGCATCTCGGAGATTTCCGGATAGCTGATGCCCAAGCGGCAGCCACGATGGCCGAGCATGGGGTTGAATTCGTGCAGTTCGTGCACGCGCTTGGCCACCTTGTCCACGCTGATGCCGAGTTTGTCGGCCAGACCGTTCTGCTGCGTGTGGTCGTGGGGCAGGAATTCATGGAGCGGTGGGTCGAGGAAACGGATGGTGGCCGGGAGCCCCTTGAGTTCCTTGAAGATGCCGATGAAGTCCTCGCGCTGGAAGGGGAGGAGCTTGCCCAGCGCCTTGAGCCGGTCGTCCTTCTTCTCCGCCAGAATCATCTCGCGGACCGCGTCGATGCGGTCGCCTTCAAAGAACATGTGCTCGGTGCGGCACAGGCCGATGCCGGTGGCACCGAAGGCCACGGCGTTGGCCGTCTGCTCCGGCGTATCCGCGTTGGTCCGCACGGTCATGCGGCTGGCCTTGTCGCACCACTTCATCAACTGCTCGAAGTCGCGGTAAACGGCGCTCTTGGCCGGGCTGAGTGATTTCTCGACGAGCACTTGAACGATTTCGGACGGAGCTGTCTTGATCTGCCCGTCGTAAACCTCGCCGCGCGTGCCGTCGATGGAGAGATGATCGCCCTCATTGTAAACACGGCCGTTCACCGTCAGTGTCTTGTTGTGATAGTCCACCTGCAGGGATGCGGCACCGCAGACGCAGACCTTGCCCATCTGGCGGGCGACCAGCGCGGCATGGGAACTGACACCGCCCCGGGCGGTCAGGATGCCCTCCGCGGCGATCATCCCACGCAGGTCTTCGGGTGAGGTCTCGACGCGCACGAGCAGGACTTTTTCGCCTTGGGCGGCGGCTTCGACGCAACGCTCGGCGTTGAAATAGATGCGGCCGGAGGCAGCTCCGGGGCCGGCGGGCAGGCCGGTCGCGATGACCGCTGCAGCCTTGACCGCGTCCCGGTCAAAGATCGGGGCGAGGAGCTGGTCGAGCTGGTCGGAGGGCACGCGGTGCACGCCCGTTTTCCAGTCGATCACTTTTTCGCGGACCATGTCACAGGCGATCTTCACCGCGGCCAGGCCGGTGCGTTTGCCATTGCGGGTCTGGAGCATGAAGAGCTTGCCGTCCTCGACGGTGAATTCGAAGTCCTGCATGTCCTTGAAATGAGTCTCGAGGATTTTTTGGACCTTGACGAGGTGCTTGAACGCGGGCGGGAACTGCTTCTCCATGTCGGCCACGGGGTCGGGCGTGCGCACGCCGGCCACCACGTCCTCGCCCTGTGCGTTGATGAGGAATTCTCCGTAAAGAACCTTGGCCCCGCTGGCCGGATCGCGGGTGAAGGCCACGCCGGAGCCGCTGTTGTCGCCGGTGTTGCCGAAGACCATGCCTTGGACGTTGACGGCTGTGCCCCACTCGTGGGGGATGTTGTATTTGCGGCGGTAAACGTTCGCGCGCTCATTGTTCCAAGAGCCGAAGACAGCGCCGACCGCGCCGAGCAACTGCTGGCGGGGATCATGGGGAAAACTCTTGCCGGTGCGCTCCTTGACCAGGGCCTTGAAGCGCCGGACGAGCTCTTTGAGCGCCTCGGCGTCGAGGGCTGTGTCGCTGATGTGTGGGTCGCCGGGGAAAAGTTCCTCCTTGAGACCCTCGATCACGGTTTCGAAGGGCTCGTGTTCCTCCCCGGGGCGTTTTTGCACGCCCATGACCACATCGCCATACATTTGGATGAAGCGACGGTAGCAATCGTAGGCAAAACGCTCGTTGCCCGACTTGCGGGCCAGCCCGTCAACTGTCGTGTCGTTCAAGCCGAGGTTGAGGATGGTATCCATCATGCCCGGCATCGAATCCCGGGCACCGGAGCGCACGGCGACGAGGAGCGGGTTTTCCACGCGGCCGAACTGTTTGCCCATGGAGCGCTCCATCTTGGCCACGGCGGCATCAATCTGGGCTTCGAGTTGCTTGGGATAGGTGCGCTTGTGGTCGTAGTAGTAGGTGCAGACTTCGGTGCTGATGGTGAAGCCGCAGGGCACCGGCAGGCCGATCCGGGTCATTTCCGCCAGATTCGCGCCCTTCCCCCCAAGCAGTGCCTTCATTTTGCCGTCACCATCCGCCTTTCCGTCGCCAAAGTAGTAGACGTATTTGCCTTTGGCGGGGGTGATCGTTTTGGACTTTTTCTTGGAAGATTTACTCATGGTGCGCGGTGGAATTGGGTTGCGAAAGAACACCGATAATTATCCAGATGCCGCGAGCCTGTCAAAGCCAGAGAACCCTTACGACCCGCAAGTCTCCTGGACGGCCAGCCGCACCGCCTCGACCGCCCGGGCCAACTCATCTTCGCTGAAGCACAGCGGGGGCATGAGGACCACGGTGTCGCGCACCGGGCGGGTCAGCAGTCCATGGGCTCGCGCCGCTCGGCAAACTCTCGCCCCGGTCTGTGCCTGCCAGGGGTGGGGTGCGTGCGTCGGCTGGTCGGCCACCACATCAATGCCGGCGATGAACCCGCACTGGCGGACCTCTCCGATGTGCGGTTCGGCGGCCAGCGCACAGAGCAACTCGCCGAAGCGCCGGATTTTCGGCTGCAACCCGGCCAGCGTTTCCTCCTCCTCAAAGATGGCCAGGCTGGCCAAGGCCGCCGCGCAGCCGAGCGGATTGCCGGCGTAACTGTGCCCGTAGAAGAGGGTCTTCATCTCCGCGTATTCGCCGAGAAAAGCGGAGAAAACCGCCTCGGTCGTGAGCGTCGCCGCCAGTGGCATGGTTCCCCCGGTCAGGCCTTTGGCCAGCGCGATGAAGTCGGGCACGACGCTTTCATGCTCGCAGGCGAACATTTGGCCCGTGCGTCCGAAACCGGTCATGACTTCGTCGAGGATGAGCAACACGCTGTGCCGGTCGCACCAGACGCGCAAGTCGCGCAGCATCCCCGGTGCCCAGGTCCGCATCCCGGCGGCCCCTTGGATCAACGGCTCGATGACCACGGCAGCCAGCGTGCGCACCACGGCCGGGTCCAGCGACTCCAGCGAAGCCAGGTCCGCCAGTCGGATGACCGGAAACTGCAGGGCGGAAAAGCGGTCATGGAAGGCCCCGATGCCGCCGAGGCTGGCGGCTCCGGCCGTATCGCCGTGGTAGGCGTTTTCGAACGCGGCGAAGCGGCACTTTTGCGGCTGGGCGACGAGTTGATGGTATTGCACGGCCATCTTCAGCGCGACCTCGATGGCGGTGGAGCCGTTGTCGGTGAAGAAGACCCGAGTGAGCGTGCCAGGGGGGAACAGCGAGACGAGCTGGCTGGCCAGCCGGATGGCTGGCTCATTGGTCAAGCCGAGGAAGGAACTGTGCGCGAGCCTCGCCGCTTGCGCTTGGATTGCGGCCACGATGCGGGGATGCGAGTGCCCGTGAATGTTTGTCCAGATCGAGCTGTTCCCATCGAGATAGGTCCGCCCCGAGGAGTCGGTCAAAGTGCTCCCCCGGCCCTCGGCAATGACGATCGGCTCATGCCCGGGATCGCACCATTCCTGCATCTGGGTGAACGGATGCCAGACATGCGCGCGGTCGGCAGCAATGAGGTCTGCTCCCCTCATGGCGTCTTCCGCTCTTCGAGCATGCTGTCGGCCAGGAGGACATCCTCGTAGGAGGCGCGGCGCCGTTGGTATTTGCGCCAGAGAATGTCCCGCAGCTCCTGCAGATCGGAGAGTTCTGGTGTCTCGAAATAAATCCACTGTTCCTCGTGCCGGAGCTTGGCCTGCAGGCGCCAGCGGCCGTGGGTTTTGACCGCCCGCACATCACGCCGTTCGCCTTCCTCGGTGCGGTGGGTCCATCCGTGCTGGTTGCGCATGGGGTTGATTGAGACCCGAGGGCGTGATTTCTGCAAGGGGATTGACGTGGTCCTGCGCCGGGCGTAAAAAAGAACTGCGTTCTTTTGCATGCAAGCGTTCGGCGCAAGTCGGACGAGACTGACCAGCAAGCCCAGGGAAGGCCGTGAGAATCGGCCACAGTTGCGCTGCGGTATCCGGTAACAATTCTTCATCCCGCCCAGGCGGGAGCAAAGCCAGTCTGAAAACTTTCGGGCGAAGGCGAGGGGAGAGGCGGACGTATTTTTCGCGTCCATAAACCGGGAGTCCGAACATCTGTTTGCCGGTCCTCGACGCGCGCGGAGCCGGGTGGCTCCGGGCGAAAAAACTTCATCGCAGAAATGAAGCGTGTGGGAGTGGTCTTTGCGGAGCGGCCTTACGTCGTCTCCCCAGGGTCTCTCTTGCCCAAGCTACATGGAGACTCTTAATGAAAAAAGCAACGACAGCGCTGATCGCGCTGCTGGGCCTCGTCGCGTTCGACCTTCAAGGGCAGACCGTCGGGAATTTTGATGACATCCAATTCTGGACCGGGTCCGGCACGAACCGGGCCGCGCTCGTTCTGCAATGGAATGACGGCGAAACCCCGGCCTCGCTGGCTTGGGGCTACCGATGGAATGGGGCAGCTACGGGCTTCGACATGATCACGGCCATCGCGGGCGCTTCCACCATCAGCGACACCGGCGGCACGGTGGTTGGAACGCTTGGTGGGTCTGATCCGCGCATCGCTCTTGGGATGACGCGCTACGGCCCAAGCTTCGACGCGGTGCAATCCATCGCTTTCTCCGCCACAGGAGGCCTGCGCTTTCAGGAGGGGTTTAATGACCCCTACTGGGGCTACTACGTGTTCGGCGGCACATTTGAATACTTCGACTGGAACACCATGGATACCGCGACCTACAGCTTTACTGGCAATCCGAGTTACGCCGACGTTCTCTGGTTGTCATCGCCCGTTGGAGCCGTGGACCGCCCGCTGAGCGACGGTTCGTGGGATGCTTGGAATTTTGGTTTATTCTTAGCGCCCGCACCGGTGCAGCAGCCGCAGGCTGCGCCTTTGCCCGTGCCAGCGCTGACGTTCCGTTGGACGGGCGGGAATCCGGAGATCGGCTTCTCCTCGGTCGCGGGTCTTTCCTACCAACTCTCATTCACGGACAACCTTGGAGTCGCCTTCGCGCCGATGGGCAAGCCCGTGGTTGCGACGGGCGGGCCCATGGTCTTCACCGACGAGTCCTCTCCGCGCCCGCCGCAACGATTCTACCGCATCGCCGTCTCGCCATGAAAAAACAGGCCGGATTCACCCTGACAGAGTTGGTCGTCGTGACAGCCATCATCTTTGTGCTCTGCGCCGTGGCCGTTCCCGCCGTATGGGGCGCGTATAAGACCTCGTCGCTGGCGGTCTCGGCCAACAACATCCGTCAATTGGCCGCCGGAGCCGCCGCCTATCTGGGCGACAATAACTACCGCTTCTGGCCCTACCGGCAGGCCGGCACGGTCGCGGGAAACAGCGGGACGGTCTGGTGGTTCGGTTTTGAGACGGCCAGGAGCATGGGGCAGCCGGAGGGACAGCGGGAGGTAGACCGCGCCCTCGGACCACTCGGCCCTTACATGCCCCGGTCCGTCGCGCCAGATCCGAGCTTCAGTTTCACCGGCAAGCCGTTCAAACCAAAATACAAGGTCGGTTACATCGGCGTCGGCTACAATGTTCTCCTCGCCGGGACGAACGGATGGCTGCCGAACGCCGGGACACCGCTGCGGTATTTCGATCTGGCCAAACCGGGAACGACGGTCGTCTTCGCCACGGCGGCCCAGATCAATACGTTCCAAAAACCCGCCAGCAGCCGCAACCCTATGATCGAGGAGTTCTACGGCTTTGATGACGATCCGGGGAAAATTCCCTCCGTGCATTTCCGCCACAACGGCTACGCCATGGTCGCCTACGCCACCGGGGCCGCAGGTTTGGTGCCGCTGGACCCGGCGATGCGCGACAACCGGGCCCCGGAGGCAAATGTGGGGCGCTTGCCGGCCAACGCCCTGCGCTGACCCGCTGCCTCAACGGCCGGTTTGCGTTTGACTTGGTCCACGGGCGGGGAAGTATCAAGACTCACTCCCACCCGACCAAAGCCATGAGATTCGACACCCTTTGCCTGCACGGCGGCCAACAGCCCGACCCGACGACCCTTTCCCGCGCGGTCCCGGTTTACCGCACGAGCTCGTTCGTTTTCAAAAGCACGGAGCATGCAGCCAACCTCTTCGCCCTGCGTGAGCTCGGGAACATCTACACGCGCTTGATGAATCCCACGACAGATGTGCTGGAAAAGCGGGTCGCCCTCCTCGAAGGCGCGCCGGAGATGGGCGGCCTCGGCGTGGCCTCCGGCACCGCCGGCGTTTTCTACTCGATCATCAATCTGGCCTCGGCCGGGGACAACATCGTCAGCGCCCGCAACCTCTACGGCGGCACCTACACGCAGTTCAATGACATCCTGCCCGCCCTCGGCCTCAAAGTGAAGTTCGTCGACTCGAATGATCCGCGGAACTTTGCCGCGGCGATTGATGACAAAACCCGCGCCCTTTTTGTCGAAACGGTCTCCAATCCGGCTCTGGAGGTCGTGGACCTCGAGGCGGTCGCGAAGGTTGCGCGCGATCATGGAATTCCCCTGATCGTCGATGCCACGTTTTCCACCCCCTATCTGACGAAGCCTCTGGATTTCGGGGCCGACATCGTGGTGCATTCGCTGACCAAATGGTTTGGCGGACACGGCACCGGGATCGGCGGGGTGGTCATCGACAGCGGGCGATTCAACTGGGCGGGGGGAAAGCATCCGCTCTACGACCAACCGGACAGCAGCTACCACGGCCTGCGCTGGGGGCATGACCTTCCGGCCCCGCTGGCCCCGCTGGCCTTCATTCTTCGCATGCGCACCGTGCCCCTGCGCAACCTCGGGGCGTGCATTGCCCCGGACAACTCGTGGCTGTTTCTTCAGGGCATCGAAACCCTGCCGTTGCGGATGGAGAAGCACTGCGTCAACGCGGGGATCATCGCCCGGCATTTGCAGAACCACCCCGATGTCGAATGGGTCCGCTTTCCCGGGTTGCCCGACGACCCGTATCACGCCTTGAATCAGAAGTATCTCCACGGCAAAGGTGGTTCGATGGTCGTTTTCGGCATCAAGGGCGGCGCGGCCGCGGGGAAGAAATTCATCGAGTCGCTCCAGCTCTTCTCGCACCTGGCCAATGTCGGCGACGCCAAAAGCCTCGCCATCCATCCGGCGACGACCACGCACTCGCAACTCAACGAGGACCAGCAGCGTGGGGCGGGGATCACGCCCGAGTTGCTGCGTCTTTCCGTCGGCCTGGAGGATGCGGCCGACCTGACCGAGGATCTTGACCAGGCGCTGGCCGCGGCCCGGTCCTGAGGCGTTTTATGGGCCAAGCTGTCGGAGAGGTTGCCACGCAGTTCCTGACCTACGGGAGCGCGAACGAGCCTTTCGTCACCGCGGGTGGCGAATCGCTCTCCTCCCTCACGCTGGCCTACGAGACCTACGGCACGCTCAATGCGGACCGCAGCAATGCCATCCTTCTTTTTCACGCGCTGAGCGGCAGCCAGCACGCGGCCGGAACCAACACGTCCGTCCCCGGTCTCGATGGACGCTGGACCGAGGAGTTGCATGCCGGATGGTGGGACAGCTTCATCGGCCCGGGACGTGCCCTCGACACGAACAAGTATTTCGTCGTTTGCGCCAATTACCTCGGCGGCTGCTACGGCTCAACCGGGCCGGCTTCGCCCGATCCCGCGACCGGACGACCCTACGGCGGAAAATTTCCGCGCGTGACCATCCACGACATCGTCCGCTCGCAGTTGCCGCTCCTCGGGCAACTCGGAATTGAAAAACTTCACGCCGTCCTCGGCGCCTCGCTCGGCGGCATGCTCGCCCTCGATTTTGCCGTCCATTACCCGGACCGTGTGGTCAATGTCATCCCGGTCGCGACGGGCCTCCGCGCGCATGGCCTGCAGCAGATGCACAACCTCGAGCAGATTATCGCCATCACGCGCGATCCGGAATTCCGCGACGGCGACTATGAGGGCACGCCCGGTCCGGTTCACGGTCTCGCGCTGGCGCGCATGATCAGCCACAAAACGTTCTTCTGGGCCGATGTGATCGAGGAGCGGGCGCGGGTCGATGTGGTCCAGCCCGAAGTCGATCTTCCGTGGTATCGCGTCTCCAGCGTTCTCGAAAGCTACATGCTCTACCAGGGCCAGAAGTTCGTGAAACGTTTCGACGCGAACAGCTACCTGAGGATCATTGATGCATGGCAGCAGTTTGACCTCCATGCCGACGCCAGGGCGCGCGGCGTGGCCTCCGTTTTTGCCGGCTGCGAGAAGCAGCGCTATCTCGTGTTCACCATCGACAGCGACTGCTGCTTTTACCCGGATTACCAGACGGAGATTTGCGCCGAGCTCAAACGGGCCGGCGTGCCGCAGATCCGCCTGACCGTGCATTCGGAAAAAGGCCACGACTCGTTTCTCCTCGAACCGAAGCTCTACACGCCGCACCTGGTGTATGCGCTCGGGCACTGAGTGGTCCGCGTGCTCGATTTTATCGAGGCTTTCAGCCGCCTCCGCCCCCACACCCCGGGAAACATAGCGGTCGATAAGGGTAATAAAATGGGTGTCGCCCGGCGCCGCAGAAACTCCTTTTCTTCGTAGCAGCTTTTGGGCTCCGGACAATCTCGCGTCTCCCTTCCGGCGGGGCCTTCCCTCGAGCCTTCGTTTGTGAGAACGTGTTTAAACATGACCAGCCCTGCATTGTGACTGCCACCACGCCAGAGACTGAGGGCTATCCGCTGACCGCGGACGACTATGCCAGAGGCATACGTGAGGGGGATTCCGCGATTCTGGCGCGGGCTATCACCCTGGTCGAGAGCACCTCGCCCAAGCACGCCAGCCTGGCCGGCGACCTCCTGCAGCGCCTGCTCTCGCACCAACCTCCTTCGATTCGGGTGGGTGTCACGGGTGTGCCGGGCGTGGGCAAGAGCACCTTTATCGAGGCGTTCGGACTCCATCTTTGCCAGCGTGGCCATCGCGTGGCGGTTCTGGCCGTCGATCCAACCAGCGCGATTTCGGGCGGAAGCATTCTGGGCGACAAGACGAGAATGGAAAAGCTCTCGCGCCATCCATCCGCTTATATCCGGCCGTCGCCCTCGAGCGGAGCTCTTGGCGGAGTAACGCGCAAAACACGCGAGACGATCACGCTCTGCGAGGCCGCTGGCTATGACGTCATTCTGGTCGAAACGGTCGGGGTGGGGCAGAGCGAGATTGCGGTGCGGTCCATGACGGATTTTTTTCTTTTGCTCGCCCTGACCGGTGCCGGGGACGAATTGCAAGGGATCAAGAAGGGTATCGTTGAAATGGCGGACGGAATCGTTGTGACCAAAGCAGATGGAGGAAATCTGGCCGCAGCGGAAACGCTCCGGCTCGAGCTTTCGCAGGTGCTGCACTTTTTAAGCCCCGCCACGCCCGGATGGCAGCCGGAAGTCCTGACCTGTTCCGCCTTGCAGCCGACCGGGATTGAAGAGGTCTGGATCATGCTCGAGAAGTTCCGCTCGGAGACGGCCATGTCCGGACACTGGTTGGAGCGGCGGCTCCAGCAGGTCCAAGAGGGGTTGCTTGACGCGACGCGTGAGCAGGTGCTGGCCACGATGGCGTCCAGCCCGGCGGTGGTTGAGCGCCTTGAGGCGCGTGGTCGGGCCGTGGCGGCTGGCACCATGACTTTGCGTGCCGCGGCGGACGACATCGCACGCGGTTTTCTCAGCGAACCATTGTAGCGGAAGGAGCGGGCTTCAGGGGCCGAGTCAGCCGGTCGCTCAGACGGGCAGAAAAAAACGGCACCGAGTTTCCCCGGTGCCGTTGCTAGTGGTTCAGTCGGATGACTTAGAACGCGAAACGCAGGCCGTAGCGCCACATGAGGTTGTCGTTGGCCAATCCGGCAACACCAGAGTAGATGTAGCGGGCATCGCTGAAGATGCCGATGTTTTTGGTGAAGCGATACTCAACACCACCGCCGACGTGGCCGAAGCCTTGGCCGGAATTGTAGGTCCCACGCCTGTTCGGCGGAATCCCCAGTGCTTGACCATCGAAGTCGGCCTTGGGTGTGTTACCATAATTAGCACCGCCGCCGATCATGATGTAAGGTGCAAGATTCCACGAACAAATTGGGTAACGCAGAAAGAGGTTGCCGATCGTGGCCCAGCGGGTGTAGCCGGCGTCCACCGGACTGTTTCCGGATTGCCGCCCGTAGAGGTCCTGCTCCAAGCCGATACCGATGTAGCGGCTGAAGAAGTAGTTGATCCCAAGACCGCCACCCCAAGCGGGACGACCACTGATGCCCGCCGCATTACTGTTGTTGTAGTAATTGAAGCTGTTTCCGCCTTGGTTGAAGTAACCGAGACCGAACGCGTCGATCTGGAATTCCTGGTCGCGGAAGAGGCAAGGATCCTCAGGAACGATCACTTCTTTGACCACTTTGCTGGGGCCGGCGATGGCCGACGCCACAGCAACGGCTGCCACAAGGCTGGTAACAATGTATTTTTTCATGATTGGGTTTTTGGTTTGTTTGAGTGCGAATGAACCGCGCCAAAAGGCTCACAAAACGGCGATGGCTTGGCAAGTCCCTTTTCGCCCAAGCCGATACGCAGATGCCGGAGGTGAAAATTTACTTCAGCCGAAGCAACGAGGCCATGCCGATGGCGTTGAAGCACTGCGCGCAGAATATGCACGACCTGCCCGGCGCCATGTAACAGGCCGCGGCGGAGGAACCAGCGCGGCCGGACGGGGTGGACCCGCAGATCCCACCCGACGGCGGGCGTATCCCGCTGGTCGTGGCTCTCTTCGGTCCCCTGGCCTCTGGCGTTCTACCGCCACCGCCGCTAGCGGGCCCGGTGAACCCGTGGCGGAATGTTTGTGTAGGTTTCCGACCAACCCAAACCCTTTCACCCAAAACAATTGCCAATCCAACTTTTCCAGAAACCCTGTTGCTTCAACAAAATGTATTGCCTACCCTCTTAGGCCAGTGACACCACCACTGATCTCGATCACATTGAACTTATGAAATTAGCCCCCATCAGCCCGTCGGCCCGCAACTCCTTGTTCGCAATTCTCTCGTTTGCCGCCTTGCTGACCCAACCGATGCAGGCAGGACAACCTGGCGCTAGCTACTGGGATAATATTGTTGGAGGTTCGAACGGGGGCGTCGGCACATGGTATGTGCCGCCCCCGCAAATGACAGCCTATGTCGTGGCCAGAGACTCCTCTGTCAACACGCGCATCCGATTCGGCAACTACTACCAATTCACCTGCACCAACGGGATGTTTAACGGGCCGACGACGGTGAGCATGGAGAAGTTGACGCCCGCCGGATGGATTCCGCTCTACTCGCCAAGCAATTCCATCATGTCGGGGACGATCTCCCCGCCACCGGCCGGGGTGGTCGACATGAAAATCATCACGCCGCCGCAAGGCACCATCACCAACCCACTGACCAATTATGCCAAGGGGCACATGATCTTTGACGCCGGAGAGTGGCGCATGACTATGCAGACGTCCCTTCCGTCGGACCCAAAAAATTCCGCCAGTCCTCCCTACATTCTGCAGTGGGCCAACATGGCCAAGCTGTCCCCCGGGCAGCAACTCCCATCTCTTGGTCAAGCCCAGGACGATGCCATGCTCCGCTCCGATCAATACGCTTGGCTGCAGGACACGGAATGGTCTGTGCAGGATACGGCACTCTACGATAATGCCGCCGAGTCTTTCCGCATCAACACCTACATCGCCGGATATTTCTTCGGGTCGAGCACGGGACCCGACCCGTTCTGGGTGAGTGGGACTGTGGCGCCGGACGGGAGCCTTTACATCATCTTCTCGGCCACGGCTGAGGGAATCCCCGCTGGAATCTATCTCGCGCAGGTCGGTGCGATCGCCCCAGTCAAGGGCAAGTGCAATAAATGGACCATGACATTCGCCTCGTATCCATCCGGCCCCACCGGACCTGCATACTCCGGTTCGGCCACGCTGATAAACTCCAAGCTTACCCCGGAGATTTCCTACAAACAAATTCTTCGCAACAATGAATCGGTGACCGGTGTGCGCGGTTACAATTCCAAGCAGGTGGTCCTCACAGGAAGCTACCTCAATAAGGACGGCATCAGCATCAGCGGACTGTGGTGGCTCGGTTCGTTGGACAATGGCCAGGGGACTTTTTACAAGGTTGCGCCCAAAATCCAGGGACAAACTGTGACCAGTTCGCTTTTTTACGGTCCCAACACCGCCCTCTTCAATCCGACGCTCGGCGTGGGCAACGTGCGTATCGTAGGCAGCTACCAATACGCGCAGAGCTTGCCGAACGCGCTCAATCACGGAGTCATGTTCACCGGATCGCTGGATGGCAGCAAGGGCAACTGGGCGCAGATTGATGTTCCGACCACCAGCCTGACCAATGTCGGCGTGAGCGTGTGCAACACCATTCCCCATAGCACGATGGGCGACCTCGTGGTGGGCAACTACGACCTGACCACCAACCCATCGCAGCCGATCCCCAATGCCGGCACCGGGAATGCCTTCATCTATCACATCACGAGCAAAACCTGGACAATCTTCGCCCCGACCAACGCCGGGACCGCGCCGTCCGGCACCACAGCCTACGGCATCTGGCAGAACGGCAGCAACAGCAGCTCCTACACCATCGCCGGAGGGGCAAACAACAACGGCACCAGCACGGCTTTCCTCGTCGACTACGACGCGGTCACGCGCAAATTCACCAACCTCACTTATTTTGCGGACACCAACACGCCCGGCTTCACGCACTTCGAGGGCATCACCGGGCGGGACGGCGGATACAACCTCATCGCCACCACCACCAACGGCCCCGCCTTTGTCTCGGTCGACCGGACCGCCACCGGATTCGGCCCGGCCAAGTGGACGCCGCTCAACTACCCGGGCAGCACGATGACCACCGGCAACACCGTCTACCAAAACTATGGCTTGGGCATTTTCTTCGGCTTGGGCGGATTGGCGCTGGAAAAGAGCTACGTCGCGCGCCTCAAACCCTGACGAAAAATTTGACCGGGGTCGGGCCATGCGTTGCGCCTCACAGCGGATTGAGGTCGGCAATAGGCAACGCACCGCCAACGCGGCCCGACCCGTTGCCATATACTCTCAAGCACGGCGGGGTCGCACGAAAAAGGGGTCAGGCCTGGGGTCTGTCTGCCGCTTCTTGCTGTCTCATCCTTGTTTTGCCGCATGGGCAGAGGTTTTTACGGCGCGGGGTAGGGCGCCGGGCTCTTCATCACAAGCCTTCCGGTCGCCCAACGCTCTCTCATACCAATATCCCCTTGCCATCAGACTTTTGGGCTGGGGTGGTAGGGACGGCTGGCTCAGCCGTCCGCACACTTTCTTACGGTAAAAGCAGCGGCCCGGTCGCCGCGGCGACCGGGCCCTACCGGGATCAAAACATGGACGAAGTCGAAAAGCTGCGGGACGTTGGTATCACGTCGTCTTTGTGACCAGATATCCTGGGTGAGGGCACTCAAACGTGCACAGACTGCACCGCAGTCAATCGCCGCAGTTCACCACCGCATCAATCGCCCCGCCATCCTCGACCCATACCCAACGGGGCATGGCCTGCGACGTTCCGAAGCTTGGGGAATCTTCTTCGGTCTGCAGAGGTTCGTCGAACTGGCTTCGCTTGACCTCTTATGATCACTCACGTGGCGCGAAACCTCTTTTTTACGACCTCTGGCCCGTGGTCAGGCCCGACCCGAATTTATTCCGCTTTCTGTTTTCTGCGGAAATGTTTAGCTTGTAGTCGGTTCTATCAAACCAACTATGAAAACACTCCTCCTTACCCTTGCCGTCGGACTCTTCGGCATCACCGTGTCCCTCAATGCCGCCGAGAGCACCGGCATCGATGGCAACTACAAGCTTGTTTCGCACCAAACGCCGGACGGAAAAGTAGTCAAGGCGCCGCATGTTGCCGGCATGATCAACCTGACTCCCGGCGGATACAAAAACCTCAACGTCATGTATCAAGGTGTGACCTCAAAGAGCCAATCGATTTCCCTCATCGCCCGGTATAAGCTCGCCGGCTCCACCTACACGGAGACACTCCTCTCGGCGGCCAACGATCCGCTCACGGGCAAGGTTCTTGCTTCTTCGGGCGTCACCAAGAGCGTGAAAGTGACCCGCGAAGGCGGATCCATCAAATTCACTCCGCCCTTCGAACTTGCCCATTACGAGTTCAAGGGAGACAAGCTCATTGCCACCCTGCCGAACAAGTCCGTCGATACGTGGGTCAAGGTGAAGTAATTGCCGCAACCTTCAACAAAACCCGTCCCTTTCGTCGGGGGTGGGTTTTTCTTTTTTCAACCCCCGTTCAGAATCGGGAGGTTCAAATTCCGGTTGCCCGATTCTCCGGAGCTTGGAAATCTTCTTCGGTCTGAGGAGGTTCGCGGAGATCGCGAGGTTTTGCGGTTCGCGGACAGTTCGCGATGCGCGAGACTTTGACTTTCGGGTCGGTGTGCATATTTCGGCTGGCTCATCCTTGTTTTGCTGCATGGGCAGAGGTTTTCCCGGCGCGGTGGAGGGCCGCGCTCACGTTCGCGGCGCTCTTCATCACAAGACTTCCGGTCGGGGCCTGGCCTGCGTTCTCTTGGAGGGGGCACTAGAATTTCTTCAGGT
>JBMOJP010000135.1:0-4202 GCA_049315725.1 Chthoniobacterales bacterium | reverse complement strand
GAGCGGCACCGCAACACCAAGCCGCCCGGGCTTTTCTGGCAGGGGTTGGTCAGCACGGATTGGGCGCAGCATTGGAGTCTGTGGAATTTGCGCTTTCCCAATCTGCTCTACACGCTGGCCACCGCGCTGATGGTATTTCTCCTCGGCCGCAAACTTGGCCGCAACGCATCCACCGGCCTGCTGGCCGCGCTGGTCTACCTGAGCTTCTTCGGGGTTTACCGCTATGGGCGCGTGTTCCTCACCTCAGGGCCCGAAACGTTCTGGCTCTTCGGCCCATTCTTTGTCCTGCTCATGCGGCGGCCGCGGGCGGGAGAATTGAGTTGGTCGCTCGCAGGCGGGTTCGGCCTGATGGTCGGGATCGCTCTGCTCTACAAATCCTTCGCCCTCGTGCTGCCGGCCACCGCAGGGCTAGCTTGGTGGACCCTCCACCAACGCGGCTACCGCTTGGGTGACTGGCTGCACCATGCTGCCCCGAAGATCGTTCTCGCGGGGCTGCTCGCCCTCGGCGTCTTCAGCCTCTGGTATCTGCTCGATCCGCAGCGGCACCTCATCGTGCAGGACTTCATTCTTCGCGAAAATCTCGGAAAGTTTGACGCCGGTGAGAGGAACTATTTCCTCAATGCTCTTTGGGGCGAGTCGAGTGTCTGGCGCAACCTCATTGCGTATCCCTTCAACGCCGGATTGCTCGCGCCTGCACTCGTCGCCCTCCTCGTCGTGGTCTGGCTGCGTCGGCGCGAACTGACGGCGGACGAAAAGTTGCTCTGGATCTGGATTGGCACGGTCCTTGTTGTCTTCACCCTGCCCAATCAGCGAGACGAGCGCTACCTACTCCCCGCCATGCCGGCCTTCGCGGTCCTTCTGGCCCTGCATTGGACCGCGATTCCGCGCTGGGTTCTGTCCATCAGCCTCGTTGCCGTCGCGGTCATCGCGCTCGGCCTCGGGCTCGGAGCGATCCTGCTGACGCTGAATGCCGGGGTCGGACGTCTCTATCCGCTGCTCTTCTGGATCACCATCGGCGGAACCATGGGGCTCGCGGTCTCATCCCTGCTCCGACCCGACCAGACCCACCGGATGACCTGTCCGGCCATTCTCCTTCTCTATCTTTGCTACGCCGCGTTCCTCATTCCCTTCGATGGACCGCGCGGCGAGTTCGACCGCGTGGCGGCGGATTTCATGCGCGGAAAATCCTACGCCGCGCCGATCAATTTCAATGCCCGCGAAGAAATCTACCGCTTCATGCTCCCCGGCAGCGACCCGCGGCCCTACCACGTCAACGACCGCATCCCTCTGGAAACGCTCAAGGCGGAGAACAACGTCTTCATTGTCACGCTTGCGTTGGATGACCGGACGATCGAGGACTCGCCGGACCTGCGCATCGTCGGCACGCGGCTGCAGTTGATTGATCGGTTCCGACCGGATGAAACCACGGACATGTTGCGCGGGAACGTGGCACGGAATCTATTCAAGAAGGACTTCCTGGTCGAAGTGGTGGCGCCATGACTCCGCGCACGGCAACATGGGCCAGCCTCCTCGCCCTCACCCTGGGCGCGTTTGTTTACCTGCACAACCTCGGCAGCGAACACGCAGCGACCAATCCGGACGAACACCTCTACTGGCAGATCACCCGCATGACGGCCGAAAGCGGCGAGTGGCTTCCCTTGAAGAACCTCAACCCGCCCGAGCGCAACACCAAGCCGCCGGCGCTTTTCTGG
This sequence comes from Chthoniobacterales bacterium, assembly GCA_049315725.1. GTDB lineage: Bacteria > Verrucomicrobiota > Verrucomicrobiia > Chthoniobacterales > JACTMZ01 > JACTMZ01. Next base: position 2,490 of record JBMOJP010000135.1, on the reverse strand, counting down.
CAGGGCATCGTCGCCACCGATTGGGGCCGACACTGGGAAATCTGGCGTCTGCGATTGCCCGTCGCACTTTACACGCTGGCCACGGCCGCGCTCGTGCTGCTCGTCGGACGGCAACTCTCCGGCGACACGCGCACGGGACTGCTCGCCTCGCTGGTCTTCCTCGCGTTCTTCAGCACTTATCGCTACGGGCGCATCGTTTTCACCTCGGCGCCGGAGACTTTCTGGTTCTTTCTCCCGTTCGCCATCCTTCTGCTGCGCGGACGCGCAGCCGGCGGATTGACGTGGGGATGGGCCGCGGCCTTCGGGCTGATGGTCGGGGCCGGGCTGTTCTACAAATCGTTCGCGCTCGTCATTCCCTTCGCCGCCGGCTTGTCATGGTGGACCCTGCAGGAACGCAGCTACCGCTTGCCTGCCTGGTTGCGGGCGGACGCGCCCAAGATCGCGCTGACTGCGCTCCTCGCCGTGGTGGTCTTCTCGATGTGGTTCCTGCTCGACCCGGAACCGGGGAACATCTGGCGCGATTTTGTCCTCAAGGAGAACGTCGGGAAATTTGACGCCAAGGGCGGGAGCTATCTCGTCAACATGCTGGCCGGCGGCCGCAGCATCTGGCCCATCCTCTTCGGCTATTTCGTGCACGCCGGGCTGTTGGCGCCCGCCTTCGCCTACCTTTGCTGGCTGGCTTGGCGCCAGCGCGTCACCCTCACCGGACCGGAGAAGCTTTTGTGGATCTGGGTGATCACCCAAGTCGTCATCTTCGCGTTACCGAACCACCGCTACGAACACTACCTCCTCCCCGCCATGCCCGCCGTGGCCGTCCTGCTCGCCCTCCGGTGGCAGGAAATCCCGCGCTGGGCTCTGGCCATCGCCCTCGTGGCGGTCGCGGCCGTCAGCCTCGTTTTCCTCGTCGGCGCGATCGTCCTCACGAACGAGGTCGGCGAAGGCGCGCTCTATCCATGGTTCGCGTGGGTCCTGCTGGCCGCCATCGCCGCGTTCGCCGCCGCCGGCGCATGGCGTCCGGATCGGACGCGCCGTTTCGCCTGCCCGGCCATCCTGCTTCTTTACCTCGCCTACGCGCTCTTCCTCATCCCGTTCGACGGACCCCGCGGCACCTTCGACCGAGCCGCCGTCGAGGACGTGCGCGGACGCACCGTCATCTTACCCACCGTGTATGGGGCGCACGATGAGGTTTACCGCTTCATGCTCCCCGGAGCAGACGTGCAAACTGCCCGGGTCGAACCTCCGGCCGACCTTGAGGCCATGCGGCGCGAGCACACACTCTTCATCCTGGGCGTGCCGGCCCGCGACCACACGACGGAGAGAACCCCGGGCCTCCGCGTCCTCGGCGCGCGCCTCAACCTCGTCGACCGCTTCACCGGCAAAGAATCAAAGGACATGCTGCGCGGCAACATCACCGGGCAATTGTTCAAGAAGGACCTCCTCATCGAGGTCCTGGCGGATGGCGCGCAGGATCGCGGGCCAGCGGTAAGGCCGCAGCCTGACCGTGTTGCCTCAATGAGAAAAGACGCCGGGGCATGTCAGGGCGGGGAGCCTTGTTTACAAACGCCTTGAGGCTTGTCCTCAAGGCGAAGTCGGTGCGCAAATGCTTCATCACCGGGCAGAAGAAGTTGGGGAACTGCCCCCACTGGTGGCGTAAAGATCATCGAGCCCAGACGCCGTCTGCTCGACTTCCCGCCGTCCGAAGCCGACCATCTGACGCACATGGGTCCAGTTCTTCTACTCGACGCGGGCATTATTGTTCTTGCGGTCAGGGCACGAACGGATGAAGCCCGCCGGCACCGGGCGCTTTGGGCAGCAGTCCACCAGATGCCAGTTGAGGAACTCCCTGCTGTTGTCGGTGTCAAAGCCCAGGATCGGGAAGGGCAACGCGGCTTCCACCCCGGCCATGGTGTCTTTTAGGCCCCATCCCAGACACCCGCCCGGTGTCTTTTCGTTTGAGTCAATTCGCTGCAACGCCCACGGATGGGATTCCATTTGCCAAGAAACCGGGCAGCCCATACAACACGCGCTATATGAACAAAGCCATTTTCTTTCCCGCCGCTTGCCTTTCATCCATTTTTCTCGCGGCCTGCGGCCAAAATTCCGCGCCGGTCGTCGACGTGTCTGCGACTCCCTACGAGTGCATCGCAGCGAAGGTTACGATCGGCACGAACACGATCGACACCGTAGTCCGCTTCAACAAGGTGAACGGCGAGGCGCAATTGCTCAACGCGGCGTCTTTTGCTTCGAAAGCGACGGGAGCGCAAGGCAATATAATCGGATGGGTTCCGCTCGGCGACCTGAAGAAGGCGGTGGATGAACTCGTGCAGCGCGAGCAGGCCATGCAGCAGCAGGCGCAAGGCGCACCGGCCGCCGCACCCGAGGCGACACCCGCCCCCAGCCCAGAAGCGAAAAAGAAGTAGCGTGGTGAAGCGCAGGCGCTCGATTTTTCCGGCGCGCAGACGGCCCGCCAGAACGAGATCATCATCACCG
>JBMOJP010000051.1:0-18821 GCA_049315725.1 Chthoniobacterales bacterium | reverse complement strand
CAGAGCGTTGTGACCGCAGCAAACAAAGCCGCACGAGGGGAGGCAATCGGGTGGATCATACTAATGCAGATATCGGCTCGCCAGTGGCGAGTAAAGAGTTAAGGGGAGATTATTACTGAAAGTAGGCGGTCGTCAGTGATCAGTTGTCAGGGATCAGGGCGGTGGGAATGGGGAGGAGTGCCGACACTTGAAACCTGAGCCGGAGTCGCAGACGGAGACAGCGTGAGTCCCGCGAGAACGGGGCGAGGGCAAACCTGAGTAAGGGGGACGGGAAGGAATGAAGACTGAAACCTGAACAGAAACGCAGTGAAAATAGGTTGCCGCGGCGACCAAACCTGCAACTTGAGGGGGAAGTGGCGGGAGACAAAGAAACGAAAAGACGAACAGGACTAGGAGACCAAAAAACGAAGAGCCATTCAAGGTGCCCGCTCTACAATCGGCCCAAGGCGTGGTAGACGGATTGCCAGCCTTCTTCCGCGCCAGACCGGCCAGCGGCAAGAATGGCTGCCTGCCGCTGCAGCTGCTTTTCGCAATACTCGGGAGACCCAAGAGTCTTGCATACTTCCTCAGCTACGGCGGTGGCCGCCGTCTGCGCGGCCAAACCCGGGAAAATGTCCAGGCATTCCCCGCGGGTTCCACGCAATCCTTGCAACTTCCAGCTCCGCATATCGGCTTGCAGACAGACGGTGGGAACATTTGCTTGCAGACTGAAAATCACACCGTGGAAACTGTCAGTAACATTGACTCTGCAAGCTCCGACCAGCTGCAGATAATCTGGAGAGCGACACCACGCGGCGTGGTGTTCGCAGCCGAACTCCTCCGCCACGGCCAGCACCTCAGGGGGCAGGGTTGTTGTCGTGCTGTAGATAAGCGCTCTGCTCCGCGGATCGAAGTCGCGGAATCGGCCCAGCAGTCCCCGCAAGCCGGCTGGCGTACTATGTCCCAGGGCTGACCACCGCAGATTCACCCCGAGTGCATAAGGCGTGCTTTGGCTTTCTGGATAGTTTTCGGACATGGCCGCATCAGCGCCGAGGACAAGGCGGTGCTGTGAAAGTCCCAAGCTCGTCAGGAACTCGAAAGTCTTGTGGTCCCTCGCGACGACAAGTGCGGCATCGCGGAAAACCTCCTGTAGCAGGTCCAGCTCGTTGCGATCGGTCAGGGGGCCGACGCTTTGGTGCAGAATCAGGTAGGGAATCCCCATCCGCCGAGCCAGCGCGATGGCGAGCAACTTGAGGGAATTGTCGAAACCGTCGAGAAACTTGCCGCCAGGGACCACACAAACGGCGTCGACTCCCTTGACCATTCCGCCCAACCGTTCGAAGGTTTGTGGTTGCTGTGCTTGCACCCCGGCCAAGAGTGCTTCTGCTGTTGCATAAAGGGGGCCGACCGGGGCGATTGGTGCGTGGACGTGTTCTGCGCTTATGCCCGCGCGCCCGAAAGAGTCGGCCAACGATGTTCGATAAGCCACGGTGAGTTCACAGCCAAAGCCGGACAATCGTTTTGCCGCAGCGATCGTGATCGCCTCGTCGCCGGGCGAGGCGTTGCCGACCTCGGTGAGCAGGATCCTCATGGCTCACCGGTGCCCAGCTTGGATGGGCTGCTTCATGCCGGACCCTTCTCTGCGCCGCAAGAAATAATCCCTCAGCCGGGTGTCACGGACAAGTTGTTCGCCATCGGCGGCCTCGCCGAAGGCCACCGACTCCATGAGCACTTGTGTGTCATACCATGAACGTAGTTCGCCTCTGCAGTGCAGTCCGTAAAGGTGGCGCCAAGTGCTGCCCACGCTTGGCGGGAGTTGTTTGTTGCGTTCGTAAGCCGCGCCGCCGAGGCAAATCTTCGTTTCAAACTGCGCAAAGGATCGCATCGGGTAGTGCAGGATCTCGATACAACCCGCTTCTTGCACCAGGCCATCAAGCCCCTCGACCTCATGGTTGCCCTGGGCCACCCGGATCTGGGGTGTGCCGCGGTGACAAACCTTGCCCGGGAGTTTGGCTTCCAAGGCGTTGGTGGCTCGCGCTTGGCGCCAGATCATCTGCTCCCAAAATGCTTGGTGTGCAGGAGGTGCGCCAACCGGCACAAAATTCAGCCTCTCGCAGTGAACGGCGCCTACTTCCCCGGGTACGGCCGCCAAGCTGGTGCACAGATCGCCCTGTCGGGGCCACCAGAATTCGTCCGCATCATTGTTGATCACCCAATCAGCTCCGTATTCAAGGGCAGCCAAGCGCGCCATGCGCGTCACCCAGACGCTTTGCGAGTAATCGTCGGCCCGCTCGCGAATAAAGCGCAGTCTGCCTTCCTTCTCGTAATGCCGCAGGATGTCAGGCGTGGCGTCGGTGGAATTGTTGTCGGTTGCTATAACAAAAGCGACGCCTTGCTCGAAATGGAAACGCAAGTTCCAGTCGAGGATGTCCTCCTCATTGCGGACTAAGAGGGTCATTACCAGCTTCATGGCGTGGTTGTGTCACCGCGTCCGTAGTCTCCGCGGTTTTCATGCGGAAACTTTTGGTCCGGACAGCGGGCTCCCAGAAAGCTGCAAATTTCGGTCCAGCCATGGCCCTTCTCCCAGTCCACGACCAGAAGAGAGTCGCGCCTTGCGAAATAGTCTTGAACCTCGCGGTTGTGTTTTTCAAACCGCTCGAGAAGCTCTGCATCCTTCACTTCAGGAAAACTGAGGCCGTATAGCGTGCGACGAATCCAATTCATTTTTTCGGTAGCGAGGCCTTGATTATGAAGCATGTTTCGGTAGCTGCGCAGCCAAACCTGCGGATCTCGCGTTGTGAGGATGAATTTGCTCTTCGGAAAAGCTTGGTCTAGTTCCCGGTAAATCAGGATCCACGGCCAGTCTTCAAAAGCGTCTGCGCCCGCAGCGACATCAAGTGCCGCGCGGAAGTCGCCCGACGCATAAGCTGGAACCAGATCGAGTCGCTGTCCCACGTGCCGAAACCCGAGCAACCGGAGACAGTGTCCGAGCGTGGTTGTGCCAGTTTTGGCCCAACCGATACCGAATACTTTTTGCTTTGCCATCAATCGCCAGTGATTGCACTCCACTTGGAGCCGTCGGTGGCATCAGCCATGTTTCTCACACGCGGCGAAGGTCGCCGCAGCAGCGTCCTTGGGGGAGACGAGGGGCTCGAGGCCGATTTCGATCGGCCAGTCGATGGCGAGACCGGGATCGTTGCAGCGCAGGGTGCGATCCGCTGCGGGCTGATACGGTGTGGTGACTTTGTAGAAGAAGTCGCACGTCTCGCTTAGCACCATAAAGCCGTGCGCGCAAACCGGTGGCACGTAGAGTCGGGCGGGCCCCGACGGGCGATGAGCTCATGCGGCTTTCCTCGCCGGTGGTCGTGTGGTTCGTGGACCAGTTTCGTTGCGTGGCCTGCTCGGTCGTATCCTGTATTCCGAGCCGGCTTACATCACACCGATGAAGAGCCAGTCGAAGAGGGCGGTGCCGTTGGCGCTGTCGGCCACGATCTTCAATTGGGAGGCGCCAGCGGTTTCAAAGGTGAAGAAGAGGTTGTCGTGCCGAGAGACTTGGACGCGGGGCAGCGGTTTGTTGTCGAGGAAGAGTTGCAGGCCGGCAACGCCCGCCTGCTCGTTGGGTAACGCTTCTGTCGGCAGCGGCGCGATCCAAGCGGCGAGCGTGGTGGCGTCCTTTTCCCCGGCAATGTCGAAAACAACCTCAGTAGCTTCCTTTTCGCCAGGATGAACAAGAATGCCGTTCTCGCGGAGTTGCACGGAGCCGCCCTCCGTGCCGGGCTTCTGTGATGCGAGCTGGTCGAAAAAGACAACCGTGCGCGCCATGTTCACTTCGGGTTTGGTGGATTGGGATTCGTTCATACGTTGTGCGTTGGTAGATTATTACTATGGCAGTGTCTGGTGAATTAGCTCGGGCGAACCAAAAGGCTGATTCGGTCTAAATCCGTGACACCTCCCCACGCGATAGAGTGGCTTTCGACAATGGTCAATCCGGCCTGCTGCGCGAGGTCGCGGAATAAGTCACAGGTCATGTGATTTCGGGCGTGGGGATTTTGGCCGTAGTGAACGATCCCCGGAAGGGCTGCGTGATTGGAGTGGTGGAGGAGGGCCATTCCTCCGGGCGCAAGAATGCGCGCGGCGTCTTTGAGGTAACTTTCGACCAAGTCTGGGCTGAAGTGGACCATCGCATCGTAGCAGTAGATGGCGGTCACTTGGCCCGACTCGACGCCGGTGAAATCGTAGCCGTTACCTGTCAGATAGCGAATGTGAGAATGGGCCGACAGGCGCTTCCGGCATTCCTGCAGGTTGGCTTCAAAAACATCAATTAGCGTGAGGCTCCCGCAGTCCGAAGCACATCGTTCCGCGTGTCGTCCGTGGCCGCAAGCGAGTTCGACCGCCGAGCGAAGATCGAGCCTGCTAAACAATTCGTTGAAAACCGAGCTACCGCCCCAAAAAATGTGGGTCCACTTTTCCGCGTCCGCGTAATAGGAACTGTGCTCCCATGGCTGGGCTACAGTCTCTACCGACTCCTTCAGAATGTTTTCCAATGGGTTTTTTAGCATGAGTTTGCGGGCTCAGGAGTTTGTCTGAAAAGTGAAGTAGTCAGATGCGCTGGTGTCGAGATACTGCCGAGAAAATTGTTCGTTATCTTCTTGGTACTCCTCGCGGATACGCTCAAGCCAACCGGAGGGCAATTCAACGCCACATGGGCGATACCCGGCCACCTTCAAGCGGCTGGATAGCTCCTCGAGAGAATTGATCAACCGTGCGCTCGCCTGCAAGGGGAGATTCGACTGATGAACCGTTTGCAGCACTTCCGCGAAATCCCACCCCATCTTATCATTCGCCAACACAACAGCGGTGGCGTCGTTTAGAACTGCGGAGATTTTTGCTGCATCAAAAAAGGCTTTGACAACATTTAATCGGCTTCCTGAGTTATAAACCGTGCTGACAACAGAGGAGACACCGAATGTGTCGGCCCAAGGCTCCGCGCGAGGGCAAAATCTGAAGCCTTCGCGATTGCGTCCGAAGTATTCAAGCAAGGACTCCCCTAAGCTCGCGCCCGACTTTATCGACTGGAAGTAGGCCGAAGGAACCAGAGAGTCTTGACGTCTGACGTTGTAGACGACCGTAAACTCAAAATCGGGGAAGGTATTGGCAAACATCTGGGGAATAGTGCGCTGGGCGTAGCATAGGTTTTCTGAGCTGACTATAACGCATGTCGCTCCGCTTTGCTCTGCGGCGCCGCGTATTGCGGTCAGATTTGAATGGACCTCATCAAGGCCTATACGAGGGTCGGCAAGATTGTGGCACAAGAGTTGGTGCGCGTAGCTTTGCCACGGCTTAGGCAGTGCTGGTATTCCTGAGTCAGGATAAAGAATGCCTTGGGGAAGCAATCTGTGCCGTTGGTGGTAAAGCGTCGTTTGGAGGGATGTGGTGCCAGTTTTGCCGTGTCCGATATGGACCACAAACCGTTTTCTGGAGGCCATACTTTGTGGCATTTTATCGTGAGCGTAACGAGACATCGCGTTTTTGAGGTTCTGAATTTCGTCCCGGTCGTGGTCGATGTCACTCCGCAAGCTGGTTGCATCCGTGTTTTCATCGGGACTCTCTCTGGTCATAGTAGACTGGTTGCAGCTTTCCCGGAGGGGAAGGCCCTCGGGTGGCCGCATCGAGGCCGCGAATCAGTGGTGGCTCCCTCCCTCCGGAGGCACTGACTCCCCGACTTTCCGAACAGCGACAAGCACCTGCATTGCGTCGGCAGGCGACCATTCGAAGGAGTGGAGCACACAGCCGCAATCACGGATGAGTCGCCGCAACCAAGCAAGATCGACAGTGGTGTCGCCAAAGTTGGGATCGTGCGAACCCGGGCGGAACACGAACCCGGGTTGGCTAGACAATTCCTCCAAGCCAGGCCGTATCCAGCGCCAAAACAAAGGGGGCCGAATCGAGAAGAGGAACAAGGCGCCCAGCTTCAACATGGCTATAATTCCCGAGAAGCAAGAACGGAACGCTGCTTCGTTGAGGTGCGTAAACACGCTCATTGCGTAGATATGATCGAACGAATCTGCGGGAAAAGGCAGCTTCTGGAGTGTCTTGTCCGATTGGTGAACCACATTTTGTAAACGGCACTCGTGCGCCAGCGCAATGCTCTGCGGCCATGCATCACAACCGTAAAGCTGACTGGGCGGAAGGTATTTCAACCACAGTCTGGCAATGCGACCCCAACCCATGCCGAAATCGAGGAGCCTTGTCTCTGCTCCTAGCGGTGCTCCGCTCGTCGAGAACAGCGCGAGCTGCTGCTGCACGAAAGCCACGCTTGTCTCGAGCAGGAGTTCGCCCGAGCTGCCTGTCCACGATCGTTGCACCTCATCGGAGGGGGGCACTGGCAGGTAAACGTGTGCGCGCGTGAAATACTTTTCGGGCCACATCAGTGCAGCGGCAAAGATGGCTAGCGGGACTTCCCGCAAAAGCTCGGGAGCGTTTGACAAATCGGGTCTTACCTCCGCGTCGAAACGCTCCATTGATGAGTGCCAAAAAGCCAGCCCAGTCCACTCGGGCTTGGAGACACGCTGGGCGAAGTAGGATACTGGCTGCATCACGGTGTTGATTGCACGAGAGTCAGAGGGTTGGCCCACGGCTTATTGCATGCCTGTCTCGGTCAGGACAAAGTCTTGCGTCGCAAAACTGCGAGGTCTTGGTGTCCACTGACAACCGCGCGCTCTACGGCGACCAGTTCAAAATGGCGTTCGAAAGTGGTCCTCCACCACCCGTCGGAGGCGAACGTTGCGCGATAATAATTGTCCGAAGGTATGAACCCGTGAAGGTCGTTATTGACATCTTCGTCGAAAAAGCCGCTGGGCAGCGCGCGCCCGAGTGCGCCCGGGCGACTTGCAAGGTAAGTGGCGAGATTGGAACTTCCGTTGAACGAGAGCAAGGCGAGGCCGCTTGGTGAAAGTAGACGATGTAACTCCTCGAGCCAACTATGTGATGCCGTCTTGCTGAGATGGGAGAGCACGGAGCAGGAATAGATCAGGTCGAAGCTGCCATCGTGGAAGCGCGTCGGCGGCATGAGATCAACCGCGAAGTAAGCACCGCCGAGGTTTGCGCTGCACCAAGCCACGTTGTCGGCGTCTATGTCGATACCAGTAAGTCGGCAATTTGGCTCCTTCGAGAAAAAGCGGGCGACGCGTCCGCAACCCACGCCCCAATCGAGAATTCTGGTCGTCCCCGAAGTCCGGCTCGCCCTTTTCTGGTAGTAAGTGAAAACGTCTCTGAGGCGGTGAAATGAGGTTTTTCCGCTGTTGAGAAAGGAGATCTCGTTGGCGAGGTGCCCTGATACCCTCTTTATCCGGGCGAGGTCCGGCAGTCCTTCGAGCATCTTCAAATTGAAGACCGTATGAATCGGTCTGTATTGGCGGGCCAGGCGCTTAGGTAGACCGTCGTCGAACTGCAGTTCGAAGGTTAGAAAGTCTCCGCGTGCCACGTCGAAGGTGCAATCAAACCCGAAAACGCAACCTTCGGGCATGAACCAGTGGGTCGCGCCAAAGTGAGGATCTTCAACGGCGCTCTGTGTGAGAGCAGCCGTGCCGTTGCAGAATAATTTCACCTCGGGCAATCGGGAGGGTAAAGACGGAATCACCCCACCGACTTGCGCGGTGAGCCGTCCGGAGTCGATGCCGATGCTCCAAACCTCCCATTTGCCTGGTCCGATACTTTGTTGCATGGCCTTGAGAAGGTCGTTCTCGGCATAGTAAGCAGCAAAAAAGTCACGGGCGTCCAATGAGCTGATGGTTTCGCCGTGCGTGTTCTTGAGACGGAGTTCGTCGCCGGCGATCGCCGATTCGCAGCGCGAGAGGGCGGTGAGGAGTGAGTGCGGCGAAGAAGCACTAACGCTGCCCAATTTTGTCCGGCCGCTCCAGAGCTCGGTATCGACGGAAGGCAGGTTGTGGCACCGAACGATCCCGGAACTGTCTAGGGCGACTTTTGTTATGGATGTGGGGGGACATTGAGGGTCTGTCATGAGATGCAATGGTGGGCGGCTGTGCTCGGCTGGTTCGCGAAACGAAACAGGCGGTTTTCCAAGAAACCTTTCGCAGGTCTGCAATATAACGTAATCGGGGGCGTGCTCGTCGACAAGGGAGAAGTCGATTTCATGCGTCCATTTAAACACGACTTTCGCAAATCTGCTGGCAAACATGGGCATCATGCCCCAGCCCCGATATCTTTCGAAAAAGGAGTTTCCGAACACCAAGGCAGTTTTCTCCGAGTAACCCCGCCTATTGGAGACCAGCATAGTCAATCCAGCGCAAGAGCCCGTGGGTTCTCGCAACATGGTCTCACTGACATCGGGCGAGAGGTGCGTGTAAGCGACCTGCTCGTAGGCGAGGGGATTGAATTTGCTGCCGAGATCACCCGAATGGCGACAGGTTCCGTAGTTGAAGCAATCCAAGCTGAAGTCCTTTGCGTAGCCCAAGTGATCCAGAAGGCTTTTGGTCGCAGTAAAGTTCCCCAGAGGGGTGAGGTGGGTATCGTTGCGCCGGAACAAGGACTGCCGGGTTTCTTGATCGCGAATATCTTGGAATGGCAGGCACAAGTCCGTCCCGCAGAGATTCTTAAGGGCCTGCAGCCGCGGACTGGTGGTCACGGGTAGTGGCAAAGGATACAAGTCGTGCAGCACGGATGCCTTGTTGGGAACGACGATGAAAGCGAAAGAAATACCCCTGTCGCGCAATTGCTTGTTCCCGCATTCGATGTAGGCGTGCCACTCATGAGCCTGCTGCGCGGCGGCGTCGGCATCCTGAAAGTAGGCAGCGTAATAATCGTTGGACCCGTCCCGCAGAAAGAGGGTCTCCTCACGACCTGCTACGGCGACACGGTCGTCGCTCACTGTCCCGACGGGCGGCCACCCCCCCTCGGGAATAGACGTGAAATGACTCGTATGCACTTTTAGTGGAGCGGGGCGCGTAGCGAGTGACTAAGCGGCGAAGTGTGTTGGACAACGCCGCAGCTTGCGCAACCGGTTGCCGCATCAAGAGTCATCTCTTTTTGGTGATGACCAACACCTCGGTGTATGCGCCTTCAATTCCTGAGGATTCATTTGTGCATTGGACAATGCTTGCTTGCACATTCGCTTCGTCGCTCACGAGGTCGGTGATGTCGTGCCCCCAGTGCCAGGTGACGATGGAGCCTTCTTGCGACATGGGGTTGCCGTGGTATTCGGGGGGGAAAAGGTGGACGACGGTGCCGTCGGGTTTGCGCTCGGCGCGGCGTTGGGAGGGTTCGTCTTTGTTGACCAAGGGCGTGGTGAAAATGTGGGCGCCGCCGGGCTTGAGGGTGCGATGGATATCGCGAAAGGCGGCTTCGGCGTCGAAAATATGTTCCATGACATCCTGGGTGATGACGAGATCGAATTCTTCGTCGTCGAAAGTCTGTTTCTCGAGGTCCTCGCTGCGGTAGCCGCCGGTGGGGTGGGTTTGCCCGAATCCCAGTGAGGGATCGTATTGCGTGGCGGTGTAGTGGCGGCACTGCTCGCGCAGTTTGACGCTGGCCCCACGGTGGCCGGGTGAACTCTCATGGGTGCGAAGTTCGCGCCAGTTCGGGTAGCGGGTCTGGATCACGTGCATGAGGGCGCGTTCGCGGGGGATGGACCCGCAACCGGAGCACAGGTAATGATCGCGCAACCACGCGTGTTTGGAGGAGAAGGTCACCTCTTTCTCGCAGATCGGACACCATCCGTCGCGCTGAAGGAATATTCCCGGGGCTTGGGCGGCCGTGGTGGCTTTGGCCGGTGCGGATTCTTTTTCGTGCTTCTTTTTCCATCCGTCGCAGCGTTGGCGGAATGGGTCGAGCAGTTGGTCCTCGCCGGGGCCGTCGGGCCCGAGGATCTTGGCCATTTCGCGCAGCACGCGGCTGCCTTCGTCCCACTCGATTTCGCCGGGGGGCTTGGTGCGGGCGTTGGAGGAGGCGAGGCGCCAGTAATTGAGCGGACGCGCCGTATACTCGAAGTCCCCGCGGGCCAACAAACGAACCCAGAAGAGCCAGTCGGCGCAGAGGCGCATGGAGTCGTCGATCAGGTCACGCAAGCCGGGGCTGTTGCGGAAGACGACGCCGCTGGCGTTGAGGATGGCGTTCTTGCGGGTCATCACTTCGGCAATTTCGCGTCGGCCGGACGAACTGAAGTCGGTCTCCCAGCGGGCGCCGCCGATGTCGGAAAACCAGTCTTTGGGAATGCCCAGGTCTTTGCCTTCGAGGTCGGTCATGCGCGGACAGCAGGCGGCCAGCATGGCTTTCTCGTTCGCCTCGAGGCGGGCCACAAGGGCCGCGAGCAATTCGGGATGGGCGCTGTCGTCGGATTCAGCGATCCAGACATATTGGCCCTTGGCCTCGGCGAGGCCTTTGCGCCACTGCTTGAAGGTGGAACCGCTGTTGGTCGTGTTGGCGACGAGGCGGGCGCGCGGTTCTCGGGCGACGAAGTCGCGTAAAATTTCGAGGCTGTGGTCGGTCGATTGGTCGTCGAGCAGGATGATCTCGAAGTGGCGGTAAGTTTGGTCGGCGATGCTGGCCAGACGCTCGGGCAGGAACTTGGCGTGGTTGTAATTGGGCACGATGACGGAGGCGAGCGGTCCTTGCTCCGGTTCCGGCGCGGGCGCGGGCAGGAGGGAGCGGAGCGTCGCCGCCAGACGCATGCTGCCGGTGCCGGCGTCGTGCAGGGCGCGCACTTTGGTCTGGGCCGTGCGGCCGAGATTGGCCCGCTCGGCCGGGTCGCGCAGCAAGCCCAAGAGCGCGGCGGCGGCCGCGGCGGTATCCTCGAAGGCGACCGTGCGACCGGCCGAATTCTTGACGAAGTCAGGCATACCACCGGATCCGGCGAAGCACACGATCGGCAGCCCGGCATCGGCCGCCTCGAGGGCCACCAGCGGGTAGGGGTCTTCGCGGGAGGGGAGAAAAAAAACGTGTCCGGCCGTGAGGTAATCCCGGGCGGCAGCCCGTTCGCCGATGAAGCGGATGCGCTCGGCGTGGCCGGTGGCGTCGGCGAGGCGTTGCAGGCGTTCCGGCTCCTCGGACGAAAGGGGGCCGCCGATCCAGACGAAGCGGGCGGCGGGGAGTTGGGCACAGACCATCGCGGCGGTCTTGATGAAAAGATCCGGACCTTTGCGATGATCGGTGGTGCCGCAGCCGACTACCACCAAGTCGTCGGGGCCGAGGGCGAGTTCTTGGCGGATGCGGTCGGCTGGCGTCGAAGGCCGGTGGCGCACGGGAATAAACGGGTGCAGCAGGGAAATGCAATCGGGCGGCACCGCGTGGTGACTGGTCAGGTTGTCCCGCACTGGAGGTGAGACGGCGACGAAGTGGTCGGTGTTGCGCAGGGTGGCGGCCATGATTTCACCCGGGGCCCAGCGCTCGATGGATTTCTGCAACTCGTGGACGTAGGTGACGATGGGGACGCCGAGGTTGCGCAATTTGGCGAGCCATGGGCCGTTGACCACGGTGTTGCTGAGGATGATTTTCGGCGGCTCGGCCACGAAGCTGCGCAGGGCCTGGTCGCGCGTCGCGTCATCGGTGTGCTCGTAAACCGCCAAGGTGTCGGCCAAGCCCTCGAACTCGCGGCGCAAGGGACCGTCACCGAGCAAAACAATCCGGAAGCTGGGGGCGTCGTCCCGGCGGGCCCATTCGCGCAGGAGGCTGAGCAGGACGATCTGCGCGCCGTTGCGGTGGGCGTCGTGGCTGACGACGAGCACATCGCCTTGCGGGGCGGAGCCGGCGCGGTGCGTATCGAGCGCGGCGCGGGTGGCGTTGATCCAGGCGTAGCCGTGCTTTTCGTCGGGCTCGAGGTGGCAGCCTTCGGCCCATTCGTTCCACGCATTGATGAAGATGAAGCGCTCGGCCGCGGGCAGGCTGGTGCGGACGTGGCGCACGAGTTTGCCGAGCCAGCGTTGGTAAGCGGCGGGCGAAGCGTGCAGCCACGAGGTGCCGCGCTCGAGGCGGCGGGCGGTGTTGTCCCACGAGGGGCAGATGCCGGGCAGCAGCTTGCGGTCGGTGGCGAGGTGGCCGAGGGAGATGTCCACCAGCTTGCGGTAGTCGAAGACAAAACCGCGGAAGGCAGCGGGGACCTCGAGTTGCGGGTTGCCCGCGAGATTGGGCGTTTCCGTGAGCAGCGGGGGAAATTGCACCAAGGCATCGAGACCCAGGGCCTCGGTCGTCATGTCGAGGAAGCTGCGCACGCCGGCGAGATAGATTTCGCCGATCCCTTCCTCTCGGCAGATCTGCCGCCAGCGCTCGGCCGTGGCGGCGAAGTCGGGAAGGATGCCGGGACGGTAAACGAGGAGGAGCGGGCGCCCGTCGACGCGGATGTAGCGACGGTCGCGGAAAGCGGGCAGCAGATCGCGGATGAAGCGCGCGTCGCTTTCGGGCGAATGGCGCTGGCCGATGAGCACGTCGTTCTCGGTGCCGTCCCACGTGCGCGTCCAATTTTCGTTGGCCCAGCAGAAACAGAAGGGAAAGTCGGGCCGGCCGGTGGCGAGCAGGCGATCAAGGGGTTTCTCGAGGAGGCGCCGTCCGTCAAACCAGTAGTAATAGAAAACAAAACCTTCGATCCCCGCGGCGCGGGCCAAGGCGGCCTGCTTTTCCATCACCTCCGCATGGTCGAGATCGTAGTAGCCGAGGTCGGGATGCGGCACATGGGGCTGGGTGTGCCCGCGGTATTGCGGCACGCCGCGGCGCACATTGGTCCATTCGGTGAAACCGCGTCCCCACCACGCGTCGTTTTCCGGGATGGTGTGGTATTGCGGCAGGTAGAAAGCGAGCGCGCGGATGTCGGTGGAGAGCGGTTCGGCCGCCGCGGCATGGTCTCGCAGCAGCGACACCGGCGGGGTTTCTCCACCGGATGCCCGGCGGGGAGCGGTCAAGGATGCGAGATAGCGCGTGGCTTCGGGGCAGGGGTCCTCGGTCCAGTGTCCCTCGACGTAGTAGACCAGAGGGTTGATCTTTTCGCGGTGCAACTCCGGGTGGCGGCGGAGGATCTCGGCGGTGGGGAAAGAGGGGTGAGGTTGGCGGTTTTCGAATGCGCCTTGGGTGAGGAAGTGGCCGACGGGTTCGAGGCCGGCGGCGGCGATGTCGGGATATTGCTCGAGATACCGCGCCACATCGAACAGGGGGTGCGGGTCCAAATGCAGCAACCAGCCTTCACGGAGGTAGTGGATGAGCGGACTGGCGGCGGCGAGGCCGCGTTCGCGCAGTTGGGATTCGTAGTGGGCGGTGGAAAAAAGCGGATGCGGGTCGCGGCCGAGAAGGGTGCCGACGCTCAGGTAATGCTCAAGCGGGTCCACCCCCGAGAGCGGCACATCGGGGTATTGCGACGCATACCACGTCGCGGAGAAGAGGGGCGAACTCCTGACGAGTTCAAGGTCTTGCCGGTGGGAATGGGCCATGGGAAATTGCTGGAGGACGGACGTGCCGGCCTTCAGGTCGAAAGGTGGAGTTGGCTGGCGGCGGCTCGCCGGGCCAGCTTGAGGAAGTGCTTTTGTTCTTTGGCGGCGAGGCCGTGCTCCTCCGCCAGTTTATCGACCAGAACCGGCAACTCCGCGACCAAGCTGCGAAGGAAGGCGTGGTCGGTCGCTTCCAGCGCCGAGCCGTTCGCGCCGCGGGGGGTGGCGCCCCACGAGACGGGCTCGAACTTCACCGCCACCTCGGTCGCCGGAGTGTGGTCATCGTGGTGCGGCCACGCCAGCAAAGGTGCGGCCGAGTCCTCCGCCAAGCGCAGGACGATTTCCCCCTGTTCGCCGTGCGCCGCCGGTCGCCAATCCCACGCCAAACGAGCGAAGGACCGGCCGGCGAAGAAAACGTTGGATAAATCGAAGGACCACGTGCCGCCTTGCGGCCCGGGCGTGGCGACGCCCCGGTCGTAGTGAAGTCGCGCGGGGATTTGCTCCAACTGCCGCACCAAAGCACGGGCCACGGGAAGCCATTTGCGGACGCGGGCCGCCTCCCAACCGCCGGGGGGGCAGTGGGCGTAGCGATTGAGCAACGCGTCTTCCAAGGTCGAGGCGAGAAAGCGGACAAAATATTGATCGGAGCCGCAGGCGGATTGCAGGAAGGTCTGCGAGTCAGTGTCGGCCGGGATGACCAACATGAAGGATTGGTCCCCATCGCGCCCCGATTCGATCCAGCCTTGCAGCGGCGGGTCCGGCAGATCGGGTGGACGGAGGAAAGCCAGACCCACGCGCCCGTGGTGTTCGAGCAAACGCACGGGCAGGCGGGCGAAATCGCGTCCGGCCAGCGAAACGTCGTGCAAGACGAGGTTGAGGTGGCGGTGCGGGGGCGTTTCGTGCGAGTCGAGGACCTGGATGCGCTTGATGCGGAAA
The DNA here is from genome assembly GCA_049315725.1 of Chthoniobacterales bacterium. Classification (GTDB taxonomy): domain Bacteria; phylum Verrucomicrobiota; class Verrucomicrobiia; order Chthoniobacterales; family JACTMZ01; genus JACTMZ01. Next base: position 4,482 of record JBMOJP010000051.1, on the reverse strand, counting down.
TTGTTTTCGCCGCTGTAAGAAGCCAGGGTTTCGAGTTCGGCCACGGTCGCGGTTTTCTGCACGACGAAGGCGCCGAGCTTGGCGAGATCCTGAAGGCGCCGGGCCGCGAGTTTCTCGATCGTGCGCAGCCGCTGCGCTTGCTCCCCGACTTCCCGGCCGAGCTTTTGCACTTCGTCGGTGAGGCGCGCTTTTTCCTCGCGGGTGGAGAGTTGGAGCGCTTCGCGCTCTGCGACGAGTGACGCGTGGCGAGTGGCGAGTTCTTTTTCGGAAGTGACAAGTGACGAGTGACGAGTAACGAGTTCCTGTTGCGCTTTCTCGAGAGCGGCGAGCTTGGCCTTGAGCGTGTCTCGCTCGGAGGTGAGCGATTGGGAAGAAGTGACGAGTGACGAGTGTTTGCTTTCAAGCTCCTTGAAAGCTGTGACGAGTGACGAGTGACGGGTGACGAGATTGTCGCGCTCAGCGATGAGTGATGAGTGGAGAGTACAGAGTGAAGAGTGGTCGGAACGGAGAGCCTCGCTTTCGGAGGCGAGTGAGTTGTGGCGGGTGACGAGCTGCTCATGGGAATCCGCGAGTTCCCGATGCAGGGCGGCCAGGGCTTGGTGCGCTGTCTCGGTGGTGCGGAGTTGGTTGGTGGACTGTTTGAGTTCGCGGTTTTCTACAAAATATTTCTCCAACTCTTCTTGGACTGCATGGAGCTCGGTAAGCAGCCGTTCGTTTTCTCTGGCTTTGTCCTTGGCGTTCGCCTCGAGCTTGGCGTGCGCCTCTTCCGCGGCCGAGAGTTGGGTTTGGACTTCGGCCAGAGCGGTCTGCCGGGCGCTGACTTCGTTGCGGAGATTGTCGAGTTCGGCCCGCTCGGCTCCGACTCTCTGCTGCTCCTTCTGCAGCGAGCCGAGTTCGGCGAGGACGGCATGGTGATTCTGCTCGAGTTGCGTTAAAGCGGTCACCAAGGCGGAGTGGCTGACGGAGAGATCGGATTTGGTGGTTTCGCCCTTCTCGCGCGCCTGGAGTTCCTGCTGTTCGGCTTTAGCGGCGGCTAACCGCGCGGCCAACTCCTCTCGGGCGGCTTGAGTGGCGGCCAGTTGCGCCTTCAACTCATCGCGCTCATGGGCTAGAGTATTCGTGGCCGCCGCTGAACTCGTCTGCGGAACCATGGCGAAGGCTTCGTGATTTCCGCGGGAGGTGGCCAGCAACTGGTCGAAATCGGCCAGCACCGGGCGGAAGGCCTCGAGAGTGCGCTCCGAAGCCAGAGCGACGCGGGTGGCTTTTTTGATGTTTTGCGAGCGGGCGGCGGAGAGTAGGGCCCCGTGTAGGTGGGCCGCGAGCGGGGGCAGGTCGGGCTCCAGCGCCAAATCCTCGGGCGGCAGGCGGGAATGACGCAGTGCGGGATCCAGATGGCTGCTGGTGAATTCGTGCAGGCGTTCATCGAGGTCGGCCGGGAGCGGCAAGCGCAATTTCTCGGCTATGCTGCGCAACACTTTGCCCGGTTGTGTGAAGACCATGTCGAATTCCGCTAGCGCGACGGGGAGATCCTCGATGTGCGGGAGGATGGAAAGCCACGTGGTGGCGTAGAGCATGCCGCCGTGGGTGAGGGAAAAATGGTCCCGCGCGGCCAGAGAGCGGGCGATGCTCACCGGATCACGCACCGCGCAGACGATGCGCACGTCGAAGCCCGCGTGGCCGAGCACGGACAACCAGAACGGAAGCAGGATGCCGATGCGCGGTTCTTTGAGGATGGAGAGCGGTTGCGTTGCGGGGTAATTGCGCCGCACGATTTCGAGGGCCTGCAGCCCGAGTCGCGAGCGGTCGGCTTTGTTCAATCGGCTCCATTCGACAAAACCGATGTTGTGCCACGTCATCCCGAGGCGCGGCAGCAGCACGTTTTCGTTGAATTGATAAATATCCCAGTCCTCGAAGTAACCGGTCGGGTTGGCAAAATTCGGGGGATTCTGGTTCGGGGAATTCTCGGCCCCGAGGCATTCGAGTAAGCGCGTCACCACACTGGTTCCGGACCGGTGCGGACCGAGAACGAGCACCATGATCGGGGAAGATGGGAGAGATATCTGTTTGGGGCTCTGAACGAGGCTCTCATCGACCTTGGCGGACTTGGTGCTTGCCAGGGGGTTTCGCTTGCGGGGCATTGTTTTTGCGGATTAAGAGACGTTATTCACCGGATTTTAAGGGCCACTCATTCCGCCAAAGCGCGGGACCACGACACATTAACGGAGGGCTCTCGGCAAACAAGGCCGAGACTGCGATCGCAAAGCTGGCATCATTCATATTTTTCGCACTCGGCAAAGGAAGCCGCGTCGTTGTCCTTGGTCGAAATCATGGGCGCAATGCCGATTTCAGTAGGCCAGTCAATGGCCAGATCGGGATCATTCCAGCGCAGGGCGCGCTCTGCCGTGGGGTCGTAAAGCGTGGTAACTTTGTAAAAGAAGTCGCAGGTTTCGCTCAGCACCATGAAACCGTGCGCGCAACCGGGCGGGACGTAAAGACGGTCGTGGGTCTCCGTGTTAAGCACGTAGCCGTCCCAGGCGCCGAAGGTCGGTGAACTCTTGCGCAGGTCAACGATGACGTCGAAGACCGTGCCCGCCGTGACCCATACGAGCTTGCCTTGGGCGGCGGCGCCGATCTGGTAATGCAGGCCGCGCAGGACATGTTTGGAGGAGCGGCTGTGGTTGTCCTGCACGAAATCAACGTCGAGTCCTATCTCGCGGAAGGTGTCGCGGTTCCAGGACTCAAGGAAGAAGCCGCGGGGATCGCCGAAGACTTTCGGTTTGAGCAGCCACGCGTCGTGGATTTTGGTGGTGATTTTCTTCATCCGCAACCGAGTTTAACGAACCGCAGATAGCCCCGAGGCAGATAGACTGCTCTTACGAGCAGCCCGAAGGGTGGGCCTGGGCATCAAATTACGCAATCGAGTGACGAGGCAGGCACGAGAAAGAGCAACGGAAGGTTGGCCCCCAAGGGCAAGGGAGCAGGGAGCGAACTAGTCAAATTGGCGCAGATAGAGGTTTAAGAGCAACCGCAGGTTGGCCCGAAAGGCGGCCAACTGGCGGGGCGGGGATGACTAAAGCTTTGGGAAGTCGGCGGGGTGGCGGGAGGCGAGGTAGGGGGCCCAGTCTTGGAGGAAGATGGAGCGATGTTTCTCGGAAGTCCGGGTTGCCCACGCACCGTCCTCTATATCGCGACTCGTCGCATTCTCAATGTGATGGCAACTCGTGTGTGAGGCCAGATAGACGCGCTTTCCGCGGAGTAGCAGTCTGAGGCAAAAGTCGGTGTCCTCGTAGTATGCGGGGTCGTATTTTTCCTGGAATCCCCCCATAGCCAAAAACTCCGTGCGACGAACCATGAGGCAGGCGGCCGAGATATAGTCAACGGGCTGAAAGCGGGGTAGATCACTAAGGCGGAAATGCGAGTCTTCACGTCCGCACCGGACGGACAGACCGTCGCCGGTTAGCGAGCACCCGGCTTCCTGGACACGGTCATCCATGTCATAAAGCACGGGTCCGCAGGCCCCGCAATCCGAGTGCCGGGCGAAAGCCTCAAGCATTTCCTGAATGGCGCCGGCGGCGACAAAGGCGTCGTTGTTCAAAAAGAGCAGGTATTCTCCGCGCGCCTCGAGGGCGGCTTCGTTGTTGGCTGCCGCGAAGCTCCGGCGCTCAGGCAAAAAAAGAATGCGGTCGAAATCGAACTCCGCCTGCAAGGCGCTGCGGCTGCGGTCATCGCTGCCGTTGTCCACGCCAAGAAGCTCCACTGGCAGATGCCCAGCCGCGGCCGAGGCCGCCTGCGCGCTCAAGCGGGTCATTAGCGGCTTGTTGTAGTTCGTGAGAACGATAGAGACAACTGGGCGGTCCTTGGCCGGGTGCCGCGGAGTCTCTGCGTGGCGCGCTGCATTGCCACCGATGATGGTCCGCCGTGACCGGCCGAACCAGGACGACCGGAGTCGGGCCCTGCGGGTGGAAAGACTTCCGATGCAGAGCTCGGCTGTGCGGCCGTCCGAGCAGATGACCGAGACTGCGTAGTGCGGCCGCGTACGACGAAAGGCCGATGCTTCGATGATCAATTCGTGTTGGTGCGGGTGGTTATCGGGAAGGTCGAAAATCAAGGCGGAGCGGCGGCCTCGGGACCATGCTCCTTGGTCTTCGGATTGCCAAAAGCCGTAGAGGATTTGGTCTCCCGCGTTCCCCCCGCGCCGGAACTGGAGCTTGTTGCCCGCGAAGTCCAGCGATTGAAAAAAGACGGCGATCTGACGATGGTCGTCAGGATCGAGCCCGGTTTCGGCCGGGGAAGCCAACCAGGCGTAGTCGAATTGAAGCACGCAGAGCATTGTGGTCGGCCGTCAGCGAAGAAGTTTGCGAAGGCTTGGGGGTGAGATCACTGCTCGGAAGCATGCGCGTGATAGAAGTCGAAGCCGTCGTCGACCCGGTCGAATTTGTGCAGACGGCCGCGGAGGAGGACGATGGCCTCATCACAATGGGC
>JBMOJP010000050.1:0-18838 GCA_049315725.1 Chthoniobacterales bacterium | reverse complement strand
CGGCGGCGATACGGAACGCGGTCGGCACCCAGCCCGGAATCATTGCCGTGGTCAAAGCCGACGGTTACGGGCACGGCGGGCCGGCGGTGGCGCGGACGCTGGCACCGCTCGCGGAGCAATTCGGCGTAGCGACTCTCGAGGAGGCGCGGGCTGTCCGGGCCGTGGTGCCGGAGCACGACATCCTGATCCTGAGCCCATCCCTCCCGGAGGAACGCGCCGCGGTCGTGGCGGAGGATTTCATTCCGGTCGTGTCGGGCGTGGACGAAGCCAAGGCTTACGCCGGGCTGGTCACCTCCAGCCCCGCGCGGGTCCATCTATGCGTCGACACGGGCATGGGGCGCATCGGGGTGTGGCAGGACGAGGCGATGTCGGCGGCCCGGGAGATCGGGGCGCTTAAGCCGATCGTGGTGGAGAGCGTTTCGACCCATCTTCCGGTGGCGGATAGCGACGCGGTCTTCACCGCGCACGAATTGGAGGGCTGGGCCCTCCTGCGGGAACAACTGCGCGCGGTGCTGCCGACGGCGAAGTTTCATGCCCTCAACAGCGCGGCTTCGCTGAGCAGTCCGCGCGACGCGCCGGACCGTGTCCGCCCCGGTCTCGCTCTCTACGGCCTCTCGCCGCTGCCGGAATTTCAGGAGCGCCTGCGGCCGGTCATGACTTTAAAAACACACATCACCCTGGTGCGCGAGGTTGGACGCGGACGCAGCATCAGCTACGGGCGCGACTTCATCGCCTCCCAACCGATGCGCGTGGCCACGCTGGCCATGGGCTATGCCGACGGGTATCCGCGCCAAACATCGAACCGCAGCGCCCAAGTGCTGGTGCGCGGGCAGCGCTGCCCCGTGCTGGGGCGGATTACGATGGACCAGTTTATGGTGGATGTGTCCGCCCTGCCGCCGGATATCGAGGCGGGCGAGGAAGTGGTGCTATTCGGTCGTCAGGCCGGGGCGGAGATCAGCGTCAACGAGGTGGCAACGTGGGCCGGGACAATCAGCTGGGACATTTTCACGCGCCTCGGGCGGCGGGTGGCGCTGGTCCACCGGAACGTCTGACCGGCCGGGCGTGGTTCAGGGACCGGCTTCCTCGACCCAGGTAAGTTTTCCATCCCTGACCTGCAGGATGGACAAGGTCTTGGCCGGATCACCCGAGCCGGGCAAAAATCCGAAGGTTCCCGTCACCCCGCGGTAGTCCGTGAGCTGGGCCAGCGCCTCGCGCAAAGCCTCGCGGTCGTTCCGGCCGGATTTCTCCAGCGCGGCCACCAACAACCCACAGGAATCGTAGGTCAGGGCGGCCACATCATCGGGCGGTTGCCCGAACTTTGCGGTGTAGTCGGCGACGAACTTCCGCGTCTCGGCCGTTTGGGCCAGGGCGGAAAAGTGGTTGCCGAAAAAAGATCCATCCACCCCGGATCCGACCACGCGAAGAAGGTCGGGCGAAGCCCAGCCGTCGTTGCCGAGCAACGTCGCCATGAGACCCTGGCGACGCGCCTCGGCAGCAATCGCGGGAACCTCGCTGTAGTAGGTCGGGAGAAAGAGCACGGCCGGCCCGGCCTGGCTCAGGCGCGCCAGCGGTGCGGAAAAATCCGGGCGGGCGGCCTCGAAGGTTTCGGCCCCCACCATGCGGCCCCCTCCGGCGGTGAAAGTTTCGGCGAAAAGCCCGGCCTGCGCCGACGTCTCTTTGTTGCCCGCAGCGTGAAGCACCGCCGCGGTCTCCGCGCCGAGGTGCTCACGCGCAAACTTGGCCAGCACCCGCGCCTGGGCGAGATCGGTGAAACAGGCGCGGAAGATGTAGCGCTTGGTCACGCCCGAGGCCTCGTCGATGGTAGTTCCGACGCTGGTGGACCACGGGCTGATCATCACGCACTTGAGGCCCTCGGCGATGCGGGCGGCGGCAGCCGCGCCGGCGCTCGAATTGGGACCGACCAGAGCGACGACGTTGTCGCGCGAGACCAACTGCTGCGCGAGGGCGGCGGATTGAATGGCGTTGGCCCCATTGTCGCGAATGATCAGTTCGAGGGGAATCGCGCCCCCGGCCAGCGCCACCCCGCCCCGGGCGTTGACTTGTGCGGCGAACAACTCGGCCGCCTGACGACTCGAGGCTCCCACGGCCTGAACGTCCCCGGTGAGCTCAAGGTTCAAACCCAGCTTGACCGTTTCACGGACGGGCATTTCTTCGCGACACCCGGCCAGGACCATCACGCAGAGGAAAACGAGGAGGGTTGGTAGGCGAGCAGCCACGAGATCAGGAGGCGCGGCTCAACGCGGAGACGTGAGCAGACGAATGGATGGATCGAGCGAGCGAGGGTCGGTGAAGATCATCGGCGGCGCGGTGGAAATGACACTGTAATCGGTCAGGACAAACTCGGGGTAAAAGCGGTTGCTCGCCGGTTCGTAAACTTTCCCCCCGGTGAAGCGCCCCTGCAGGCGATACTCCGTGTTGTTGTCGATGCCGAGATTGTCCGCCGCGCGATCCGGCGCCAGCTTGGTGTTCTCATTCATCATGATCAGCTCAGCCGTGTTCCACGGCTGGCCCGGGCGGCGCAGCCAGCCCCACATTTTGTAGTCCCGCTTGTAAAAGCGCCGCCCGATGTAGTAATTGCCCGGTTGTTCGGCCGCAATCGCCGCAGCCACCCGCGGGTCGGGCCCGGTGGCGGTCTGGAGGGTTTCACAGCCGGTCAGTCCCAGCATCGCCGCCAAAACAACCAGCCGGGTCGCAAACATCAGTCGCATGGACGCCAAAGTAGATTTCCCGCGGCGGGGGTCAAGACTGGCCGCACGCCACGCGGCTGGAAACTTCCCGGGAGGCATGGCATGATGCAGCGTGATTTCCTTGCGGGGAGAAACCCTCGGGTCGCTGACCGAGAAGCTGGGCGCGTGGGGCGAGAAGCCCTACCGCGCGCGGCAGGTGCTGGATTGGGTCCACGCTAGAAAGGTGGATGACTTCGCGGCCATGACCGACCTGCCGGCCGGCCTGCGCGTGCGCCTGGCGGAATCCTTCCCGGCCGAAAGCCTGGAAACCGTGCGGATGAGCGGGTCGGAGGACACGACGCGCAAATTTCTCTTCCGGCTGCCCGATGGCCAATTCATCGAGAGCGTTTTCATCCCGGCCTCGCCGGCCCTTTACGGCGAGACTTCCGACCGCAAAACCCTCTGCGTCTCAACCCAGGTCGGGTGCGCCTACGGGTGCAAATTCTGCGCCAGCGGCTTGCGCGGGTGGAAACGCAATCTGACGGCGGGGGAAATCACCACCCAGGTTTTCCGGGTCGAGCAGGCCACGGGCGAACGGGTCAACAACATCGTATTCATGGGCATGGGCGAGCCGCTGGCCAATTATGCGAACCTTGCCACGGCGCTCGAAATTCTCAATGCGACCTGGGGCTTCGAGATCGGCGCACGGCACATCACCGTCTCGACCAGCGGCCTGGCCCCGCAGATCCGCCAATTGGCCGAACACCCGGTGCCCGTGCGCCTCGCCCTTTCGCTGCACGGCGCGAGTGACGAGGTGCGTGCACAAATCATGCCGGTGAACCGCAAATATCCGCTCAAGGAACTCTTCGAGGCTTGCGCCTATTTCACCTCGCGGCGGAAGCAAAAGCTGGGTTTTGAATACATCCTCATCGCGGGAGTGAATGATGACCTGGAGCAGGCCCGCCTGCTCGCCCAGCACGCCCACCGACTCGACGCCAAGGTGAACCTCATCCCCTACAACACGGTCGAGGGCCTGTCATGGACCCGCCCGAGCGAGGCGCGGCAGCAGGAGTTTGTCCGCACCGTCCGGGCCGGCGGCGTGGTGGCAACGATCCGCCGCCAGAAGGGCCACGACATTGACGCGGCCTGCGGACAGCTCCGGCTGCGGGTCGAGGATGAACTGGCCGCCAGCGCCTGAGCCCATGCCCCTCGACGAAAGCCAACGGGCCTCGCAGGAGCAGTTTGACCGTCAGGCCGCCCGCTACGGCAGCAGCCACATTCTGAACGACACGAGCGACGTGGCCGCCGCTCTCAGCCGCCTGGAGAACGCGGCCCTGGACCCGGCCCTTGACGTGGCCACCGGGGCCGGACACACCGCGGTCTATCTGGCCTCACGCGGCCTCCGGGTTACCGCGGCCGATCTGTCAGCCGGCATGCTGGAGCAAACAACGCGCCTGGCCGCGGAGCGCGGCGTGACCCTGCAAACCGTGCAGCATGCGGCCGAGGAACTTCCCTACCCTGACGCGACCTTCGGCCTGGTGACCTGCCGCGTGGCGGCGCACCACTTCAGCAGCGTGGAGCATTTTGTCCGCGAAGCCCGCCGCGTGCTCCGACCCGGTGGATGGCTGATGGTCATTGATGGCGCCGCACCCGACGATGCCCCCGCAGCGGAGGAGTGGATTCACCACGTCGAGAAACTGCGTGACCCGAGCCACAGCCGATTTCTCCGGCCCTCGACCTGGCGCGCCCTGGCCGAGGCGGCAGGGTTGACGGTCGAGCACTGCGCCTGCACACCCTTCAAGCAGCCCGACGTGGAATGGTATTTTCGCACCGCCGCCACAACCGCGGAGAACCGCGCGAAGGTGCTCGCCCTGATCGAGCAGGCCCCGGAGGAAGCGCGCCGGGTCTTTGGCCTCGGGACCGAGGAAACACGCATCGTCTGGTGGTGGCCCCGGCTGACGATGCTGGCCCGGCGGCCGGCCTAGGCGGACGCGCGGCGCTTTTCCAGCCAGGCTTTGCCGAACTCCCACACGATCGGCAGCACGGACACGAAGATGATGCCAAGGATGACGAGCTTCATGTTCCGCTGCACGACTTCGAGGCCGCCAAAGTAAAAACCGCCGCCGATGAACAACCCGATCCACAACACCGCGCCTGTCACGTTGTAGAGCATGAACTTGTGGTAGGTCATCGCGCCGACCCCGGCGACGAAGGGCGCGAAAGTGCGGACGATGGGCACAAACCGCGCGAGGATGATGGCCCGGCCGCCGTATTTCTCGTAGAAGGCGTGAGCCTTCATCAGGTGGTCGCGGTTGAAGAACCGGCTCGATTCATAGTGGAAAACCTTCGGCCCGATCCACCGGCCAATGGCGTAGTTCACGCTGTCACCGAGGATGGCGGCGATAAGCAGCGCGGGCGTGACAATGCGCCAGTCCAGCCAGCCCTTGGCCGCCAGGGTCCCCACCGCGAAGAGCAGGGAATCGCCGGGCAGGAACGGGGTGACGATCAATCCCGTTTCGCAGAAAATAATGGCGAAGAGCAGAACGTAAATCCACCCGTGGTAGTTCGTAATGAACCACTCAAGGTGTTTCTCAGCGTGCAGGAAGAAATCGAGGAATTCAGCCACTAATGATCCATTGAAATGTCTGAGCCGGCTTTTGGCAAACCGAATAGGCGGCGCGGGCAACACCTTCAAGGCCACGGCCAAGCCGGTGCTGATCGGAACGGCCGTGGTTGGCGCAACCACGATGATTTTCTCCCTCATCCTCATGCTGAAGAACCAATACGACTGGCAGGACCTCTCGAACCTCAGCATTGTGGACGCGCGGATCATCCTCGGCCTGCTCATGGGCGGGGCCGTGATCTATCGGTTCGCCGGCGCCTCCCGCCAGGCCGTCATCACCGGGGCCTACCGCGCGGTGGACTACATCAAGCACAACATCAAACTGAGACCAACGTCCGTTTGCAAATAGACTTTGAGCGGCGAGGAAAACTCGTGGCATTGGCATCCTTGCCAATGCAGAAACCGATCTCATCGGCTGGAAGCCGATGCCACTTTTTCCTGCTCCTGTGGAGCAGTCCAAAGCAAGGGGACGTTGGTATGAATACCTCGCAGCGCGCCTCGGCGGAGGACAGCAACGAAGTCGTCCGCATCTGCACGAGATACGCCCAGCACGGGATGATCAACATCTTCGTCGTCGTCTTCACCCTGACCCTCGCCTTCGCCTGCTTCGACTCGGTCTTTTTTGTCGGCTACCTCGCCAAGGGCACCAAGGGCGCGAAGAATCCAGAGGGTTTTTCTCTCTCCAGCTTGGCGACCCTGGCGATCTTGGCGCGAGTGGTTTTCACGCAACCGCCCGCGAGACGAGCCCCGCAGTTGCCAAAAGCACCCGGCAAACGTAACAATCCACGCCATGCCCACCGTCCTTGAGTCACCCGACCCCGCCGCCCGCAGCCGCGCCGCCGAAGCGGAGGCCCGCGCCTCGGGGGAATTGCTCGGCGAAACCATGACGATCAACATGGGACCGTCCCATCCGTCGACCCACGGGGTGTTGCGCATTGTCCTCGATCTGGACGGCGAAATCATCACCCGGGCCATGCCGGACATCGGCTATCTGCACCGCGGGGACGAGAAGATCGCGGAGAACATGCAATACAACCAGTTCGTGCCTTACACGGACCGGCTGGACTACCTCGCCCCGCTGGCCAACAACGTGGCCTACGCCCTGGCTGTGGAGAAACTCATGGACTGGCAATTGCCGCCGCGCGGCCAGGCCATTCGCGTGCTTTGCTGCGAGCTGGCGCGCATTTCCTCCCACCTCCTCGGCGTCGGCTGCTACGCCATGGATATCGGCGCGATGACCGTCTTCCTCTACACCTTCAAGCACCGCGAGACGATTTACAACCTGAGCGAGCAATTGACTGGCGCGCGTTTCACCACGTCCTACACGCGCATCGGCGGCATGACGCGCGACATGCCCGACGATTTCCCCCGACAGGTGCGTGCGCTGCTCGACGAGCTCCTGCCCAGCCTCGACGAGGTGGACAAACTTCTGACTCGCAATCCCATCTGGCTCGACCGCACGAAGAATGTGGGGTTGATCAGGAAAGAACAGGCCATCGCTTACGGCCTGACCGGACCCAACTTGCGCGCCTCCGGAGTCGATCACGACTTGCGCAAGGTCCATCCCTACCTCGGATACGAGCAATACGATTTCGAGGTGCCGGTCGGCTCGATCGGCGACTGCTTCGATCGCTACCTAGTGCGCATGGAGGAAATGCGCCAGAGCGCCCGCATCATTCAGCAGGTCCTCGACCGCATGCCCTCCGGCCCGATCCATGTGGACGACCCGAAGAACATTCTGCCGCCCAAGACCGACGTGATGACCAAGATGGAGGAACTCATCCACCAGTTCATCATCACCACCCAAGGCATCGACGCCCCGGTGGGTGAAATTTATTTCGGCGCAGAAAACCCCAAGGGCGAGCTCGGATTTTACATCAACAGCAAGGGCGGCGGCGTCCCCTACCGTCTGAAGATCCGCGCCCCGTCCTTCGCCAACCTCAGCATCCTGCCCGAACTTCTGCCCGGCCATTACGTCAGCGACGTCCCCGCCATCCTCGGCAGCATCGACTTCGTCATGGGCGAGTGCGACCGGTAGGGTCGCGCTATTTTTCGCGGAAGGTGATCCGCGCCTTGCTCAGGTCGTAGGGGGAGATTTCCAGCTGCACTTTGTCGCCGGGGACGATGCGGACAAAATGTTTCCGCATTTTGCCGCCGATGTGCGCGAGGACGATCACGTCGTTCGGCAATTTGACGCGGAACATCGTGCCGGGGAGCACCTCGACGACGACACCTTCCGATGGAATGGATTCCTCTTTGGCCATGCAAACGGCCAGTGAATCGGGCTTAGCCCTCGAAATCAACCCACTTGACCAAGGAGGCCAACCGCGCGCCCCCGCCATTGTGCCACGTCCACGGCGGATCCTGCATGCGGCCGAGCGGACAAAACCTCGATGGTCCGAGGACGAGAAAGCGATCAGCGACCTCATCCGTGCAAGGCCACAAGCCGATCGCACCGACTGAACCGGCTGAGGGGCCGACGACGGCGGGGAGGTCGGCGGGCAGCGGTTTGACGAACACCACACGGTTGAGACAGGAGGCGGCGAACCACGGATCTTCCTCGTAAACAACCATCCACTCGAGGTCGCGACCACCCTCCCAGAGGCCGACGCGCAGGTCACCCGCGGCGCGGAAGCGGTAGGCGGCGCGCAGGTCGGCGATCTCCGCGCTCTCGGCCACGGTCAGCGGACCGCGCGGATGCTCGCGGTTGAACGCGTCCATCGCCGCAGCCAATTTCCCGGCGTAGTCGCGAGCCAGCCCGGGACGCGTTTCCCGCACGTAAAACATGTGCGGTGAAAGGCAACCCTGCTGGTCGAAGCGCGAGACATCGCGGGCCGCCGCGGCGCAGGAGAGAAAATCCGGATCGCTCCAGACCACACCGAAGCTGATCTTGTGCCCGTGGCCAATGAAGATCGCCCCGGGCGGCGTGCGGGCACGCAAAGCCGCGATGGTTTCGTCGGACCCGTAGACCACCACGGCCCCGGCGGCTGACCACCAGGCATCCGACAATTCCTCGGACACCTCGACGAGGGCGCGCAGCTCGCCCGAGAGTGCCCGGAGAAATTGCTCCACCGCAGGCAGTCCCCCGCGGGGCAGCTTGACCAGATTGCGGCTGCCGAGGAGCAACCCGCCGATGAGGCTCTGCACCGCGGCATGCGGGGTATTGCCGCTGACGACATGAAGAATGGTCCCGGGGGCGAAGGCCCGCGCTTTGGCTCCGCCATGGGGCACCCAACTGTCGAGGGCCTCGGGATGGCCCAGTTCGGCCCCGACCCAACCCAGCAGATCCTCCGCGCTGGTCGGCCCCAGCAGATCGAAAAACTCCGCCGCGGCCTCGGCGATGGCTTCGGCTCTCTTGCGCGTCGTCATGGTCAAACGCGGCAATGGCTTAAGCCGCCAGATCAAAGGTGTCCAAGCGCACCTGCGTCCGCAGGTATTGGACCAAAGCTTCCCGCTCCGCAGGCTCTAGGGCCTGGAGGGAGGCAAAAAGGTTGGGGTCACGCGACCGTAGCTCGGCAAACTGTCCCACCTCGACCGCCCTACGACTGGTCGGGTCCAGCAAGAAGGCCACGAAGATGGTCCGAAACTCGCGACTGCGCGTCGAATCCAGTGTCGTGGAGGCGGTGAACCGCTCGAAGGCCTCATCGGCCAATTGCCCCCGATCGGGGATGGCTGGGAGCAGGCCGAAGATATGCGCAAGAATCTCCCGCAAGGTCGGACGCCGGTCCGTGCGATAAATTTCCTGCAACCTCGGCAAATCCCAGAACTCCTCGCTCCGACCGAAAAGCAACTCCCGCACCCGGGCCTCGACAGCGTTCCAGTCCTCCGCTTGAAACGCATCCCGCAGCGGCCCATCCGTTGCCACGGCCTCGCTGGCCTGCTGGGCAAACCGTTCACGATACATCTCGCGATCAATCTTCATGCCCGACGATCCGATTTCCTCCCTCGCCACCTGGGCCATGGGGTCGGGCGAGGTGTTGGTGTGTTCGTCCGCCGCCCCCTCCGCCACCGCCCTCCCCGGGTGGGCCCTTGGGCAGCTCAAGTTTCTCGTCGTAGTTGAATTCCTCCTCGAAGAACTCGCAGTTGGCGAAAAAGTCGAAGAGGGCAAAGCCGTCCTTCTCGGCCGCGAGCGTCTCGGATCCTCCGGTGTGTTTGAACGTGAACCGCCGGGTCCCGCGGCCCTTGATCTGGATGAAATCCGTGGGCGAAAACATCGGCCGCGCCAGCACGACGTTGAGCACATCCTCGCAATCGTAGCCGGTGGTCATCATGCCCACGGTCACGCAAACCCGCGTCCGACTGGTGTCGTAGTCGCGGAACTCATCCGCCCGCCACCGCGATTTTCCGTTCAGGTTGTTGTTGGCGAAATCGCCCGTCATTCGCTGCGCACCGGTGACATCGGAGGTCACCTGCACAGCGAACGCCGATCCAGCACCGTAGTTTTCGGGCCAGAGCCTGGCCGCCTGCTCATTGAGCAGCGTCACCAGCTTGGTCGCGTGCCGGCGGCTGACGGCAAACATGATCGTCTTACCGATCTCGCCGGTGAGCGGGTCGCGCTTGGCGTTTTCCAGGAAGCAACGGACAAAGCTGAGATTTGTCTCCTCGGAGAAAAATCTCCGCTCGTAGGCCTTCTTGGTGAAGATCATCTCCTGCTCCTGCCCGTCCTCGTCGGCCGGAACCACGACGGCGTAGCCTCCGTCCGACAGCATCTGCGTGGTGATGTCCGTCCGGGCATCCAAAGTCACCGGATTGCAGAGATATGGTGGATCGTGCCGCACCGCGTCGAGCAGGCTGAACCGGAAAGTCGGCCGCCCGTCGGGACATCCAAAGGTGCGGTAGGTATCGAGGAGGAGGCGGCGCTCGTATTCACGCGGATCGCTCCGCCGGGCCTCGTCGTCCACGCCCTTGAGATAATCGCGCGGCGTGGCGGTCAGTCCCAATTTGGCTCCGACGAAATACTCGAAGATGGCCCTGTTGTTGCCGCTGATCGTGCGATGGGCCTCGTCGCTGATCAGGAGTTGGAAATCGATCGGCGCGAACTCGTGCAGGAAACGATTGCGGGCCGCCAGGCTCTGGATCGTGGTCACCACGACCTGCGCCCGTTGCCAGTCGGTCCGCCGTTGCTTGTAGATGACGGTTGAGATGCCATCGGCCGCGAGGTAGGCGCTGAAGTGTTTCCACGCCTGCTCCTCAAGTTCGAGCCGGTCCACGAGAAAAAGGATGCGCGTTGCGTTGCCCGTGCGCAGATAGAGCTTGGCCAGGGCGGCGGCGAGCAGGGTCTTGCCCGTGCCGGTCGCCATCTCAAAAAGAAAGCGATGCTGCGTGGGCGAAGCCGCCTGTTGCAAGGCGCGGATCGCATCCAACTGATAGTCGCGCAACAGGCGGATCTTCTTGTTGACCATTTGCTCCCGGCGCTCGGCCTCGGAATAGGTCAGCCACGCGGCATCCTGCGAGACCGCAATGTAGTTCTCGTCCACTTCGGCCGCCGCGAGCCGCGCTGAATCCGGCTGCCACTCCGCCGCCTGACCCAACTGCTCCAAAGGCAAAAACCGCGAGACGCGCACTGGATTGCCCTGCCGCAGGTTCCAGTAGTAGTGGACGAGCCCGTTGGTCAGGAAAATGTGACTCACACCCAGGCTCTCCGCATAGGCCCGCGCCTGCTCCTTGGCCGCCAGCGGGTCGATGCCCTCCTTCTTTGCTTCGACCACCGCCACCGGGCGTCCATCGGTGTTCAGCAGCACATAATCGACAAACCCATCCGGCACCCGGTCGAAGTCGCGGCCCAAATCCTCATTCGGCGCGAACGTCCGACGCGTCACGCGATGCTCACAGACGATATTCTCCCGCCGACCCTCGCCATCGGGAAAAAATCTCCAACCCGCGTCCTCCAAGAGCCGGTTGATCGTGATGCGGGCCTGGGCTTCGGAGGGCATGAGGTCCAAGACTTGCAACACGCACAGCGGCGCGCAATCTTTTGCTCGAACCAGCCGGCCTGCCTGTCGGACCATGAATTTCTCCCGCACTTCCAAGTCTCCGATCCGCCTCAACCACGAGGAATCGAGGCGTTTGGTGCGAGCACTGACGTCTCCTCCCAAGCCGCCGACCGAGGCATTTCTCCGAGGCCTCAAGCTCTATCGGGAAACGGTGATCAGCGACGTCAACCCGGATTCACCGACCTACCACTTCCGAAAATCGCCGAGGTGATCCGGTGCGCTTGCCGCGCTTTCGGAGGCGATCAGGCGAATTCCTTCGCCTCGCGCCGCCCGAGGGATACAGCGCCGAGGATCATCTGGCGGATGAGGGCGTCACAGTTGGCAAAACGGATGCGTTCCGCGAAATCCTCGACGTGATGCGCCACAAGCGTCGCCACCAGTGCGTTGCAGAAAGAACTGGTCATGTTAGTGACGCCACCGAAATCAAGGACCACGCTTTTGCCCTCAGCGAGAGCCGGTTCAACTTCTGTGAATCGAAATGCGTTGGCGACATCGCCATTTGCCAGAAACGAGCCGAAGCGTTCTTCCATGCGAAAAATCGCTTTCACAAGTTGATAGGATGCCGGGAGAGATCAGCCTGTCAAGCAGGCCATGGGCTGGTGTTTAGGGTGGGTTGACCGTCAGAAGGTCCAGCCCTCTCGCTTCATCAGATCAAGAAAATCGATGAACTCCACGCCCACCACTTTGCACACGTCGGGGATGTAGGTCCGCTTCTTTCGTTTGCCCGAGGTTTTCGTCGCCGCGAATGTTTCTTGAGTGACCACGGTCCATTGCTCTGCCGAAGCCAGCGCAATGACATAAGGGTCGGCCTGCGGTTTGCTCGCTTGGGCGTCGATCAAGATCGGGTATTGCCCGATAAGGGCCGCGGCCCGGTTGTTCACCTCTTGGGACACCGGAACAACAAAATCCGGGTGCGCAGAGGCCCAGACGTGCAGGGGATCTGGTTTTGCGCCTAGTTCATCGAGCACAATACGCGACGCCCGGAGCCGCCCGGCAGCGATCAGTGCCTCAATCCTCGCCTGCAAAGTAGGAAAGACTTGCGGAGGATAACGACGGACCCACCAGCCAATCAGCGCGCTCGTATCAATGCTATACACCGCTGGCACCCCCCGTCGCTGCGCGCTTATTCCATGGCTCACCCCGCAGCTCGTGCTTGAGATTTTCGAAATGGTAAATCTTCAAGTCGAGGTAATCGGCCGCGGACATCGGGCTGATCAGGTCCCGCTCAAGAGAATCCAGCACCAGGGCCGCAAACGTCGGCCCCACCCGGCTCAGTATCGTCTCCACCCGCGATGGTCCTCCTTGCTGCTTCTTCTGCGGTCGATTCGCCCATTGGCGTTTCCACTCTGTCACCCACACGCGGTAGAAATCCCAAGTGGTCAGCTTGAGGTTGACCAGTCGCGTCATCACGGCCAGAGGCGTCACCGAAAATCTTCTCGCCAGTTCTTGAACTGCCTCCGTTTTCCAGCGGGGATCCGCCCCCTGCTGGAGGACAAGCGGGTCTTGGAGCAAGGCGTCCTTGGGAAGCAAGGCGGCCGCCGCCACCGTCTCGGCGAATCGCTCCATCTTGTCCCACTCATCCCCGGCCCTCCCCTCGCGATCGGCCGCCTGCTCCTCGCCCGAGTGGTGCAGCATGAGATGCGCCACCTCGTGGAGCAGTGTGTAGGGCCGGGCAAAAGGAGCCTCCCGGCTGTTGACCCCGATAACCGGCAGCGGCTGGAGGAGCAGCGACACGCCCCGCACCTCTTCCAGCGCCAAGCCGGGCACTTGAAAAACTAGTGTTCCGAGCCGCTCCACCGCATCGCGCCAGCCCCGCCAGGCAGCATACTCGCCCTTCCAGCTCTTCTGGCTGGGCAGAGTGACTCCCGTCGCCTCACGCAGGCGCGCCCCGACGGCTTCGGGGTCTTCGCTCAGCTTTGCCGCAAGCTCGAAACGCGGGGGCTCCTCCTCGTTCTCCTCGAACAACTCGATGGCGAATGCGCGCCGCCGGTGCAGTTCACGCAGGGCAAAGCGCAATTCGGGTGACTCCTTGCCTGGCTTGACCCCTCTCAGCCGCCGGTATTCGGACTGAATGGGCGGATCATGCGGCGGCGAAGGCAGAAAAAAGATGGTGAATGGCCGCTTGTAGAGCTTGCCCAGATCCTGCGCCTGCCGCAGCGAAGGCCGCCGGTTGCCGAGTTCCCATTGCCGCACCGTCTCTAAGCGGTCCCCTTCGTCCTTCTTCCCAAGGCGCAGCTTCTTCGCCGCGGTTTCGAGGTCATACCCCGCCTGCTCCCTCGCCCAAATGAGCAGGGACGGATTAACGAGAGCTTCGACCGTCGCGGGCATGATGAGGACACACTAGACCGTGCCCCACACGCGGTCGAGGACGCGTTGGATTTTGGCCTCGAAGCGGGGGAGCAGCGCTCGCACCGAATCCATCTGCGCCGCCTCCGCGTCCAGCTCCGCCACGAGACGTCGTTGCTCCTCCAAGGGCGGCAGGGGGATTTCGATGCCTTTCAAATCTGTGCCGGTGATGCTCGCCTGATTCACGGCGCGCTTCGCGTAGGTCAGCGCCTTGGCGATGAACTGCTCTTGCTTGAGCCAATACGCCAAGAAAGCCGGCACGATGATTTCGCGATTCGGGCGCAGGCAAAGAAGATTGATTCCGTGGATGACTCGCTCGGAGCAACCACGGAACAACGCCGTCTTGGCAAGGTGCGGCTCGCTGTTGATGTGGCTGAGAAGAATGTCGCCGACTTCGAGGAAACGGTCTTCGGCAACCGTGTCGTTCGTCCACTTGGTTTTTTCCGGGTTGAATGTGCCGTCCGCGATGGACTGGATGCGCGACACGCGAAACTTGGCTGGCGTGTCGCCTTGCTCCACGTCACGGCCATTCCGCATTGAATGGAGAACATCACCGAGCGGCTGCATTTCCCAACCCGGTTCAACCGCAAGCTTGGGCTTGTAGCCCGCGAGAATCTGGCGAGCGCCGTCGAGGACCTTCTGGTAGCCCTCGATTTCCGCCACGATGCGCCGCTGTTCCTCCAGCGGCGGCAGCGGGATTTCGTAGGTCTTAAAAAAGCCGTTGTGAAAACTCTGCACCGTCACGCCGGTCTTGATGCCATCGCGGAGAATCTCGGCACTGCGCCCCTTCAGAGCAAACAACAGAAACTTTGGGTCGAGCCGCGTCTTGTCTGGCGTAATCGCAAGGATGTCCTGATTGGTGCACATCGGACGCGCGGTGACGGCGGCTGGCAACGTGTGCTGGAGAATGCCGGAGCGAACCACGCACAGCACGGTTTCAGCGGGCAGCAGTTTTGTGGCGCTGCTTTCGATGGCTTCGACGGAAACGTGGTCTTCGGTGTCCGTGATGACGAGCGACTTCATGTCCTTGGGCGAAACCCAAGGAATGTTCCCACGCCAGAAAGCTGCGTTCGCTTTTGACGGCGTGCCGCCGCTGCCAAACGTCGCCACTTCAGCAAGAGCAACCATTTCAACAGAACTGGCCACCGTTTTTTCGCCGAAGAATACTTCGGCTTGAAGGCTACAAGCGCGGTGTTCGAGCAGGGTTGTCTTTTCGACCAGTTTCCATGCGAGGTCCGTTTCAAATGACGAATCCAGCTTTCCCCTCAACCAAGCTTTCACCACGCGTTCCGCTTCGGGCAAATCGTTGGCTTCGATTTCCCGTCGCTGGTCGCCGAGGTCGAAGCCGTCGGCGGTGATTTTGAGGAAGAGGATTTTCTTGGTCAGCCGCGCGAGTTTTTTGTCGAGCAGGAGGATGCTGGTCTTCACGCCGGAGTAGGGCTTGAACACGCCCGCCGGGAGCGAGACGACGGCGACGAGCGAGTCCTCGACGAGGAAGCGGCGCAGTTTCACGTAGGCGTTCTGCGTGGTGGCCACGATGCCGTTGGGCACGATGACGCCGCCGCGTCCGTCGCCGCTGAGGTGCTCGGCGATGTAGTCGGTGAAGAGCACCTCGGCCTTCTTCGCGGCGATGCGGAATTTGGTGTGCGGGGTGACGCCGCCTTTCGGGGTCATGAACGGCGGATTGGCGAGGATGAGGTCGGCCTTCTCGTGCCAGCGGGCGTCGTTGCTCAGGGTGTCGTAGATGTGGATGGCGGGGTCGGGAAAGCCGTGGAGGAAGAGGTTCACCTTGCTCAGCTTCACCATCTGGTCGTCCACGTCGTAGCCGGCGAGGTTGCCATAGACCTTCTGGCGCTGGGCGTGGGTGAGCTGGTCGCCGGGCATGGTCGAGCCGGGCGAAGTGCTGTGCGCAAGGATGTGCCGGTAGGCGGAGACGAGGAAGCCGCCCGTGCCGCACGCGGGGTCGAGGATTTTGTCGCCGGGTTGCGGGTCGAGGCAGGCGACGATGAAGTCAATGATGTGGCGCGGGGTGCGGAACTGGCCGTTCTCGCCCTGCGCGCCGGTGCATTGCAGGAGGTATTCAAAGGCGTTGCCGAGTTCCTCGCTGTGTGAATAGGCGAAGCCGTTCACCTCGGTGAGGAACATGGTGAGGATGCGACCGTCGCGGAATTTCAGGAAGGCGTTGCGAAAGATGTCGCGGAACAGGCCGGGGAGGTGCGCGGCTTTCTTCGCGTGGCCGAGGGCTTCGACGCCTTCGGAAAAGAGCGTGACGCGTTCGTCGGCGGAGACGGTCTGCGGGAGGAGATTGCGCCAGCGATACTTGGCCAGTTCGCCGGTGAAGAAGCTGCGTTTGCCGCCGAGCTTCACGGATTCCTCATCGAGGTCGTCCATGAATTTGTAGATCAACGCCAGCGTGATGAGTTCGACCTGATTCGACGGCTGCGGGAGTTTGCCCACGAGAATGTCGCGGCAGGCATCAATGCGTCGTTTGGTTTCGGAGGTCAGCATGCAGGCGGCGCGAAGTGGAACCCATCTCAGGGCTTCGCGAAAGGATTTTGCACGAGCACGCCGCTGTAGTCCTGGCCGGCATTGAGATCCTCGGAATAGAGCAGTTCACAACCAAGCTCGTGGGCCGCCGCCAGAATGGCGGCATCCCAATAAGAAATGCCATGCCTCAATTTCAACGCGATGGCCTCCTGCACAAGCTCGCCGGTCACCGGTAAAACGGGAAACTCCATCATCACCGTGACGATCTGCAGCGCCTCGGCTTCGGAGAGGCCCAGCCGCTTCTTTCCTGCGGCGACGGCAAAGAATTCCTGCAAAACCTGGGCCGAAATCCCCACGTCCTCCGAGGCGAGAAGGGCGCGCGCCACCTGCCTTTTGCCGCAGTCCTCCGGGGCCTTCGAGGCCGCATAGAGAAAGACATTAGTGTCCGCGAAGCACCGGGCGGTCATAGATTTCCTTCCGGTTCAACCGACCGACCGGGCGCGTGTTGCCCGCCTTGTCCAGCCTCTTGAAGAGCCGTTCAGCCCGGGCTTTTCTCAACGCCGCGCTGACGCTGCCAGGGGTCAATTCGCGCCTGAGGGCCCGCGTGACAACGTCCTTCAGCGCCACACCCTCCTGCACGGCCTGCAGCTTGGCTTTCTTGAAAATGTCGTCGGGAATTTCGAGAGTCGTGCGCATAAACGCATATTCGCATCAACCGACGGGCTGTCAATCCACCGGCCGGACCAGGCAGGGCCTCAGCCCGCGACCCAGTATTTGATGAAGACCGGGATGATGAGGATGGCGACGATGTTGACGACCTTGATCATCGGGTTGATCGCCGGGCCGGCCGTGTCCTTGTAAGGGTCGCCGACGGTGTCGCCGGTCACGCTGGCGTCGTGGGCGGGCGAACCCTTGCCGCCGTGGCTGCCGAGCTCGATGAATTTCTTCGCGTTGTCCCACGCGCCGCCGCTGGAGGTCATGGCAATGCCGATGAAGAGCCCGGTGACAATCGTGCCGACGAGCACTCCGCCGAGGACCTTGGGGCCGAAGAACGGCAGCCAGGCCACGGCAATGACCACGGCGACCGGGAGAATAGCGGGGACGATCATTTCGCGCAGGGCCGCCTTGGTCACGATGTCGACGCAGGTGCCGTAGTCGGGCACGTCCTTTCCCTCGAGAATGCCCGGCTTGAGCGCGAGTTGACGGCGCACCTCCCTGACCACGGCGCCGGCCGCTTTGCTGACGGCATCCATGCTGAAGGCGGAGAAAATGAAGGGAAGTCCGCCCCCAATGAAGAGCCCGATGATGACGTTGGGATCCTGCAAATCGAAGGCGAGGTCGAAGGTGGCTCCGAGTTGGTGGTAGGCGACCTTGAGTTCCTCCACGTAGCTGCCGAAAAGCACGAGCGCGGCCAGCCCGGCGGAGGCGATGGCGTAGCCCTTGGTCACCGCTTTCATCGTGTTGCCGATCGCGTCAAGGTCGTCGGTCGTCTTCCGCACGTTGTGGTCGAGGCCGGACATCACGGCGATACCGCCGGCGTTGTCCGTGATCGGGCCGAAAGCGTCGAGCGCGATGATGATGCCGGACATGGAAAGCATGGCCATGACGGCGACGGCGATGCCGAAGAGGCCGGCGAAGTGGTAGGAGAGCAGGATGGCGATGCCGATGAAGGCCACCGGCAAGGCGGTGGCGTGCAGGCCGAGGGCGAGGCCGGAAATGATATTGGTCGCATGCCCCGTCTCGGAGGACTGCGCGAGCCGCCGCACCGGCCGGTGGTCGGTCGAGGTGTAGTAGTTGGTGATCATCAGGACGACGTAGGTCATGACGAGGCCGATGAGGGAAGCCCCGAAAACGTTGGCGGCGGTGCAGTGCCCCTTGCCCGCGATTTCCACCCCGGCAGGAAGGAGCGCCTGGGTCAGGGGCCAGAACGCCACAGCGGAGAGAAGGGCGCTGGTCAGCACGCCGCCCTGCAGCGCCCGCGAGGGCGGCAGCCGGGTCAGATTGACGAAGAGAATGCCGATGACCGCGCTGACGATGGAAACGCCACCGATGAGGAAGGGAAGGACGATGGCGGCGGAGGCAGCCTCGCCCGTGGCGGTGAGCGAACCGATGAGCACCGCGCCGATGAGGGAAACGGCATACGTTTCAAAAACGTCGGCCGCCATGCCGGCGCAATCGCCCACGTTGTCGCCCACGTTGTCCGCGATGGTGGCGGGATTGCGCGGGTCGTCCTCATCGAGCTTGCTCTCGATTTTGCCCACCAGATCGGCCCCGACATCGGCCGCCTTGGTGTAGATGCCGCCCCCAAGGCGGGCGAAGACGGAAATGAGCGAGCTGCCCAGGGCCGTGCCGATGAGGGCATCGAGCGCGGCGCGGGTCGGGTCGGCCGCGGTGGAAAAGTGGGTCACCGCGATGAACATCAGTCCGACGGAGAGAAGCGCGAGACCGACGACGAGGAGCCCGGTGACCGCGCCGCCGTTGAAGGCGACACGCAGGGCGGCCCGCGGAGAAATGGTGGCGGCTTGCGTGGTGCGAACGTTGGCCCGCACGGCGACGGTCATGCCGATATAGCCGGCCGCCATGGAGCAGAAGGCACCGACAAAAAACCCGGCGGCCGACTCGAGGCCGCGCCCAGCCCAGACGAGAGCGATGATGAAAACCGCGATACTTCCGATGCTGACCATCTGACGGTTGAGGTAGGC
>JBMOJP010000134.1:0-4249 GCA_049315725.1 Chthoniobacterales bacterium | reverse complement strand
CATGAACAGCCAGCCGACCCCGCGGACGCAGCCGTCCTGTCAGTCGGAGGCATTGACTGCGCAAGTCGGTGGGGGGTAAGAATTGTTCTGTTATTACGACGTTGCCACATCGAGTTGACGATTTTCCCTCCGGATTGACTTCGCAGGGATTGGCTGAACGGATCTCCTGCCATCGCGAGGCTCTGGAGGAGAAGCTTCTGGCCCACGGGGCCCTGCTTTTCAGGGAAGCCCGGGTCGCCTCAGCGGAGGATTTTCGAACGGTTGTCACCGCGCTGACGCCGGATCTGCTCGCCTACACTGGAGGCGGATCTCCACGGAGCAAGGTGGAGGGTCGCATCTACACCTCCACGGAGTATGTCGCAACGGTTCATATCCCGCTGCACTGCGAGATGAGCTACACGCCGAACATCCCGGGCCGCCTCTGGTTTTTCTGCATGAAGAACGCCCAATCGGGCGGGGCCACGCCGCTTGGTTATCTGGCGGAGATCGGGGAAAAACTCCCCAACGAAATCGCTGATAGCTTCCGGGAAAAAGGGCTGCGCTACACCGCCTTCATGCATCACGGGGCCGGCTTCGGAAAGTCTTGGCAGAAGACCTACGAGACAGAAGACCGGGACGAGGTCTCGGCGTTGCTGGATGGTGAGGAAGGGCTGGAATACGAATGGAGAGAAGACGGGCTTTTCGTCAGCCGGACTCACCCGTCCCATCGCCGGCATTCCGTGACCGGCGAGGATCTGTGGTATAACCAAGCAGTGAACTGGCATCCGGCGCATCTGGGCATGGCTAACTTCGACAAGATAAAGAAGATTTTCGGTGACCCGGATAATTTCCCGAAGATGGTATTCTTCGGCGACGGCACCCCGATTCCGCCGGAGGACATCCTGAAAATCGACGCGGTATGCCGGGATTGCGAGCACGACTTCGGCTGGCAAGAGGGCGATGTGCTCCTCGTCGACAACGAGCGCGTAGCGCACGGACGGCACGCTTTCGAAGGCGAACGCTGTGTGCTCGTCGCCATGGCCGCCTGAGCCCCTTTTTCAAATGGACGCGAGGTGATGGTGAGCAGCCCTGATCCTTACGGCGTCGTCGAGTCTTGGCTGGAATCTCTGGCCGTCTGGCATGGAGACCGTGAGGCGCTGACCGGCGCGGACCTGGCCACGCGGTGGACGTTTCGGCAGCTGGCGGAACGGGTCGCGGCGTTGCGGGGCCAACTCGAAGCCAAGGACATCCTCCGTGGAGACGCGATCCTCATCGCGCTGCCCGATGGCCCGGAAGCTCTCGAGGCCCTGCTGGCGGTTGCCTCAAGCGCGGTCGCCGTCCCCATCCCGGCGCAGGAGACCGCCGCGTTTTACCGGTCACTGCTAGACCAGCTTGGCGTCCGGGCCGTCATGATGAAGCATCGCCCGTCCGCGCCGCTAACCCTCGAGGCCCGATCGAATGGAATTCCCCTGCTGCTGGTTCCGGATACCCCGGGTGGAGCCGTGGGATTCGAAGGATCCTTCGATCGCCGATCGAAGCCGGCTGTTCCGGAGGATCTCGCGCTGATTTCCTGCACTTCCGGCACTTCCGGCCGGCTGAAACTTGTGGGGCAGACTGCCGCGGGTCTGATCGATGCCGTTTCCGAACACGCCAGATGGCTGGAATTCCGTGAGGACGACCGGGCTCTATGCATGATGCCGGTCGCCCATCTACACTCCCTGTGGCGTTCGTCGCTCTCGGTCATGCTTGCCGGGGGGTCCGTGTGCTGGACGGGCGGGTTCCAGCTTCCCCTTGCCGCCAAGTGGTTCGACGATTTCGCGCCGACCTACGTGTCCATGGTCCCCACGTTTTACCGGCAACTGCTCGCTTGGTGCCGGGAAAAAAACTGGAAACCCCGTGGCCTGAGGCTGGCCAGCATCGGCTCAGACCGGGTCGAACCAGGCCTGTGCGAGGAAATCACGGATACCTTCGGCTGCGAAACCGTCCAGTTCTACGGTCTCAGCGAGGTTTGTCCGTTCGTCGCCATGAACCAGCGGCAGGACGGCGGCCAAACGGCGATGAAGATCCATCCGCGCTGGGAGGTTAAGATTGTCGGAGGTGCCGGGCAGGATCTTCCCGTCGGGGAGTCGGGGGAAATCCTGATTCGCGGTGGAACCTTCAATCCGCTGGTCTCCGGAAAGCCCCTGAGCATCTCCCCCGACGGCTTCCTCAGGACCGGAGATCTCGGAATCCGCTCGGCCGACGAAAGGCTTTCGGTTGCCGGTCGGATCGACGACCGCATCACGCGCGGCGGACAGAAGATCTTTCCGGCGGAAATCGAGCAGGAGGTGCTCCGCTTGCCGGGCGTTCTGGAGGCGGCCGTTTTCGCCGTGCCGGACCCGGTTCTGGGAGAGAAGTCCGCGCTGGCCGTCAAGGCGGCCGGGATCACCGTGGATGAAATCCGGACGCACTGCGACGCCCGGCTCCGCTCGTGGATGGTGCCGGACTTCATCCTTCTCGAGACTGGAGACCTGCCAAGAACGGCTTCCGGAAAAGTTTCCCGCAAACACCTTGCCAAGCACTACGGAGACCGCTGCTGCAGGACGGACAACCCACCGGATGAAGTGCCTGAAGCCGTGGCCGGTGAGCTGCTGGAGAAGGTGACGGCGGTTTTCGCAACAGTCCTTGGGCGCCGGCCACGGAGCGATGAAGATTACTTCGAATCCGGCGGCAACTCCCTCTCCGCGGTCGACCTGCTGATCGGGCTTGAAGCGGAATTCGGAGTCGCCATCCCTCCGGCGGTGTTCACGCGCAGCGCGTCCCCGGCGGCGGTAGCCCGCCATATTTCCGGGCAGTTGGCTCCGGGCGCCGCGGACAAGGCCGGGAGGTGCACGATCGTTCAACGAGCGAATACCGGGGTCGCCATCTGCATTGCCCCGGGGCTGGGCGGATCGGTAAGCTTCGGCCACAGCGGACAGACGAAACTGAAGACGCGTCACAGCCTTGCCGTTGTTCAAGGGCACACAGATCCAGACCGACCCGGACCTTGGAATTCGTGGCAGGAATTCGCGGAAGAAGTCATTCCGGATGTTCTCGAGGTGCTGCCGGACAAGAAGGTTGTCTTTGTCGGTTTTTCGCTCGGTGCGCACGTGGCGCTGCATTTAGCCATAGCTGCGCTGACCCGGGGCGTCGAGGTTCCGGCGGTCGTTGTGCTCGATGACGACGCCGAACTCGACCATCGGAGGCCGGGTGTCGCGCGAAGACGACCGGAATCCGGCGAGGCGACCTATAACGGCTGGCTCTTGGCAGCCACCCCGGCGGCGCCGGTCCGAGCCCACATCATCTACTTCCGGGCGGGGGAAAACGCTGCTTGGTATCGCGGCGACCCGACGAGCGGCTGGGGAGAAGTCTCCAGCGGCAGCGTTCTCACAGCGGACGTCGAGGGGAGCCATGGCGCCGTCGCCGAGGCTGCGGGAATGCGTCTTGTCGGCGAGCAGTTCGACGACCTGTTGGACCGCACACGTGCGTTGCCCCGCCCCGGCAATCCGACCGCGCAGGTCATGTCGCGCTTCGAGGCCCGCAAGGCCGAGCGGTCCGGAGATACCGGACAGGAGTATGAAATCTTGGGCCAGTTGGCCGGGACGGACGAGCGTCAGCCGGTCTGGGTCTTGCGGACGCTGGCGGAAATCTCCGCTGAAAAGGGAAACCACGAGGAGGCTGCGCGCTGGTTTCGCCAAGCCCTATCTTCCAGTCCCTGGCCGTTGGAAACTTTGGTGCGCTGCATCGGATTCCTCCAAGGCGAGGACCGGCGGTTTGCCTTGCGGGAAGCCGGACGCCTGATCGCCTCACTCGAGATCGACCACCCTTCCGTCACACATCAGGTCGGTAGATTCTATCTCAATGCCGGGAAGCCGCTGCGTGCCGCCCGCTGGTTGCGACGCGGTCTCGCCATGTGCCCCGGGCATGTCCTCTGCGCGCGCGACCACGTTTCGGCGGTGGGACGCGGGATGCGGATCAAGCCGCTCATTAGGCGGGCGGAAAAACTGCTGGCGCATCATCCGAGGCTGCTTCATGGCTTCGGTTTGCTGCAGGCCCGGCTGCTCCTTTGCCTGCGACAACCCTCCGCGGCCCTGTCGGTGCTCCAATACACCTCGTGGCTCAGCGGTCTCAAGACGCCTGCCTCCGAACGCCTTCGAGCGAAGTTGCTCGGTGCCTCTGCAAAGCACCGCAGCTGAGGCAACCTTTTTGCTCCCCTGCGCCATGGAAACGTGGCCCCATAGCCTGGGTGATC
>JBMOJP010000133.1:0-4295 GCA_049315725.1 Chthoniobacterales bacterium | reverse complement strand
GCAACCTTTTTGCTCCCCTGCGCCATGGAAACGTGGCCCCATAGCCTGGGTGATCGGACCCCGCCGCCAAATACACGCTGAAGAGCCTGCCCGGAAAATTCACCGGACTGCAGTTGGTGGCTTTGATGTATGTCGGCCTGCAACAGATTGCCCCCGGGCAAGACGCAGGTATCGACCTTTCCCGGGAATTCCAAATCGCCCAAGGCATCGCCGGTGAATCCCGGTCCTGACCGGGGAAGAGATCCCACGGTGGCTGATGCGGAGGAGCAAGTCTCCTTCGTGTCGATGTGCTGGCTGATCGGATCGGCCGGAACAAAATCTCTGCCTGGTGCGTTTGAATCCAAACGCCCAATGAATACGAAATCATCCGCCGCCTCGCCGGCGATCCCACACGACTGCGTGTTGTCCCTTCGCACGCGCGGCCGCAACCAGAACCAGCAGAGGACCGGCCGGGAGCCGAGCACTCTGTGTGTCATAAGCACCGGCCCAATGTTCACGGGCTTTGCCCGGGGATGGGTCCACGCCAGCATCGGGGAGATCGGGCATGGCTTGGGCTCGACGGCGCGGGAGTCGGGCCGCGATGGCGGTCGTGCCGCGGATGATGAAGTCACGCTGGCGGCGGGCCTGCTCGCGGTCCTTGGTGCCGAGGGAAACGCGGACGCGCTCCTTCGTGTGGTCGGGGTGGTGGACGGTGAAGTGGCACCACCACGTGCCATTGTTGTTCCAGATGTTGTGGTTGGGGTTGAGCCCGTGGCGGGAGGATACAGTTGCTGACCCAGGACTGACCCCTGCTGCTCTGCGCTCTCCTCGCACGGTTCCAGCAAGGCACGATCGATACGCGGATCTTCCCACGAGACCAGCCGGCTCCCGTGCAGCGCGCCGGACAACCTCCAATGGAACTCGTCGCGGGCGATCGGCTGCAGCTGTTGCCCCTTGCTTGGTGTCACCGGCGTCTGATGGAATGAATTCGCCTCCGCCACGAGCTATATAAACAACCGAAGCACGCGGCCGGACCGAGGGCCCTGGATCAAAACGTCTTTTTCAACCCGGAAATAAGGTCGGCCTTTTCGGCTTCATCGAGCCGCGCGTCCGAGTGAAGCAGTCGGTAGTCGGCAGGAGGCATCCGGTTGTTGCGGATTTGCGCGACAGCCTCGGTGACATCGACTTCGTCAGGCACCGAAACATTCATGTCGCGACGCCCCTCACGCACGTGGTTGGCAATCAGCCAGGAAGCCGGGGCGACTTTGCTGAACCAGGGCCACTTCGTTTCGTGGCTGTGGCAGTCGGCGCAGGCCCGGTAAAACAAATCCCGCGTGCGCGGGGAATCCCACTCGGCGTCGAACTCGACCGGCGGATTGGTGTGTGCAGACGGGACAAATTGGATGGCGGCAAACAGAGTGACGCCGGCACCGCAGACCCAAATGAGCAATCGCCTCAAGGTTCCTCGCTCCGGAATTTCTCGTGCCCGTCACCTTGCGCGCGGTTGATGAGTCTCATCTGCGCGCGCACGCCGTCCCAATCACCCGTGGCAAGTTGGGTTTTGAGCTGATCGATAAGGGCGACCAGTTGGTCGACGGACTGCCGGTAGTCGGCCAGAAACTGCTCGCGATCGCCCTCCGGGATCTCGCCGAGTTTTTTGGGAGCGAACTCCTTGGCCTTGACGGCCGCCGATCTCAGTTCGTCCGCGGAGGCGACATATTTGTCTTTGTCGGCATCAGCCGGCGCTTCCATCGCCGCCTTGAGGCTGCGGAAAGCGCTTTTCATCGCATCCATCTGCTCTTCGAGCGGGGTCTCGGCCTGGAGTGGTGCGCGAACGAAGAGGACGACGAGAGCAAGCAGGCAAGTGCAGCGACAACGTGGGGTCATTCCTGTGTGCATAGCGTCCGGAGCCCGCCGGAGCAAGGCATCTTGAAATGGCCTGTGCTCGCAGGATTCCCGCAGGATAGCTGGCTCAACCGGCCCCCGGTGACTAGGATGGAAGGCGTTCCCGCCCATGACTGGATCCACAGGACAAGGCCCGCACACCGGACTTTACGGTCTCCACCAGGCAAAAGCTGGGTGACCTCAACACTGCGGATCCGAGGCGCACCGATCTCGACGTGCTGCGAGGGGTCGCGATGCTCCTCGGCATAGTTTTGCACTCCTTCATGAGTCTCATGCCTGCCCCGTGGCCTGAACGCGGCCTTTGTTCCCTGCACATTTTTCTCTCTGGGCAAATTAAATTGAACGATCGTTTGGATTCCCTGTCGAAATCTGCGTCACCGAAAAACCTCCAAACACCCCACATTATGGAATCACCAGACACCAACATCGGCCTTTATCTCCGCGAGATCAGCCAAGTTCCGCTTCTCACTCCCGCCGAGGAAGTGAAACTCGCGGCGCAGATCAAACGTGGCAACAAAAAAGCCCGCGAGAAGATGATCACAGCAAATCTTCGACTCGTGGTGAAGATTGCCCATGACTTCAACAACTACGGGCTGCCTCTGCTCGATCTGATTTCCGAAGGGAACATCGGGCTGATGAAGGCGGTTGAGCGTTTCGATCCCAAAAAGGGGGGCAAACTCAGCACTTACGCCTCATGGTGGATCAAACAATCTATCAAGCGCGCTCTGGCCAATCAGAGCAAAACCATCCGGTTGCCTGTCCACTTGGTGGACAAAATCGGCAAGATCCGCCGTGTGGCGGCCCGCATGACCGAAGAACTCGGCCGCGAGCCGAGCGATGAGGAATTGTCCGAGGAATTAGGCCTGGCTCTGGCCAAGGTTTCGCACCTTAAGACTGTGGCGATTCGTCCGGCCTCTCTGGATGCCCGAATCAGCGCCGACGATGAAACGCCTTTCGGCGACATGGTCAGCGACGATCGGGCGGAGGATCCCTTCGAGGCGCTGCGCGACAAGGACCTGCGCGACGAGGTGGGGGATTTGCTAGAAGCGCTCGATCCGCGTGAGCGCAAGATTATCGCCTTCCGCTTCGGCTTGGCTGGCGGACGCGAGCGCACGCTCGAGGAAGTCGGTGTCAAGTTCGGCGTGACTCGCGAGCGAATCCGCCAGCTGCAGAACATCGCCTTGCTCAAGATGCGCAAGGCCCTGCACAAGCGCGAGGAGTTGAAGTTTCCCGATAGGCAGTCCGCCCCGGCGTAGCGCCTGGAGAAGATTCGTCTTGGTGGTCCAGCGGGGGTGTCGGTTTCCGGCACCCCCGTTGAACCTCAGGGAATAACGCGAAGCTGCACGGACTCGTGTCGGCGATCACCCTCGACGATATCCGTGATGACGACGAGGTGGTCGCCCGATTCGGCCATGCCTTTCAGCAGCAGCGCGGCCTCGGCCGCGAAGACGTTCTTGTCCGGCTCCGCCAGAAACCCCATCCGGTGGGCTTGCACACCGTAGAGGAGGGCCATCCGGCGGCAGACCCTCTCGTCCGGGCAGAACGCATGGATGGGCGCCTGCGTCGGCCGCAGGTGCGAAGCATAAGCGGCCATGTTTCCGGCAAACGTGAAAACGAGGATCTTCGCCTGGGGAAAGTTGTTGGCCAGGCTGACTGCGGCGGCCACGGTTTTTTGCCGCGGCCCCTCCATTATGGCTTCGCGGGCAAAGCCCGCCCCGCCGCTTCGCTCGATCCGTCGGGCCACGCGGTCGAATGTTTCCACGCAGGAGACCGGGTATTGGCCCACGCTGGTCTCGCCACTGAGCATGATGGCATCGGCCTGCTCGTAGATGGCGTTGGCCACATCGGTGATCTCCGCCCGGGTGGGCAGTGGGTTGGTGATCATGGACTCGAGCATGTGGGTCGCGACAATGACTGGCCGGCCGCCGCGCACGCACATCTTGACGATTCGTCGCTGAATGATCGGTAGTTCCTCCATCGGGCATTCAATGCCGAGATCGCCCCGCGCGACCATGACCGCATCGGCCACCTGGACGATGTCCTTGACCACTTTGACGGCATGTTGGTCCTCGATCTTGGCGATGATGAAGGCGTCGCTGCCAAGGCGCTTCAATTCAGCCCGCATCGCCTCCACATCGGAGGCCTCGCGGCAGAAACTCAGCGCAAAGTAATCCACCTCGGCGGCCACCCCCACCGCAATGTCCCCCAGGTCCTTCGCCGTCATCGGGGGCAGGTTGACTTTGACCCCCGGCAGGTTGATGTGTCGGCGTGAACCCAGCACCCCGCGGGTCAGAACTTCGCAGCGGATGCAGTTGTTTTTTTTCTCCAGCACCTTCATGTGCAGGTTGCCGTTGTCCACCAGAACGACATCGCCGCCCTCAATCGGGAATGGCTCTCCGACTTTGCGACGT
>JBMOJP010000132.1:0-4319 GCA_049315725.1 Chthoniobacterales bacterium | reverse complement strand
AATCTCGGAAGTGGCGGGAAGCGACCAGCCGCAAGCTAGATGCAATGACGCCCGAGGCGGCGGGGGAACCTTGGATCACCGGGGAGCCGGCCAGCCAGGTCGTCTACCTCAGCCTGTCGCGTGATCGCGGCACGCTGCTGGTGACCAGCAGCGGATCCGGCAAGGTGAGCGGATGGCCGATCCGGGAGCCCTCCACCCAAGCGCTTTGGGAAATGCAGTTTCCGGCTGCGGATCTGGTGAGCTCCGCTCTGGAGCCGTCGCCGCGGAAGGCGGAAGCGGCGGAGACGCTCAGCTTGCAGCAGGCAGGGCAAGCGGGGGAATCCCCCACCGCGGGACTGCTGGTGAAGGCGCTGAAGGATACCGGACTTATCACGCACCTGGGCTGGGACACCGAGGGTGGCGGGCGCGAAATCAACAACCTGCTCCGCCGGCCGCTCCAGTTCTCGCTGCGCGCGGGCGAATCCCACGTGCCGCTCCTTGTGGAATCATTGGCCATCACGAAGTCGGAGCTCACCGGCCAACTGGCGCGGGAAAAAGGGCAGGCGCTGGGAAGTTTCCACACCGCGCTCGCCAATGGCAGGCTGTCCGTCTCGGCCGAGCTGGATCCGAAAAAGGCCGGCCCCGGCGCGCGTCTGGCATTGGCCCTGGAGCTAAACCCGCGCATGTGCGCCACCAGCTTTCACGCGACGGATTGGACCTTTCCCGACACGGGCCGTCTTCCCGGCCTGCTGATCGCGCCCGATATGGGCACGATGGCGGTGACCTCCACCCTGCCCGCGGAGGCGCGTTTCACCGGCAACCGCAAGCTCCGCCAGACGACGCTCGCCTTCAGCTCGCCGGCGGCTGCGCCGCCCAGGCTGGCCATGGATTTCGCCCCGGTGAACCTGGAGAATCCGACGCCCGGCAAAAGCGAGGCGCTCTGGCTCAAGGCCCGCCGCGGCTGGTGGAACCTGCCGCTCGCGACCTCGCAATGGGGTCCGACCGACGGCACGGACGGAAGCCTCGCGGGCGTTTGGGGCAACAATGTCATCAGCAATCCCGTCGGCTCCACCCTGTTCTGGCTGGTGGATCACACCCTGCTCCAGCCGAAGGGAGGCATCGGCCTCGCGGGCGCGGATTTCCTGCGCCATACGGTCGAATATCACCTCACCAATAAAATCACTCCCGAAGGCGAGGTGCTCTACGTGAATCGCAATCCCGGTGCCATGGATGCCAACCCGGCCCTCATCATCGGGTTTTGGGGAGTGGTCGAAGCCACGGGCGATCTGGAATGGATGAAGAAATGGTGGCCGAAGCTCGCCCCCGCCATCGCCTATCTGGAGGCCCGCGATGTCGATGGCGACGGGCTGATCGAATCCAAGCTGCCGGGAAATGCGGGCACCGGAGCCTTTGGCGACACGGCGTTTGACACCTACAGCAGCGGCCACAAGAACGCCTATGTGAACGTCCTCGCGCATCGCGCCTTCAAGTGCCTCGAAGCCCTCGCCAACAAATCCGGCGATGCCAAGGGCGGCGCCCGATACGCAGCGAGCGCGGCGAAGCTCAAGGAGTCGTTCCGCAAGACGTTCTTCAATCCGGAAACCGGCTGGATCGCCTGGTGGAGGAGCCTCGACGGCGAATTGCACGACGTGCATTCCGACGTGCCGACCAGCCTCGCCACCCTGTATGGCCTGCTGGAGCCGGCGGACGCCAAAACCATGCTGGATAAATATTGGGCCGCCTTGCAGGGATCCGGCTTCGATCGTTTCGATCTTGGCGTGCCGCTGAATTACCGCCCGGTCCCGGCCAACCTGCAGTTCGCGAGCTGGGGCGGGACAAAGCCGGATGGCTCGGAAACCTTCCAGCGCTACCTGAATGGCGGCGCGGTCGTCTCCACGACGATGTGGTTCCTCGTGGCCAACTACATGGTGGGAAATGACGAGCGCGCCGATGCCATTTTGGAAAAGATGGTCGAGCGCCAGCACAAGGGATTCTTTCCCAACGGCGGTGGATTTCAAAACGGCGTCGTGGACATCAATCCCTACGGGGCCGAATTTTTCGACTGGTCGGGCAAGACGTGCGGATACGAAGGCCACCTTGTTTATAGCTTTAACTTTCTCCAGGCGATCCCGCTGCGGGATCCCGCCGTCCGCGATCGGCTCTTCGGGTTTCTCGGCCGCGACGAAAAGCCGGCCCACACACCATGAGCGCTCCTCCGAACATCGGGCGGGAAGCCGTGATTCCCCTCCGGATTTGGGATGGGGACCAAGCGCTCGAAGGCCAGGCCGTCCTGGTCGCCGATGGCCGGATCGAGGCGGTTCTGCCCGCGGGTGAAATCCCCGCAGGCGTGCCGCGCAGAGATCTCCCCGATTGCACCCTGCTGCCGGGGTTGATCGATGCGCATGTCCACTACGCCGCAAGCTGCGGACCCGCCTATCTCGCCGCCGGCGTCACCACCGTGCGCGATGTGGGAAACGATCTCGGCTGGATTCTCGGACAAAAGGAAAAAAACCTCGTCGACCCGGCGCGGGGGCCGCGGATCCTGTGCTGCGGCTGGGCGCTGGACGGCATGGAAGGGATCTGGCAGCAGATCGCGAAGCGCCATCCGGACGAGGACAGCCTGCGGGCGGCGATTCGCGACAATGTCTCCCACGGAGTCGATGCGATCAAACTTTATGCCAGCCTCAGCGAGCCGATGCTCCGTGCCGGGGTCGAGGAAGGCCACGCGCACGGGCTCAAGGTCCTGGCGCACCTGAACAGCACCTCTGCGGAGGAGGCGTCGGCCGCCCGGCTGGATGAGATCGAGCACTTCAGCCGCTGCGACGTGGCATGGCGGGAAGCCACCACCGAGGAAGATGACCGGCTGATCGACCG
Organism: Chthoniobacterales bacterium; assembly: GCA_049315725.1. Classification (GTDB taxonomy): domain Bacteria; phylum Verrucomicrobiota; class Verrucomicrobiia; order Chthoniobacterales; family JACTMZ01; genus JACTMZ01. The sequence continues at coordinate 1,466 of JBMOJP010000132.1, read as the reverse complement.
GTTCCTCGCGCATGGCACGGCCATGAATCCCACCGTGAACGTGTGGGATCGCCTGGGGCGGGCGATGGAGCATGCGTTCCTGCACGACGGGCGCCGCCGGTGGCTGCACCCGCAATTGCTCGAGATTTGGGAACGCTTTCCCTACCGCCGCTGCGAGGCTTCGAAGCGGCTGCGCTACCAGTCGATGATGCCGCACATCAAGCGCTTCCTGCTGAGATGTCACGAGCGGGACGTCGTGCTTGGCGCGGGCACCGACTCGCCGTTTATCAACCTCCTTCCCGGCTTCGGCCTCCACGACGAACTCGCCCAATACGTGGATGCCGGACTCCGCCCGGTGGATGCGCTGCGGGCGGCCACGGTGGCGAATGCCCGGCTCATCGGGCTGGAAAAATCGGTCGGCCGCATCCGGGCCGGGATGGATGCCGACCTCCTGGCGGTGGCCGGGAATCCGCTGGAGCGGATCGATGATATCGGAAATGTGAAAGCCGTCTTCCGCCGGGGAATTCCGCTTGAGCCAGACGATCTGCTCACCTCCGCGCAGGGATATTTCGCAACCCCCATCGACGACCCGATCATCCGGGACCTCCAGCACTATGTCTCCGGGGAACTCCCGTCCTACTCGCAAAAAAGCTGATATTATCATGTCTCTCCCATTGGAAAATATCCCGTTTTGCGAGCGTATCTCCGATAAGTGCAAGTCGGATTCCTCTCCAAAGGACCGTGGGCATCCTGCCCGCATGGTCTCCGAAGCGGGCAGGATGCCCACGGTCCTTTGGTTTGCCGGAGATGCTCCCCCGTTTTGCGGCGTCCGGAATCAGGCCGGGAGGTTCTTAGAATGAACCCCGCGTGGCTCGGCATCCTTCTCGCGGGCTGCCTTAGCGGATCTTTCGCCATCCCCGCAAAAAAGGTCCGGCGGCTGGCATGGGACCAGACGTGGCTGATCTACTGCGTGGTCGCCCTCGTCCTGATCCCTGCGGGCCTTGCCGTCGGCTTTGCCCCGGTGTTGTTTCAAGCCGTTTTTCCTGCTCATCCGGTCGCGGTGATGCTCGTGGCCGCCTGCGGTGTTGGCTGGGGGATTGGAGCTTTGCTGTTCGCGGTGTCGATTCCGCGGCTTGGATTTTCCCTCGCCTACGCGATTGTCTGCGGGGCCGTGACCCTGGTGGGAAGCGTCGGCCCGCTTGTCCTCGGCACCGCCAAAATCGGCCCCGGAGAAGGCGGCCAGCTCGCCGCCGGACTCGGGTTGCTCATCGTGGCGATTGGCGTGAGTTCGTGGGCCTCGATCCTGCGGGACCGCGCCGCTGCCACGGCGGAAAAGGCGGCTCCCACATTGACGGATTCCCTCATCGGGGTCACGGTTGCCATCGTGGCGGGAGCGCTTTCCGCGATGCTCAATATCGCATTCGCCTACGGAGGCCCGATGCCGCAGCGCTGCAAAAGACGAGGGGGCCGAAAGGGCTGAAGCCATT